>NZ_CAJNKE010000358.1 GCF_905232215.1 Burkholderia sp. LMG 13014
AGCCGTTGCCGGCCGCCATCAGGCAGCCGAACATGTACTCGCCGAGCGTCATCCACAGCCGCACGTTCCAGCGGCCCTTGTCGCCGCCCTCGCACAGCCAGTTCGCGAGGCCGAAGTGATCGGGGTGGCAGTGCGTGACGAGCACGCGCAGCACGGGCAGGCCGTCGAGATGCGTGTCGAAGATCTGCTCCCAGTGCGTGCGGATCGCCTCCGACGCGATCCCGCAGTCGACGATCGTCCAGCCGGCCTGCCCGTCGATCTCGTCGCGCAGCAACCAGAGGTTGATGTGATCGAGCGAGAACGGCAGCGGCATGCGCAGCCAGCGCACGCCGGGCGCGACCTCGAACGTGTCGCCCGCGGCGGGCAGCGTGTCGGCGAAGGGATAGTCGAGTTGGTGTTCCAGTGCGTTCATCGGTGGGGCGTCTCGTCGTTATCGGTGCGGATGCGCGCCGGCGGCAGGCCGTGGCGGGCGGTGCGTCGATTCTATCGCCGTCCCGCGAAACGCGTGCCTGGCGGCGGCCGGCCCGTCAAAAAAAGTTCGTGCCAGAATCGGTTCCGTACCCGTATCTTTACGCGAAGATGCACCGATCGGCATCCAACGGCGGATAACCCGCCGCCTGCCGGCCGGCCGCGGATCGCCGCAAAGTCCTTGAACCGCCCGCTTGGGCGCTAAAATGGCGAGTGCTTACAGCCCCTCCCGAACGAGCCTGCACGCGATGAATCACTTCCCCAAACTGCTGTCCTCGCAGATCGGTTTCGACGTCGCGCAGACGATGCTCGAAAACTTCGACCGCCACTACCGGATCTTCCGCGAGGCGGCCCACGAAGCGAAGACGCTGTACGAGCACGGCGACTGGCACGGGCTGCAGCGGCTCGCACGCGAGCGGATCACGTCGTACGACGATCGCGTGAAGGAATGCGTCGAGGTGCTGGAAGACGAATACGACGCGGAGAACATCGACGACGAAGTGTGGCAGCAGATCAAGCTGCACTACATCGGCCTGCTCACGTCGCACCGCCAGCCCGAGTGCGCGGAGACCTTCTTCAATTCGGTGTGCTGCAAGATCCTGCACCGCTCGTACTTCAGCAACGATTTCATCTTCGTGCGCCCGGCGATCTCGACCGAGTATCTCGAGAACGACGAGCCGGCCGCGAAGCCGACCTACCGCGCGTACTATCCGGGCACCGACGGGCTCGCGGTCACGCTCGAGCGCATCGTCACGAACTTCCAGCTCGAACCGGCATTCGACGATCTCCCGCGCGACATCGCGTGCGTGATGCAGGCGATCCACGACGAATTCGGCCACTTCGACGAGGCGCCGAATTTCCAGATCCACGTGCTGTCGTCGCTGTTCTTCCGCAACAAGAGCGCATACATCGTCGGCCGCATCATCAACGCCGACCGCGTGCTGCCGTTCGCGGTGCCGATCCGCCACGTGCGCCCCGGCGTGCTCTCGCTCGACACCGTGCTGCTGCGCCGCGACCAGCTGATGATCATCTTCGGCTTCTCGCACTCGTATTTCCTCGTCGACATGGGCGTGCCGTCCGCGTATGTCGACTTCCTGTGCACGATCATGCCCGGCAAGCCGAAGGCGGAGATCTACACGTCGGTCGGCCTGCAGAAGCAGGGCAAGAACCTGTTCTATCGCGACCTGCTGCACCATCTGTCGCATTCGAGCGACCGCTTCATCATCGCGCCCGGGATCAAGGGCCTCGTGATGCTCGTGTTCACGCTGCCGTCGTTCCCGTACGTGTTCAAGATCATCAAGGATCACTTCCCGCCGCCGAAGGAAACGACGCGCGCGCAGATCATGGAGAAGTACCAGCTCGTGAAGCGCCACGACCGCCTCGGGCGGATGGCCGACACGCTCGAATATTCGAGCGTCGCGCTGCCGCTCGCGCGGCTCGACCACGCGCTCGTGCGCGAGCTGGAAAAGGAAGTGCCGTCGCTGCTCGAATACGAGGACGGCAATCTCGTGATCAAGCACCTGTACATCGAGCGCCGGATGACACCGCTCAACCTGTACCTGCAGAACGGCACCGACACCGACATCGAGCACGGCGTGAAGGAATACGGCAACGCGGTGAAGGAGCTGATGAAGGCGAACATCTTCCCCGGCGACATGCTGTACAAGAACTTCGGCGTCACGCGCCACGGCCGCGTCGTGTTCTACGACTACGACGAGATCGAGTACCTGACCGACTGCAACGTGCGCCGCGTGCCGCCGCCGCGCAACGAGGAAGACGAGCTGTCCGGCGAACCGTGGTATACCGTCGGCCCGCACGACATCTTTCCGGAGACCTACGGGCCGTTCCTGCTCGGCGACCCGCGCGTGCGCAACGTCTTCATGAAGCATCACGCGGACTTTTTCGATCCCGCGCTGTGGCAGGCCAGCAAGGACAAGCTGATCCAGGGCGAATTGCCCGACTTTTATCCGTACGACACCGCGCTGCGCTTTTGCCTGCGCTACCCCGCGCGCTTCGGCGCGACGGACCAGAACGACGGCGCAGGCGACGCGCAGCGCGCCGCCTGACGCCTACTACACCGAACCGATCGCGACCCGATTTCCGCCAACGGAATCCACATCGATGAACACCCAAGACAATCCGCTTTCACACCTGTTCGACAACAACGACGCCTGGGTCAAGCACAAGCTCGAAGACGACCCGCAATTCTTCGCGCGTCTCGCCGACCAGCAGGCGCCGGAGTATCTGTGGATCGGCTGCTCGGATTCGCGCGTGCCCGCGAACGAAATCATCGGCCTGCCGCCCGGCGAAGTGTTCGTCCACCGCAATATCGCGAACGTGGTCGTGCACAGCGACCTGAACTGCCTGTCCGTGATCCAGTTCGCGGTCGACATCCTGCGCGTGAAGCACATCATGGTCGTCGGCCACTACGGCTGCTCGGGCGTGAACGCCGCACTGCTCAACCGCCGTGTCGGCCTCGCCGACAACTGGCTGCATCA
Source organism: Burkholderia sp. LMG 13014 (assembly GCF_905232215.1). Lineage (GTDB taxonomy): Bacteria > Pseudomonadota > Gammaproteobacteria > Burkholderiales > Burkholderiaceae > Burkholderia. Next base: position 2,967 of record NZ_CAJNKE010000358.1, read on the forward strand.
CGTGCAGGACGTGCGCGAGCGCCACGCGGCGCTGCTCGACGAATGGCCGGTGGGCGAAGCGCGCTATCGCCGCCTGATCGAGCTGAACGCGATCGAGCAGGTCGTCAACGTGTGCCGCACGACGATCGTCAACGACGCGTGGGCGCGCGGCCAGTCGCTCACGGTGCACGGGCTCGTGTACGGCGTGCACGACGGCCGGATGCGCAACCTCGGGATGGCCGTGTCGAACTTCGAAGCGCTCGGCGAGACCTACACGCGCTGCGTGGCTGCACTCACCGCCGGCGGCGAGCACGCACCTGCCAATGACATGATCGCGGCAGACGCCGCGCGGCTCGAAGGCGTCGCACAGGCTGTCGCCGCCACGCTGAAGCCGTGCGACGACGCGAAGTAACACCGCTGGCTGCGCGACGGCAGCGGCGCCAGCGCGCAGCCGCGCGCCCCATCGAACGGATCTGATCCCGGCGCCGCCGCCTCGGCGGCGCCAAGCACAGGAGCGACGGGCATGAAAACCGCATTGATCGTCGGCGCATCGCGCGGCCTCGGCCGCGAATTCGTCCGGCAATACCGGCGCGACGGCTGGAACGTGATCGCCACCGCGCGCGACGACGCGTCGCTCGACGCGCTGCGCGCGCTCGGCGCGCAGGCGCATGCGCTCGACATCACGCAGCCCGAGCAGATCGCGGCGCTCGGCTGGAAGCTCGACGGCGAGCGGCTCGATGCGGCCGTGCTGGTGTCGGGTGTGTACGGGCCGCGCACCGAGGGCGTCGAGACGATCACCGCCGAGGATTTCGACGCGGTGATGCATACGAACGTGCGCGGGCCGATGCAGTTGCTGCCGATCGTGCTGCCGCTCGTCGAGGACGCGCGCGGCGTGCTGGCCGTCGTGTCGAGCCGGATGGGCAGCATCGCCGAGGCGACCGGCACGACCGGCTGGCTGTACCGCGCGAGCAAGGCCGCGCTGAACGACGCGCTGCGCATCGCGTCGCTGCAGACGCGCCACGCCGCGTGCATCTCGCTCCACCCCGGCTGGGTGCGCACCGACATGGGCGGCGCGCAGGCCGCGATCGATCCGGAAACCAGCGTGACCGGCATGCGCCGCGTGATCGCCGAATCCGGCGCGGACGTGTCGCAGGCAAACGGCCGTTTCTTCCAGTACGACGGTATCGAGCTGAGCTGGTAGGCAGCCGACAACCTTGCGTCGTTAATTCCCGTTTCGCATGATTCTGAACCGACCTGACGCGTGCCCGTGCGGCGGCGCGTCCCCCGCTCCCGCCGGCAAAGCGCCGGCGCCCCGCTATGCGGCCTGCTGCGGCCGCTTCATCGACGGCGGCGAAGCCGCGCCGACCGCGCTCGAGTTGATGCGTTCGCGGTACAGCGCGTACGTGCTCGGCGCGACCGACTACCTGCGCGCGACCTGGGCCGCGCGCACCTGCCCGCCCGATCTCGACACCGACCCCGAAGCGCCCGACGCGCCGCGCTGGCTCGGGCTCGCGGTCAAACGCCATGCGCCGCTCGACGAACGCCACGCGGAGGTCGAATTCGTGGCCCGCTACAAGGTCGGCGGACGCGCTTACCGGCTCCACGAGACGAGCCGCTTCGAGCGCGACGAGCATGGTTTCTGGCGCTACGTCGACGGCGAAGTAAGTGAACGTTGACAAATAGTTGCTGTGTCAGACGCCGGGTAATTCCCGCATTGCACAACCCGAATTTGTCGGGCTACGATGACCTCGAATTGGTCATGTTGCATGGCAGGGCTTACGAATGGCGTTCAGCAAGGTATTGGTGGGATGGATGGCGGCCTGTGTGCTGTCGGCCGCTCAGGCCGGTACACTGCCGAGCGCAAATACGGGGTCGGGTACCAGCGTCAGCGGGTCGCTCGCCCACGCCGAACGCTTCGACTACAGCGATTCGAACCTGCCGCAGGTCGCCGCCGACCTGAACGAACAGATCCTCCGCATTCCGGCCGACGCATCGGGCTCCGTCACGCTCGAGGCAACGCTCTTCAAGCCGAACGGCCCCGGCCCGTTCCCGCTCGTCGTCTTCAACCACGGCAAGAACACCGGCGATCTTCATCAGCAGCCGCGCAGCCGGCCGCTCGCGTTCGCACGCGAATTCGTGCGGCGCGGCTATGCGGTGATCGCGCCGAACCGCCAGGGCTTCGCAGGTTCGGATGGCACGTACCAGCAGGAAGGCTGCAACGTCGGCAAGAACGGGCTCGCGCAGGCGGCTGACGTCGACGCGACGGTGCGCTACATGTCGCACCAGTCGTATGTCGACGCGTCGCGCATCGTCGTCGCCGGCACGTCGCACGGCGGCCTCGTATCGGTCGCGTACGGCACCGAAGCCGCACCGGGCGTGCGCGGCATCATCAACTTCTCCGGCGGGCTGCGCCAGGACCTCTGCGACGGCTGGCAGAAAAACCTCGTCGACGCGTTCGACCAGTACGGCGCGCACACGGCCGTGCGGTCGCTGTGGCTGTACGGCGACAACGATTCGGTATGGACGCCCGGGCTCGTCGCGCAGATGCACGACGCGTACGTCTCGCACGGCACGCAGGCCCGGTTCATCGATTTCGGCCGCTACAAGGACGACGCGCACCGGCTGATCGTCGACCGCGACGGCGTGCCCGTGTGGTGGCCGGCCGTCAACGCGTTCCTCGCGCAGCTGAACCTGCCGACGTCGGTGCGTTACGCGGTCGCGAACCCGCACGAGCCGAAGGCGAGCGGCTATGCGTCGATCGACTCGGTCAACGCGGTGCCGTATGTCGACGAAGCCGGCCGTGAAGGCTATCGCCGCTTCCTGAACCAGCATCCGAGCCGCGCGTTCGCGGTGTCGTCAGAAGGCGCATGGTCGTGGGCCGAAGGCGGCGACGACCCGATGGCGCTCGCGCTCGACAACTGCGCAAAGCAGGGCGCGGGTTCGTGCCGGTTGTATGCGGTCAACGACCGGGTCGTGTGGAACAACGCGACGCAGACGGCCGACGACGACAGCACCGCACGCGACACCGGTACGCCGGCGCTGGCTTCGCGTTGACGAGCGGCGGCCTGCGCCGCCGTTTTTCGTTTTCCTCCCCCTTTTTTCATCGCTTCGCCGACGCGTGACACGCAGCGTTCGCGGCGGATGTCGCGCACGCGACACGCGCGGCGTGCCGGCGTGAACGCACCACCTTGCCGCGCCACGCTCGGGTGCCCCTCGTCACCGCTGGCAGTCAGGCTCGTTCCGATCGCATAGGGGGCCACATCGTCCCGCCCCGCCCTTTCCCCCCCGGGGGGGATACGCCA
>NZ_CAJNKE010000359.1 GCF_905232215.1 Burkholderia sp. LMG 13014
GCCCGCCGACGAAGTACATGATTTCCCAGCCGAAGCGCGGCACGAGCCACGCGCCGAGCGCCATCGACACGAGCAGGCCGATCGGGAACACGATCTCGTACAGCAGCACGAAGCGGCCGCGGCCATGCGCGCGCGTGATCTCGTTGATATAGGTCGCGGCGACCGGCAGCTCGCCGCCCAGGCCCAGGCCTTGCAGGATCCGCAGCAGCACGAAGATCTCGAAGGTCGGCGCGAAGCCGCACGCGATGCTCGTGATGCCGATCACGGCCGAGCTCCACGCGATCGCCTTCACGCGGCCGTGCTTCTCCGCCAGCGCAGGAAACAGGAACGCGCCGATCAGCTGGCCGATCGCGCCGGATGCGATCAGCAGGCCGATCTGCGTCGGCGACAGCCCCCATTTGTGGATCAGCAGCGGCAGCGTCGCCGCGATCGTGATCACGTCGAAGCCGTCGAAGAACGTCGCGGTGCCGATCAGCACGCGCGCGCGGATCTGCATCGCGTTGGCCGGAAGCCGCTCGAGCCGCGCGATGATCGCGCCGGGCGTGGAGGCGGCAGCTTCCATCGTGGCGCGACCGGCCACGACGTTGTCGAAAGTGCTCATGCGGGGTGTCTCCTGTGTCTCGTCGCCCGGTCAGGCCAGTGTCTTGCTCGTGTCTGCCAGGGCTTCCGTATCCACTGCCCGGCCCTGGTTCATCCACTTGCGCGCGAGCTTCAGCTCACGTGCGTTGTTCACGGCGATGACACCTCTCACGTGTCCTTCGCCCACGAAAAACAGCGTCGCGCGTCGCGCGGCAAGCTCGCCGCGCACGACGAGCTGCGCATCGGCCGGCAGGTCGCCGAGGATCTGCAGGTTCACGTCGTACTGATCGGACCAGAACCACGGAATCTCCGCGTAGGGCGCACGTACGCCGAGCACGGCTTTCGCGGCCGCGATCGCCTGGTTCTGCGCGTTGGCCCACGATTCGAGCCGCACGCGCCGCTTCAGCCAGCCGTTGTGATGGTTCGCGACGTCGCCGCACGCGAAGATTGCCGGGTCGCTCGTCGCGCCGAATTCGTCGACGACGATGCCGTCGTCGATCGCCAGCCCCGCGTCGCTCGCAAGCGACGCGTTCAGCGCGAGGCCGATGCCGGCCACCGCGAAATCGGCGTCGATCGTCGTGCCGTCGGCGAGCGTTGCCCGCACCTTCGACGCGTCGTCGGGCTGCGCGTCGAGCGACGCGAGCGCCGCACCGAGCCGCACGTCGACGCCGTTCGAGCGATGCAGGTCGAGCAGGAAATCCGACACGATCTGCGGCACCGAGCGGCCGCACAGGCGCGGCGCGCCTTCGACCACGACCGCTTCGACGCCGAGCTTGCGCGCCGTCGCCGCAACTTCGAGACCGATCCAGCCGCCGCCGATCACGAGCACGCGCTGGCTCGCGCGCAGCTTCTCGCCGAGCGCGGCCGCTTCGTCGAGCGTACGCAGGTAATGCAGGTTCGGGGTCTTCACGAGCGCGTCCGGCAGGCGGCGCGACGTGCCGCCGGTCGCAATCACGAGGCGGTCGTATTCGATCTCGCGGCCGCTTTCGGTTGTCACGACACGGCGTGCACGGTCGATCGACGCGGCGCGTTCCGGCTGCCATGCTTCGACGTTCAGCGCGTCGAATTCGTCGGGACGCACGACGCGCACGGTTTCGATGTCGGCGTCGCCAGCCAGCACGGCCTTCGACAGCGGCGGGCGCTCGTACGGCAGATGCGGTTCGTCGGCGATCATCACGAGACGGCCCGCAAAGCCCTCCGCGCGCAGCGTCTTCAGCACCCAGCCGGCGGCCTGGCCGCCGCCGATCACGACGACCGTGCCGGGCGCTGCCTGCGCCTGTTCGTTCCCTTCGCTCATGATTTCCGCTCCGTCATGAACTTGCCTTCCGGCGCCTTCGCGTTCTTCTGGCGGCGCGTGTTGCCGTCGAGGCCGCCGTCGACGGCCCATTCGGCGAACACGGTCGGGCCCGGCTCGAATTCGCGCGGCTGCCACTCGGGCGTCAGCATGTCTTCGTCCGCGTAGTACTCGATCAGGCCGCCGGCCGGGTTCTGGAAGTACCAGAAGTACGCGGACGACACCGGGTGACGGCCCGGGCCGAGTTGCGTTTCCCAGCCGCAGCGGTCGATATGCATGCCGCCGCCGAACACTTCGTGGATGTCGCGCACGGTGAACGCGACGTGGTTCAGGCCGCGCTTTCCGTTCGGCAGCGCGAGCAGGAACAGGTCGTGGTGGCCGCCGTGCGGCGCGCAGCGCATGAACGCGCCGCGGCCCGGGTAACGGTCGGACGTCTCGAAGCCCAGCAGCTCGTGATAGAACTTTTCCTGCGCGTCGAGGCAGTTCGTGAAGAACACCACGTGCCCGACCTCGACCGGCTCCGCGCGTGCATAGATCGGGCTCGGCTGGTCGACGCGCAGCGTCTGGCCCCACACGTTCGACGGTGAGCCCGTGATGTCGAGTTCGCGCTTGCGCGTGACTTCGATGCGGATCGCCATCCCGTTCGGGTCGATGCAGCCGACTGCATCGTCCTGCGCGTAGTAACCCGGCTGGCCGGCGAGCTTCGTGCGCAGCGCGTCGAGTTCCTGTTGCGTCGCGACGCCCCACGTGACTTCACGCAGCGTCGGGCCCGCTTCGAACGCGGGCGGCAGCGCCGGATCGTCGGCCTTGACGGCCAGCACGGTGCAGCCGTTCAGCGTCTCGAAGCGTGCGCGCGTGTCGTCGTGCGAGACTTCCTTCATCCCCCAGTCGGCGAAAAAGCGCCGGCAGGTCGCGAGGTCGTCGACGCCGTACGTGATCTGCTCGATTCCCAAAATGCTCATTGCGTCATTCCCCTTCGCTCAGTTCGCCCACGGCAGCGGCGCGTCGTTCAAGCCCCAGTAGAGGCTCTTCTGCTGCATGTACTCGCGGATGCCGAGACGCCCCTTCTCGCGCCCCATCCCGCTCTCCTTCCAGCCCGAAAACGGCGTGGAGATCGAGAACAGCTTGTACGTGTTGATCCAGACGGTGCCCGTTTCGAGCGCACGCGCGATGCGCCAGGCACGCTTGTAGTCGCGCGTCCAGATGCCGGCCGCCAGGCCGAACACGCTGTCGTTCGCCTGCGCGATCAGCGACGCTTCGTCGTCGAACGGCATCGCGACGAGCACGGGGCCGAAGATTTCTTCCTGGCAGATACGCGCGCTGTTCGGCAAGCCTTCGAGAATCGTCGGCTGATAGAAGAAGCCGTTCTCGCGCCCGTCGCCCGACGGCCGCTCGCCGCCGCACAGCAGGCGGCCGCCTTCCTCGAGGCCGAGCGCCACGTAGCGCTCCACCGATTCGCGATGCTTCGCGGTGATCAGCGGGCCCATCTGCGTGTCGGGCCGCGTCGGGTCGCCCACGCGCAGCTTGCGTGCGCCCGCGACCAGGCGCTTCATGAATTCGTCGTACACCGAACGCTGAACGAACAGCCGCGAGCCCGCGATGCACGCTTCGCCGGACGAACTGAAGATGCCGTACAGCACGCCGTTGACTGCATGATCGAGATCGGCGTCGTCGCAGACGATGGTCGGCGACTTGCCGCCGAGTTCGAGCGACACGGGCATCAGCTTCTCGGCCGCGATGCGCGCGATGCCGCGGCCCACTTCGGTGCCGCCGGTGAACGACACCTTCTTCACGAGCGGATGACGCACGAGTACGTCGCCGATCACGGAGCCCTTGCCCGGCAGCACGCTCAGCACGCCCTTCGGCACACCGGCCTCCTCGCAGATGCGAGCCAGCGCGAGCGACACCAGCGGCGTGACTTCGGCCGGCTTGAGCACCACCGCGTTGCCGCCGGCGAGCGCCGGCGCGAGCTTCTGCGCATCGGACGCGATCGGCGAATTCCACGGCGTGATCGCCGCGATCACGCCGATCGGCTCGTACACGCTCATCGTCAGGTAGTCGCCGCGCGACGGCGTCAGTTCCTCGTCGAGTGTTTCGAGGCACGCCGCGAAATAGCGGAACGTGTTCGCGGCACTGGCCACCAGCACGCGCGTCTCGCTGATCGGCTTGCCGTTGTCGCGGCGCTGCAGGTTCGCGAGCGCCTCGTGGCGCTGCATGATCAGGTCGGCGATGCGGTACAGCACCTGCGCACGCAGGTGCGGCTTCAGCCCGGCCCAATCGGCGCGGCGCCACGCGGCATCGGCGGCGACGACAGCTTCGGCCGCGTCTTCCGCGTTCGCGGTCGACACTTCCATGTTCAGCGACTGGTCGGCCGGATAGATGCTCGCGAAAGGCGCGCCACGTCCGCGCCGCCATTCGCCGCCGATCAGGATGTTGCCGTCGGGTACGAGGCTCGTATCGAAAGGAGTCATGTCACAAGTCCCACAAATCTGTCTCTGCACGTCCGCCCTCGCCGTGGCGCGGGCGGCCATTCAATGGCCCGGTCAGATCACGCAGCGGGCCGCGCGGTTGCGCAGCGCGCGGATCGCGCTGTACGCCGTCAGCGCGGACGTCTTCGGGTTGTCCGGCAGCGGCTTGCCGCTCATTTCCAGCGACATCTCGCCGAATGCGCCGCGCGCGGTGATGCGGTGTACGTTGCGCGCGACGGCCGGATCGGCAATCAGGCGCACGTGTGTCGCGTCGAGGCCGAGGCCCGCGAGCGCGACGGTCGCCGCGACGTTCGCGTTCTTCGGATACAGGCGCGCGGCATCGCGCGCGCTGCCTTCGAAGATCACCTTTTCCTCGGTCATCGCGCGCAGGTCGCACAATTCCTCGGCGGGAGTGCCGAGCCAGCCGAGCGGCGGCTTGCGGCCCACGTACAGCACTTCGTCGAGGCCACCCTGCTTCGCGGATGCCAGCGCATCGATCCCGCCGATCGCGCCGGACAGCAGCGTCACCGTCGCGTCGCCTTCGTCGGCCGCCTGCGCGAGCACGTCGAGCAGCGCGAGATCGGACAGCGCGCCGATCGACGCGACCGCGCAATCGGTGCCGGCCTTCAACAGCGGCACGACGTGGTCGACGAGCGCGCTGTGGCCCGCGCATTCGAGCGCGAACTCGGGGCGGCGGGCCAGTGCGTCGACCGACGACACGACCTCCACCGCGCCGCCCAGCACGCCCTGCACCGCCGCGCGCTGGTGTTCCGGCACGATCACGTGCGCGATGCGCAGCGACGCATCGTGCTCGACCGCGTGGTACACGGCCGCGCCGATCGCACCGAAGCCGATCATCGCGACGTCGACGGGTGCGTGGTGGTTACGCATACTGGCGCTCCGACGGCTCTTCCTTCTTCACCGGCGGGCCTGCGAAGTTCGATGCGAACGAGCCGACCGACAGCATGTCGACCTCGACCATCACCGGGCCCTCCTTCGCCATCCCTTCACGCACGATCGCTTCCGCGTCGTCGAGCGACGTGATCCGGTAGTGCGTGAGGCCGAAGCTCGCGCAGAACTGCGCGAAATCGGGCTGGTGCAGCTGCACGAAGCAGCGGCGGCCACCGTAGTGCGCATCCTGGATGTTGCGGATCACGCCGTAGCACTGGTCGTTCATCAGCACGATCATCACGTTCGCGTTTTCCTGCACGGCCGTGACGAGCTCGCCGACGTTGACCATCAGGCCGCCGTCGCCGACGAGGCAGACCGTCTTCGCGGCCGCATCCGCCAGCGCCGCGCCGATGCCCATCTGGATACCCTGGCCGATGCCGCCGCCGAGCGCATGCACGCCCGAGCGCGGCTCGAAGATCTTCAGCAGGCGGTTGCCCCACGTGCTGTTCGAGATCGTCACGTCGCGCACCCAGTTGTAGTCGCGGCCGACGGCGCCTTGCAGCGTGTCGACGAGCTTTTTGTACGGCCCGAGGCCCTTCGACACGTCGCCCACCGCCTGCTCGCGGGCTGCCGCGAGATCGGCGGCGAACTGCGGATCGACCGACAGGCGGCCTTCGAGCTGGTCGGCCAGCTCGGCCAGCACGCGCTTCGAATCGCCATGCACGAACAGCTCGTTGCGATAGCCGCGGTTGTCGGCGAGCGCGTCGGCATCGACGCGGAACAGCGGCTGCGGCAGCGCGAGCTTGTACTTCAGCGTCTCGTTGCCGCGCAGGCGCGAGCCGACGACGACGAGCGCATCGCAGGTCTTGTAGAACGCTTCGACGGACGCGTGCACGTTGAACGCGCCGAGCGTCGCCGGGTGATCCTCGGGCAGCACGCCGCGGCCCTGCACGCTCGTCACGACGCCGAAGCCGAGCTTCACGAGGCGTT
>NZ_CAJNKE010000360.1 GCF_905232215.1 Burkholderia sp. LMG 13014
GTCGGCCTGCGCGAGCGCCGGTGCGTCGTTGGTGCCGTCGCCGGTCATCGCGACCAGACGGCCGGCTGCCTGATGCTCGCGGATCGTCGCGAGCTTGGTTTCCGGCGTCGCTTCCGCGAGGAAATCGTCGACACCCGCTTCCGCCGCGATCGCCGCGGCCGTCAGCCGGTTATCGCCCGTCACCATCACGGTCTTGATGCCCATCTTGCGCAGTTCCGCGAAGCGCTCCTTGATGCCGCCCTTCACGATGTCCTTCAGCTCGATCACGCCGAGCACACGCGCCGCCCCTTCATGCAGGTCGGCCACGACGAGCGGCGTGCTGCCGCGGCGCGCGACTTCGTCGACCGCGCGGCGCACTTCTTCCGGGAAGCGGCTGCCGTGCGTCTCGACGTAGTTGCGGATCGCGTCGGCCGCACCCTTGCGGATCTCGCGGCCCGGCAGGTCGACGCCGCTCATCCGCGTCTGCGCGGAGAAGCCGATGAACGTCGCGTGCAGCTGCCCCATGTCGCGCTGGCGAATGTTGAAGCGCTCCTTCGCGAGCACGACGATGCTGCGGCCTTCCGGCGTTTCGTCGGCGAGCGACGACAGTTGCGCGGCATCGGCCAGCGCTTCCTCGGTCACGCCCGGCGCCGGCACGAACGTCGATGCCTGGCGGTTGCCCAGCGTGATCGTGCCGGTCTTGTCGAGCAGCAGCACGTCCACATCGCCGGCCGCTTCCACCGCGCGGCCCGACGTCGCGATCACGTTCGCCTGCATCATCCGGCTCATCCCGGCCACGCCGATCGCGGACAACAACCCGCCGATCGTGGTCGGAATCAGGCACACGAGCAGCGCGACGAGCGCGGTGATCGTCACCACGTGGCCGGCCTTCATCGCTTCCACCGAGAACATCGAGAACGGCAGCAGCGTCGCGGTCGCGAGCAGCATCACGATCGTCAGCGCGACGAGCAGGATCGTCAGCGCGATCTCGTTCGGCGTCTTCTTGCGCTTCGCGCCTTCGACCATCGCGATCATCCGGTCGAGGAACGCCTCGCCGGGGTTCGCGGTGACCTTGACGACGATCCAGTCCGACAGCACGCGCGTGCCGCCCGTCACCGACGAGAAGTCACCGCCCGATTCGCGGATCACCGGCGCGGATTCGCCGGTGATCGCCGATTCGTCGACCGACGCAACGCCATCGACCACCTCGCCGTCGGCCGGGATCACGTCGCCCGCTTCGACGAGCACGACGTCGCCCTTGCGCAGCTCGGTCGCGGTCGTGACGCGGATCGGCGACTTCGGATGCGGCTCGTTGAGCTTCTTCGCCATCACGTCTTTCTTCGCGCTGCGCAGCGACGCGGCCTGCGCCTTCGAGCGCCCTTCGGCGAGCGCTTCGGCGAAGTTCGCGAACAGCACGGTGAACCACAGCCACAGCGCGATCGCGAGGATGAAACCCGCGGGCGCCTCGGCCTGGCCGGCGAGCGCCGCGATCCACAGGATCGTGGTCAGGATGCTGCCGACGTACACGCAGAACATCACCGGATTGCGGAACTGCGTGCGCGGCGTGAGTTTCTTGAACGAGTCCACGATCGCCGGGCGCAGCAGCGCCGGATCGAACATGGACCGTGTTGCGGAATGTTGAGTCATTGCGATCTCTTCAATCTCTTCAGTCTTTTCAATGTGTCGCCATATGGGTGCGCATTACGCGCCCAGCCACATCATCAGGTGCTCGACGCCCGGGCCGAGCGCAAGCGCCGGCACGTAGGTCAGCGCGCCCACCAGCAGCACGGTGCCGAGCAGCAGCACGACGAACAGCGGACCGTGCGTCGGCAGCGTGCCGCTCGTCACCGCGATGCGCTTCTTCGCGGCAAGCGAGCCGGCGATCGCCAGCACCGGCACGATCGTGCCGAAGCGGCCGAACCACATCGCGATCGCGGTCATCCAGTTGTAGAACGGCGTGCCGACCGTCAGGCCCGCGAACGCGCTGCCGTTGTTGTTGGCGGCCGAGCTGAACGCGTACAGGATTTCCGAGAAGCCGTGCGGCCCCGGGTTCGCGATGCCGGCCTTGCCCGCATCGGCAAGCACGGCGATCGACGTGCCGACCAGCACCAGCAGCGGCGTGAGCAGCACGACGATCGACACCATCTTCATCTCGTACGCCTCGATCTTCTTGCCGACGTATTCCGGCGTGCGGCCGATCATCAGGCCGGCGACGAACACCGCGAGCAGCGCGAACACGAGCATCCCGTAGAGACCCGAGCCGACCCCGCCGTAGATCACCTCGCCCAGCTGCATCAGCAGCATCGGCACGAGGCCGCCGAGCGGCGTCAGCGAATCGTGCATCGTGTCGACGGCACCGCACGACGCGGCCGTGGTCGCGACCGTGAAGATGCCGGTCTGCGCGATGCCGAAGCGCGTTTCCTTGCCTTCCATGTTGCCGCCCGGCTGCAGCGCACTGGTCGACTGGTCGACGTGCAGCGCGGCGAGCGTCGGGTTGCCGCCCTGCTCGGCGCTCACCTCGGCGCCGATCGCGAGCACGAACGCGACCGTCATCGCCGCGAGCACCGCGATACCCTGCCGGCGGTCGCCGATCATGCGGCCGAACACGAGCGCCAGCGCGGCCGGGATGATCAGGATCGCGAAGATCTGGATGAAGTTCGCGAACGGCGTCGGGTTCTCGTACGGATGCGCGGAGTTCGCGTTGAAGAAGCCACCACCGTTGGTGCCGAGCATCTTGATCGCTTCCTGCGACGCGACCGGGCCCATTGCGAGCGTCTGCTTCGTGAGCGGGGTCGGCACCGTCACCGGGTTGCCCTTGTCGTCCTTCACAGGATTGCCCTGCGCGTCCAGCTTCGGCGCCGCATAGGTGCTCGTCTGCAACACCGGCACGTCCTGGTACGCCTTCATGTTCTGGATCACGCCCTGGCTCATCAGCAGCGCGGCGATGATCACCGACATCGGCACGAGCACGTACATCGTCACGCGCGTGAGGTCGACCCAGAAGTTGCCGATCGTCTGCGCGGTATGACGTGCGAAACCGCGGATCAGCGCGATCACGACGACGATGCCGGTTGCCGCCGACAGGAAGTTCTGCACGGTCAGGCCGAGCATCTGCGTCAGGTAGCTGACGGTCTGCTCGGGCGTGTAGTCCTGCCAGTTCGTGTTGGTGACGAAGCTGACGGCCGTGTTGAACGCGCCGTCGACCGTCATCGCGCCGAACTGCTGCGGGTTGCCGGGCAGGAAGCCTTGCAGGCGCAGCAGGCCGTAGAGGAACAGCGCGCCGAGCGCGTTGAACGCGATCGTCGCGACTGCGTACTGCTTCCAGTTCATTTCGCTGCCGGCGTCGACGCCGGCGATGCGGTACAGCGCGCGCTCGAGCGGCCCGAACACGCGCACGACACGCGAGCTGCCGTCCATCACCGCCGACAGGTAGCGCGCGACCGGAACGGCCGCCGCCAGCAGCACGACGATGAAGAGCGCCGTCTGAAAAAGATTGTTCGCGTTCATTCGATGTCCTCCGCGCGCAGCAGCGCAAAGACGAGATACGCGAACAGCAGGGCCGTCGAGGCGCCCGCCAGCCAAAGCATCCAGGTCATGCTCGCCCCCCGCGACCGTATTGCACCAGCTTGTCGCAACCGGCAACCAAACCGAGGATCAGCGCGGTGAAGAGCACCAGTGCGCCGATAAATACCCCATCCATTTTTCTGTTCTCCATCGTCGAAATCAGACGACTAGAACCTTATGGGAACGCACGTAAAGGACGGGTCAAAGGTATCGGGGCGCGTATAAAAAACGCGTAAACGTGGAATTCGGGGAAGGACGGCGGGAACCGGGAGGCGGGATGGACGGCACGGTGGTGCCGCCCGGACAAGCGCGTGCCGGCATGGCGCCGGCACGAGGGGACGGGTCAGGGAACGAGGATCGTCGAACCGGTGGTCTTGCGCGCCTCGAGATCTTCATGCGCGCGGCCGACTTCCGCGAGCGGATAGCGCTGGTTGATGCTCGTCTTCACCTTGCCCGACAGCAGCACGTCGAACAGCTCGGCGGCGGCGGATTCGAGATCGGCGCGCTTCGCGATGTACGAGAACAGCGTGGGTCGCGTAAAGAACAGCGAGCCGCGCGACGAGAATTCCTTCGAGTCGATCAGCGGCAGCGGGCCTGACGCGTTGCCGAAGCTGACGAACAGCCCGAGCGGCGCGAGGCTGTCGAGCGAGCCGATGTAGGTGTCCTTGCCGATCGAGTCGTAGACGACCGGCACGCCGGCGCCGTTCGTGATCTCCTTCACGCGCTGCGTGAAGTTCTCGCGCGTGTAGACGATCGGATAATCGCAGCCGTGCGCCTTCGCAAGCGCGGCCTTCTCGTCGGAGCCGACCGTCCCGATCACGGTCGCGCCAAGGGCCTTCGCCCACTGGCACACGAGCAGGCCGACGCCGCCGGCCGCCGCGTGGATCAGGATCGTGTCGCCGGCCTTCACCGGATACGTGCGGCGCAGCAGGTAGTGCGCGGTCAGGCCCTGCAGCATCACCGACGCCGCGTCGTCGTAGCTGATGCCGTCCGGCAGCTTCACGAGCCGGTCGGCCGGCATCACGCGCTCCTGCGCATACGCGCCCGGCGGCTGCCCGACGTACGCGACGCGGTCGCCCGCCTTGAGCGTGGTCACGCCTTCACCGACGGCCGTCACCTCGCCCGCCGCCTCCATCCCGAGGCCACCAGGCAGCGCTTGCGGGTAAAGGCCGGTGCGGAAATAGACGTCGATGTAGTTGAGGCCGACCGCATGCTGCCGGATGCGGACTTCACCCGCCTGCGGTTCGCCGACCTCGACATCGACCCACTTCATCACGTCCGGGCCGCCCGGCTGGTCGTATCGGATTGCTTTCGGCATCGTTTCGCTCCTCGTTTCTGATTCGGTCAGGGAAAAATCCGGGTCGCCGATCCGCGAGCCGGCCGATTCAGGCGGGAACCGGGCGGCAGGCGTGCGTCGCGACGCACGATTCTCGCCCGACGCCGCCAACCGTGCATGGCCCTGCCACCAGCAGGGGCAATCGGGTGCGGACAGCGCCTAGCAGACGTCCTGCATGTTGCGCGCCAGATCGTCGAGCAGCATCCGCGCGGTTGCGACATTGGTCGCGACCGGCACATCGTGCACGTCGCACGCCCGCACGAGCGCGGTGATGTCGGGGTCGTGCGGCTGCGCGGTCATCGGGTCGCGCAGGAACACGACGATGTCGATGCGGCCGTCGGCCAGTTCCGCACCGATCTGCAGATCGCCGCCGAGCGGCCCCGACAGCTTGCGCTCGACCTCGAGCCCGTGCGCGTCCGCGATGCGGCCGCCCGTCGTGCCGGTCGCCACCAGCCGGCATTGCGCGAGCGTCGTGCGAAATTCGCCCGCGAGCGCGACGATCTCGTCCTTCTTCGCGTCGTGCGCAATCAATGCGATGCGGGGTTTGCTCATCTCCAGATCCCTCGTTTCAGGTTGTCGTCGTGAAAGGCGGTGCGCGCGTCAGAACGTGCCCGGATACGCGCCGCCGTCGAGCAGCCAGTTCTGCCCGGTGATGTAGCCGGCATGCACGCTGCACAGGAACGCGCACGCCGCGCCGAACTCTTCGCGCGTGCCGAGGCGGCCGGCCGGAATGTCCCTCGTGCGCCGCGCGCGCAGCTCGTCGACGCTCACGCCCTGCGCCTTCGCCGACGCGGCGAGCGTGGTCGCGATCCGGTCGGTGTCGAACAGGCCCGGCAGCAGGTTGTTGATCGTCACGCCCTGCCCCGCGACCTTGCGCGACAGCCCCGCGACGAAGCCGGTCAGCCCCGAGCGTGCGCCGTTCGACAGCGCGAGCACGTCGATCGGTGCCTTCACGGCCGAGCTCGTGATGTTGACGATCCGGCCGAAGCCGCGCGCGATCATCCCGTCGAGGGTCGCGCGAATCAGCTCGATCGGCGTCAGCATGTTCGATTCGAGCGCGCGGATCCAGTCGTCGTGCGAGAAGTCGCGGAAGTCTCCGGGCGGCGGGCCGCCCGCATTCGTCACGAGAATGTCCGGCTGCGGGCAGGCGGCGAGCGCGGCCGCGCGCCCGTCCGGCGTCGTGATGTCGCAGGCCACCGCGGTCACCGACACGTTCGCGCCGGCGCGGATCTCCTCCGCGGTTTCCTCCAGCGTGTAGCGCGTGCGCGCGCCGCTAACCAGGTTCAACCCCACGGCGGCCCGGTCTGATATTAAA
>NZ_CAJNKE010000361.1 GCF_905232215.1 Burkholderia sp. LMG 13014
CTGCCGCTCGTGCTGATCATGTTCATCGCGAATTACATCGACCGCGTGAACGTCGGCTTCGTCGATCGTCACCTCGAAGCGTCGATCGGTATCGGCGCGGCCGCGTACGGCCTCGGCGCCGGGCTGTTCTTCGTCGGCTACGCGCTGTTCGAAGTGCCGTCGAACCTGCTGATGCAGCGCTACGGCGCACGTGTGTGGCTCGCCCGGATCATGGCGACATGGGGCATCGTCGCGGCCGCGATGGCGTTCGTGTGGAACGACACGTCGTTCTACGCGCTGCGCTTCCTGCTCGGCGTGGCCGAGGCCGGCTTCTTCCCCGGCGTCGTGCTGTACCTGTCGCAATGGCTGCCGCCGCAGGAACGCGGCAAGGCGATGGCGATCTTCCTCGGCGGCTCCGCATTCGCGTCGGTGCTGTCCGGGCCGGTCACCGGCGCGCTGCTGTCGATCCGCGGTTTCGGCCTCGAAGGCTGGCAATGGATGTTCCTGATCGAAGGGATGTTCTCGGTCGCGCTGTGCGGCGCGAGCTGGCTGCTGCTGAAATCGCATATCCGCGACGCCACGTGGCTCACGGCCGAAGAACGCACGGCGCTGCAGAACGCGCTCGACGAGGAGCGCGCGACGCGCGACGTCCGCTCGAACGTGCCGGTGCGCGCCACCGCGCTGCTGCGCGATCCGCAGATCATGCTGTTCTGCTTCCTGTATTTCTCGATCCAGCTGACGATCTACGCGGCCACGTTCTGGCTGCCGACGATCATCCGCAAGATGGGCGGCCTCACCGATTTCCAGGTCGGCCTGTACAACACGATTCCGTGGATGATCGCGATCGGCGCGATGTACGGCTTCGCGGTGCTGTCGTCGAAGTGGAAGCATCCGCAGCGCTGGCTTGCGTGCGCGCTCGTGCTCGCCGCATGCGGGCTGTTCGCGTCGACCTCGCACGATCCGGTATGGTCGTTCGCGTCGATCTGCTTCGCCGCGCTCGGCTTCAAGGCCGCGTCGTCGCTGTTCTGGCCGATCCCGCAGGGCTATCTCGACACGCGCGTGGCCGCGGCCGTGATCGCACTGATCAACTCGGTCGGCAACCTCGGCGGCTTCGTTGCGCCGACGGCCTTCGGCTATCTGAAGCAACATACGGGGTCGATCACGGGCGGGCTGTATGCGCTCGCGATCGCATCGCTCGTCGCCGCGGTCGCCGCGCTGTTCGCGCGCACCCACCGGCGCAGCGATCCGCCGCGCGGCCTGCCGGCCGACGAATCCTTCACGAACGCTTCGATGCTCCGCCATGCCGAACACTGACCGCCTGACCGTCGTCGTCTCGAATGCCGCAGACGGCGATCTCGCCACGTTCTCCCTCGCCGGCGACGGCACGCTCGCGCCGCTCGCCCGCTATCCCGCAGCCGACGTCGCGATGCCGATCGCCGTGCAGGCCGACCGCGCGCGGCTCTACGTCGCAACGCGCGGCGAACAGCCGACGATCGTCGCGTTCCGCGTCGTACCGGCCACCGGTGCACTCGTGCGCATCGGCGCGACCGCGATCGACGCGAGCCACGCGTACCTGTCGCTCGACCGCAGCGGCCGCTGGCTGCTCGGCGCGTCGTATGGCGGGAATTCGCTGAGCCTCTACGACGCCGCGCGCGTGCGCGACGGCGACGGCACGCCGCTGCAGGTCGCCTGCGGCATCGCGAACGCGCACTCGGTAATCGTGTCGCCGGACAACCGTTTCGCGTACGTCAGTTCGCTCGGCTCGGATCGCGTGTTCAGCTTTGCGCTCGTCGAGGACGCGGCCGGCCTGCGCGCGCTCGAACACGGCGAAACGCGCGTGCCGGCCGGGTTCGGCCCGCGTCACCTGCAGTTCGCGGATGACGGCCGTGCGCTCGTCGTCGTCAGCGAATTCCAGGCCACGCTCGCGACGTTCGCGCGCGATCCCGACACCGGCCGGCTCAGCGACGCACACGTAAGCGCACGCCATCCGGCCGTCGCCGAACTCGCGCAAGGTCATGCACGGCCGCCCGCGCCCGTCGAGCCATCAGTCTGGGCCGCCGACCTGCACCTGACGCCCGATGAGCGTTACGCCTATATCAGCGAACGCACGTCGAGCCGCCTGCTCTGCTATCGCCGCACCGAAGATGGCACGTTCGAACCCGCGCACGCGACCGCCACCGAAACGCAGCCGCGCGGGTTCGCGATCGACCCGTCGGGGCGCTGGCTCGTCGCCTGCGGCGAACAGTCGGAATACGTATCGGTGTATGCGATCGCGCCGGACGACGGCGCGCTGTCGCCGCACGCGCGCGTGGCCGGCGGGCGCGGTGCGAACTGGGTCGCGATTGTCTGAAGAAGGGACACGTGCGGCATGACTCGGCATGCCCGCGTTCAGCGCCGCTCGCTCGGCGCGACGCCCGTCCAGCGCTTGAACGCGCGCGTGAAATTGGCGCGATCCGTATAGCCGACACGCGCGGCGATCTCGTCGACCGGCAGCCGTGTCCCCTCGAGCAGCCGCAGCGCGTCGCGCAACCGGATCTCGTCGAGCAGCGCCGAGTATGTCGCGCCGTACTCGGCGAGCTTGCGCTTGAGCGTACGCGGCGACACATGCAGCTCGCGCGCAACGTCGTCGACCGACGGATAGCCGCCCTCGCCGCAGATCAGCAGGTTGCGCACGCGCTCGACGATGCTTTCCGCATAGCCGAGCCGCGCGAGTTCGGCCTCGCACTGCTGCACGATCATCTGCGCGGTATGCGCGTTCGCGGTGCCGATCGGTTCGCCGAGCAGCGCGGCGTCGCAGCGGATACGGTTCGCGCTCGCGTCGAAATGGCAGCGCGGCAGCCGCGCGCGATAACGCTCGAACCACGGCGGCTCGGGCCATTCGAAATGCAGTTCGGCACGCGACTGCAGCGTGCGCCCCGGCACCGGATACAGCAGCGAATTGAACAGGATCGCCGTCTCGACCAGGAAGTTCTCGACCGCGAACTGGCGCAGCCGGCCCAGCGGAAACGCTTCGAGCACATCGATGTCGACGATCCCGTCGAGCTGCGCGAGCCGCACCGAGAAGAACGGCACGCGTGTCGGCAGGTAGCGGATGCCGAGCGCGATCGCCTCGCCGAGCGTCGCGCAGCTCATCAGCCCGAAGCCGATCAGTCCCGCTTTCGTCAGGCTGCTGCGCAGGCCGATCTCGATCGCGATCGACGGGTCGTCCGTCGCGTCGAGCAGGTTGAATACGATCGCCGCCTGTTGCAGCGGCGTGATACGCGCATCGGGCTGCGCGAGCCGGTCTCGCTCGACGCCCGAGCCGGCCAGAATGCGGCCGCCGTCGATGCCGCGCTCCTCGGCCAGCATCAGCATGAACAGCGCATACGCGGACGACACCGTCGCCTTGTTCAGCTGGCGCGCGGCATCCGGGACGGACAGGACCATGCGGCGGACTCCGGAGCGGTTTCGGCGGATTGTAGCGTTGCTGGCCCGCAATGACACCGGGGCGGGACTCTAGCCGCGCCGGCCGGCCATCGTGGCCCGAAATGACACCGCCATTGGCACCGGCGGCCCTCGCGTGCGGTCCGGCGCGCGCCTATGCTTGTCACATCGGCATTGCGCCCCACCCTTTCCGCAGGAATCCCGGTCGATGAGCCAACCCGCACGAACCGCCTTTCGCAACGACGCGGACAAGGTCGCGTACGTCCGCCGCGAGGTCAACGCCGCGAGCGACGCAATCCGCGCGCGCATTCCGCTGCTCGACAACCAGAACCTCGTCGGCGCGACCGTGATGGCCGCCTCGGTAAGCGCGATGCTCGCGATCGCCTGGCTGTATGCGCGCGGCGCGATCGCATGGTACGTCGCGCTGCCGCTCGCCGCGTTCGTCACGTCGCTGATCCACGAGCTCGAGCACGACCTGATCCACCTGATGTACTTCAAGAAGACGCCGTGGGCCTATCACCTGATGATGGCGCTGTGCTGGCTCACGCGGCCCGGCACGATCAACCCGTGGACGCGGCGGCGCATGCACCTGCATCACCACAAGGTGTCGGGCGGCGAATCGGATCTCGAGGAATACGGCATCACCAACGGCGAGCGCTGGGGCGTGAAGCGCCTGCTGATGATCGCCGACGGCATGCTCGCCGTCGTGCTGCGGCCGGCCGCGATGCGCCGCAAGGTGAAGCAGTATGTGGCCGCGCAGCCGGTGCAGGATCCGTCCGAGCGCCTGCAGTTGCGCGTTGAGCAGGTGTCGTCGTACATGCCGGTCGGTCACGTGTACTACGTGCTGTGGCACGCGTTCATCGTCTATCACGTCGGCCTGTTCGCGCTGCATGCGTTCGGCTACCCGGTGACGGTGCCGGCCCTCGTCGAACGCGCGATGAGCGTCGTCGATTTCCTGGCCGTGGTGTGGCTCGGGCCGAACTTCGTGCGCAGCTTCTGCATCAACTTCGTCAGCTCGAACATGCACTACTTCGGCGACATCGATTCGCGCAACGTGATCCAGCAGACCCAGGTGCTCAACCCGTGGTGGATGCTGCCGTTCCAGCTGTTCTGCTTCAATTTCGGCAGCACGCACGCGATCCATCACTTCGTGGTGCGCGACCCGTTCTATATCCGCCAGCTGACCGCGCGCACCGCGCATGCGGCACTGCGTGAAGTCGGCGTGCGCTTCAACGACGTCGGCACGTTCGCGCGGGCAAATCGCTGGGGCGTGTATCGCCCGTCGCGCGGCACGCGCCACGCGCAGGCCGACGCGTAACGCCGGCCTCCGGCGCCCGCCGACTCAGCCGCGTAGTCAGCCGCTCACTCAGCCGCCGATCGGCGGCATCGGCCCTTGCCCGCGGATCCACGACCAGTTCGCGAGCTCGGCCATTTCCTTGTCGCCACGGCTGTCGCCGTAAGCGAACAACTGCTTCGGCGGCCGGTTGCCCCACCATCCGCGCAGCCGCACGACCTTCTGCGGCCCCCAGCAGTTTTCGCCATCGAGCCGCCCGGCGAAGGTGCCGCGCTCGAACGCCAGCCGCGTCGCGAGTACCGCGTCGAAGCCGGCCGTCTTCGCCCACTTCTCCAGATACAGCGACGGCGACGCACTCACCAGCACGACCTCGTGCCCGCGTGCGCGATGCTCGCGAATGCGGTCGAGCATTTCCGGACGCACGAGGCGCGGCAGATAGCTGTCGACGAACGTGCGCGCCTGCGCATCGAGCGCGTCCTCGCGCACCGGCCCGAACGCGAACGATGCGAACTTCGCCTTCGCGTCGCCGCGCGACAGCAGCCCGGCCTTCATCGCGACGATCCACGGCAGCGCACGCAATCCGGCCCACGCGAAGCGCGGCGTGCCGACCGCATAGCGGACGAAATGGCGAAAGCTGTCGGTCGTGGTGATGGTGCCGTCGAAATCGAATGCGGCAACGATGCGGTCAGTCATGGAGAATCGGCGGGAAAGCAATGAGATGCCCGGGAAGATAGCAGACTCGCGCCGGTGCACGTGAAATGGCGTGACGCGGCGTGGCCTGCGCAGCGAATGCTGCGCACCACAGCGCGCATTCGTGCCCGCCGAGCCGTGCGCTCAGCGCTGCGGCCGTGCCGCCAATGCCGCTGGTAGCACGACGTTCATCAGATGATCAGCGCGCGACATCAGATCGGTCACGCGCTCGTCGAGCCCGCGCAATTGCGCGGGTTGCATGCGGATCTGCTGCACCGACTGCCCGACGATGTTGCGGCGGTCGAACAGCGTGCGCTCGACGCCCGCATCGTCCGGTGCGCGCACGACGTCCGACACCGCGCTCAGCGCCGCGAGCACAACCACGAGGTTCTCTTCCGCATGGCGGACCTTCGCGGCGAGTTCCTCGGTGCGGCGCGGGAAGAAGCCGAGCGACTGCTTGAGCGCCCCGATCGCCGCACGGTAGTCGACATGGCCCGACGCTGCCGCACCGAACCAGCGTTCGAACATGCCGGCCTTGCGCGTCGCCTGCGCGAGCATGCCGGCCATCATGTCGGCCGCGCCGAGTTCGTTGAATTCGCGCGTCGTTGCCGCGACGGCTTCGACGAGGTTGCCCGCCGTCTCCAGCGCGCCGTCGCCGATCGTCGCGACCGTCGCAAGCTTGAGCGGTACCAGTTGCCGGATGTGCCGCTCGATGCGCGGCGCGTAGTCGGGGTAGAGATTCGGGAAGCTGGCCTGCGCGGCGCGGAAGCACGCTTCGAGCTGCGGATGGTT
>NZ_CAJNKE010000362.1 GCF_905232215.1 Burkholderia sp. LMG 13014
GCCCGCCCCAGCGCGAACCGGCCTCGACCTTCGGCGTCAGCCACTTGAGCACGTGTTCGGGCAGCTCGTCGAAGAAGCGCGAGCGCACGTTGTAGCGCGTCTGGCCATGCAGCATCCGGCTCTGCGCGAACGACAGGTAGAGCCGCTCCTTCGCGCGCGTGATCGCGACATACATCAGCCGGCGCTCTTCCTCGAGGCCGTCCGATTCGAGCACGCTGTTCTCGTGCGGGAACAGCCCTTCCTCGAGGCCCGTGATGAACACGGCCGAGAATTCGAGCCCCTTCGCCGCGTGCACCGTCATCAGCTGCACGGCGTCCTGCCCGGCCTGCGCCTGGTTGTCGCCGGCCTCCAGCGACGCATGCGACAGGAAGCCGGCGAGCGGCGTCATCGTGTCGGGGTTCTGTGCCGGGTCGGCGGGCGATACCGGATCGAGCACGTCGACCGACGGATCGTCCGTCGCGGTGCCAAGCTCGGGCGCCGCGATCGCGCCCGCGCGCAGCGGGATCGATCGGGCCGGCGTGTCGAGCCCGTAGCCTTCCTCGGCGATGAACGCGGTGGCCGCGTTCACGAGTTCCTGCAAGTTCTCGAGACGGTCCTGGCCTTCGCGCTCGCCCTGGTAGAAATCGGCGAGACCGCTGGCGCGCACGATGTGCTCGACGGTGTCGGGCAGGTTCATCTGCTGCGTATCGGCGCGCATCTTCGCGACCAGGTTCGCAAACCCGCCGAGGCTCGTGCCGGCCTTGCCCGTCACGTAAGGAATCGCGGCGGCCATCGAGCAGCCGTACAGACGCGCGGCGTCGGCGAGCTGCTCGATCGAGCGCGCACCGATGCCGCGGGTCGGGAAGTTCACGACGCGCACGAATGCGGTGTCGTCGTTCGGGTTGTCGATCAGGCGCAGGTACGCGAGCGCGTGCTTCACTTCCTGGCGTTCGAAGAAGCGCAGGCCGCCGTACACGCGGTACGGAATGCCCGACGACATCAGCGTGTGCTCGATCGAGCGCGACTGCGCGTTGCTGCGGTACAGGACGGCCACTTCGCTGCGCGCCATCCCGGTGTTGATCAGCGAGCGGATCTCCTCGACGATCCAGCCGGCTTCCTGCGAATCGGTGCTCGCCTCGTACACGCGCACGGGTTCGCCGTGGCCCGCGTCGGTGCGCAGGTTCTTGCCGAGACGGTGCGCGTTGTTCGAGATCAGCTGGTTCGCCGCGTCGAGGATGTTGCCGTGCGACCGGTAGTTCTGCTCGAGCTTGATCAGGTTGCGCACGCGGAATTCGTCTTCGAAGTCGCGCATGTTGCCGACGTTCGCGCCGCGGAACGCGTAGATCGACTGGTCGTCGTCGCCGACCGCGAAAATCGCGTTCTCGCCGCCCGCGAGCATCTTGAGCCACGCGTACTGCAGCTTGTTGGTGTCCTGGAACTCGTCGACGAGGATGTGCTTGAACCGCGCCTGGTAGTGCGCGCGCAGCGGCGCGTTGTACGCGAGCAATTCGTAGCAGCGCAGCAGCAGCTCGGGGAAATCGACCACGCCCTCGCGCTGGCATTGCTGGTCGTACGCCTGGTACAGCTCGACGAACTTGCGGTTGAAGTTGTCGGACGCGTCGACCTTGTCGGGGCGCAGCCCCTGCTCCTTCGCGTTGTTGATGAAGTACTGCACGTTCTTCGGCGGATACTTCTCGTCATCGACGTTCGCCGCCTTCATCAGCCGCTTGATCGCGGACAGCTGGTCGGCGGTATCCAGGATCTGGAAGGTCTGCGGCAGGCCGGCGTCGCGCCAGTGCGTGCGCAGCATCCGGTTGCACAGGCCGTGGAACGTGCCGATCCACATCCCGCGCGTGTCGATCGGCATCATCGCCGACAGGCGCGCCATCATCTCGCGCGCGGCCTTGTTCGTGAAGGTGACGGCCAGCACGGTGGGCGGCGATGCGTAGCCCTGCTGGATCAGCCACGCGATGCGGGTAATCAGTACGCGGGTCTTGCCGCTGCCCGCCCCTGCGAGGATCAGCGCCGGTTCGTTCGGCAACGTGACGGCGGCGAGTTGTTCGGGGTTCAGATTGGCGAGCAGATCGGGCATGGAGCGGCAGCGGACGGGCGATAAAAATGCGGACCCGACATTATAAGTCGGCCGCGACGCTTGCCGTCCGTGATCGAGCAAACCTGCTGCAACGGCCGCAGAATGCGCCGATGTGAGGTCCGCAATAGCCGGCAAATATCAATGCGTGGATGCCCGCCGACTCGCCATCAATATCGATGCATCGATAACGGTGACTGACCATCAATATCGATGCATCTATAATTGTCAGATTCGGCATCTAGTTCACACGCATTTTTCGGCAGATTTCCACTATGAGCGACAACACGCTTGCGAAGAGTTTCGAGCCCCACACCATCGAGTCCCAATGGGGGCCTGAGTGGGAAAAGCGCGGCTACGCGGCCCCGGCATTCGACCCGGCCCGCCCCGATTTCTCGATCCAGTTGCCGCCGCCGAACGTGACGGGCACGCTGCACATGGGCCACGCGTTCAACCAGACGATCATGGACGGCCTCACCCGCTACCACCGGATGCTCGGCGAGAACACGCTGTGGGTGCCCGGCACCGACCACGCGGGGATCGCGACCCAGATCGTCGTCGAGCGCCAGCTCGACGCGCAGGGCGTGTCGCGCCACGACCTCGGCCGCGAGAAGTTCGTCGAGCGCGTGTGGGAATGGAAGGAAAAGTCGGGTTCGACGATCACCGGCCAGGTGCGTCGCCTCGGCGCGTCGCCCGACTGGTCGCGCGAATACTTCACGATGGACGACAAGATGTCGGCCGCCGTGCGCGACGTGTTCGTCACGCTCTATGAACAGGGCCTGATCTACCGCGGCAAACGCCTCGTCAACTGGGATCCGGTGCTGCTGACCGCCGTGTCGGACCTCGAAGTGGTGAGCGAAGAGGAAAACGGCCACCTGTGGCACATCCGCTACCCGCTCGTCGACGGCTCGGGCTCGCTGACCGTTGCCACGACCCGCCCGGAAACGATGCTCGGCGACGTCGCGCTGATGGTCCACCCGGAAGACGAGCGCTATGCGCACCTGATCGGCAAGCTCGTCACGCTGCCACTGACGGGCCGCGAGATCCCGGTGATCGCCGACGACTACGTCGACCGCGAGTTCGGCACGGGCGTCGTGAAGGTCACGCCCGCGCACGACTTCAACGACTACCAGGTCGGCCAGCGCCACAAGATCGCTCCGATCGAGATCCTGACGCTCGACGCGAAGATCAATGACAACGGCCCCGAGCAGTATCGCGGCCTCGACCGCTTCGACGCGCGCAAGGCGATCGTCGCCGACCTCGACGCCGAGGGCTTCCTCGACTCGGTGAAGCCGCACAAGCTGATGGTGCCGCGCGGCGACCGCACGGGCGTCGTGATCGAGCCGATGCTGACCGACCAGTGGTTCGTCGCGATGACGAAGCCGGCGCCGGAAGGCACGTTCAATCCCGGCAAGTCGATCACGGAAACGTCGCTCGACGTCGTGCGCAACGGCCAGATCAAGTTCGTCCCGGAAAACTGGACGACCACCTACTACCAGTGGCTCGAGAACATCCAGGACTGGTGCATCTCGCGCCAGCTGTGGTGGGGCCACCAGATTCCCGCGTGGTACGGCGAGAACGGCGAGGTGTTCGTTGCCCGCAACGAGGAAGAAGCGCGCGCGCAGGCTGCCGCGAAGGGTTATGCGGGCGCGCTCAAGCGCGACGAAGACGTGCTCGACACGTGGTTCTCGTCGGCGCTGGTGCCGTTCTCGTCGCTCGGCTGGCCGAACGAAACGCCTGAACTGAAGCACTTCCTGCCGTCGTCCGTGCTCGTCACGGGCTTCGACATCATCTTCTTCTGGGTCGCCCGGATGGTGATGATGACCACGCACTTCACGGGCCAGGTGCCGTTCCACACCGTGTACGTGCATGGCCTCGTGCGTGACGCGGAAGGCCAGAAGATGTCGAAGAGCAAGGGCAACACGCTCGACCCGATCGACATCGTCGACGGCATCGACCTCGACACGCTGGTCGCGAAACGCACGACGGGCCTGATGAACCCGAAGCAGGCCGCGACGATCGAGAAGAAGACGCGCAAGGAATTCCCGGACGGCATCGCCGCGTTCGGCACCGACGCGCTGCGCTTCACGATGGCATCGATGGCAACGCTCGGCCGCAACGTGAACTTCGACCTCGCGCGCTGCGAAGGCTATCGCAACTTCTGCAACAAGCTGTGGAACGCCACGCGCTTCGTGCTGATGAACTGCGAAGGCCACGACTGCGGCAGCGACAAGCCGGAAGTCTGCGGCGCGGGCGATTGCGGCCCGGGCGGCTACCTCGACTTCTCGGCGGCCGACCGCTGGATCGTGTCGCTGCTGCAGCGCACCGAGGCCGACATCGCGAAGGGCTTCGCCGATTACCGCTTCGACAATATCGCCAGCAGCATCTACAAGTTCGTGTGGGACGAATACTGCGACTGGTATCTCGAACTCGCGAAGGTGCAGATCCAGAACGGCACGCCGGAACAGCAGCGCGCGACACGCCGCACGCTGCTGCGCGTGCTGGAAACGGTGCTGCGCCTCGCGCACCCGATCATCCCGTTCATCACCGAAGCACTCTGGCAGAAGGTCGCGCCGCTGGCGGGCCGCTATCCGCAGGGCAAGGCCGAGGGCGAAGCGTCGCTGATGACGCAGGCGTACCCGGTCGCGAACCTGCAGAAGATCGACGAGGCGTCCGAGCAGTGGGCGGCCGACCTGAAGGCGATCGTCGACGCGTGCCGCAACCTGCGCGGCGAGATGAACCTGTCGCCGGCCACCAAGGTGCCGCTGCTTGCAGCCGGCGATGCCGAGCGCCTGCGCTCGTTCGCACCGTACGTCCAGGCGCTTGCACGCCTGTCGGAAGTGCAGATCCTCGCGGACGAAGCAACGCTCGACAAGGAAGCGCACGGCGCGCCGATCGCGATCGTCGGGCCGAACAAGCTGGTGCTGAAGGTCGAGATCGACGTCGCAGCCGAACGCGAACGTCTGTCGAAGGAAATCGCGCGCCTGACGGGCGAGATCGTGAAGTGCAATGCAAAGCTCGGCAACGAGGCATTCGTCGCGAAAGCGCCGCCGGCCGTGGTCGAACAGGAGCAGAAGCGCGTCGCGGAATTCCAGAGCACCCTTGAGAAACTGCGCGCGCAGCTGGATCGGTTGCCTGCGTAACAAACCGCAAGGTCGTTTGCGTTCACTATAATGCGGGCGTGAACACAAACCGTCTGACAAATCGATTACAGGAATAAAGGTTCGATCATGTTGAAAGTCACCAAGGCGGTATTCCCTGTTGCCGGTCTCGGCACACGCTTCCTCCCGGCAACGAAGGCAAGCCCGAAGGAAATGCTGCCGGTCGTCGACAAGCCGCTGATCCAGTACGCAGTCGAGGAAGCGATCGCCGCCGGCATTACCGAGATGATCTTCGTCACCGGGCGCAGCAAGCGCGCGATCGAGGATCACTTCGACAAGTCGTATGAAATCGAGGCCGAGCTCGAGGCGCGCGGCAAGGAAAAGCTGCTCGAACTCGTGCGCAGCATCAAGCCCAGCCATGTCGACTGCTTCTACGTACGCCAGCCGGAAGCGCTCGGCCTCGGCCATGCGGTGCTGTGCGCGGAAAAGCTCGTGGCCGACAACCCGTTCGCGGTGATCCTCGCCGACGACCTGCTCGACGGCAACCCGCCCGTGATGAAGCAGATGGTCGACGTGTTCGACCACTATCACAGCTCGGTGATCGGCGTCGAAGAGATCCCGCCGTCGGAAACGAAGTCGTACGGGATCGTCGACGGCAAGGAGTGGGAGGAGTCGATCGTCAAGATGTCGGCGATCGTCGAAAAGCCGGCGCCGGAAGTCGCGCCGTCGAACCTCGGCGTGGTCGGCCGCTACATCCTGAAGCCGCGGATCTTCCAGCACCTGCGCGCGCTGAAGCCCGGCGCGGGCGGCGAGCTGCAGCTCACCGACGCGATCCAGTCGCTGCTCGCCGATGAGCAAGTGCTGGCCTACAAGTACCAGGGCACGCGCTACGACTGCGGCAGCAAGCTCGGCTACCTGAAGGCGACGGTCGAATTCGCACTGCGCCACTCGGAAGTCGGTGCGGACTTCGACGCGTACCTGCGCACGCGCGGCGGCG
>NZ_CAJNKE010000363.1 GCF_905232215.1 Burkholderia sp. LMG 13014
CATCGCCGCCACCAGCGCGCACACGGCGCCGTAGCAGGCTCGTTTCTGATTTTTCATGTGGACTCCATGGGACGCAGGCACCCAGTGGCCCGCATTTTCGGATCGAAGTGTGCGTGCGCCCGATGGAGTTTTTTGTGCGGAAAGATGGAGGTTTGATGGAGGGGGCGAAAGACTGACGGGAGGGCGGTCCGGACGCGGGCGGAGCCCGAAGATCGCGGGTGGCGGGGCGACCTCGCGGTATCTGGAAGCGGGCGGCGCGGCGCGGGAATCCTGGAACGCCGCAATCATCTGATGAAATGACGGTGGCCGTGCAGGCCATCGGCATCGCCGGCCTTGCGTTCCGGGTGCCGTTATTGCGAGGATCGCTTCCGCGTAGACGGCGGGCGTGCCGACCGGGGCACGCGCAACGCTCGTTCAGCAGTGGCGGGCGTGTGCGAGACGGTGCAGGGCGGCAGGCCGGCGCACGGCGTGCGTCGGCCGCTTGCCGAGCGGTTCAGCGCGGATCGGTATCCACGGTGCGCTGCGTGGCGGGCGCCACGTCCTTCCGGTTCGGTGTCGCGATGCGCGGCGATGCGGGGCTGTCGGGCCAGCGCAACTCGAACACGGTACCGCCGGACGCTGTCGGGCGGCACGATGCCTCTCCGTCGTGAGCCTGCGCAATGGCCGCGACCACGGCCAGCCCCAGGCCGCTGCCGCCTTTCTGGCTGGAATGCGTATCGTCCACGCGCCTGAACGCATCGAAAATCTGGGCCGCGCAATCGGCCGGAATGCCCGGCCCCTCGTCTTCGACCTGCAAATGACACGCACCGTTTTCGACGCGCGTGCGAATGCGTATCGCGCCGGGTACCGCATAGCGCCGCGCATTCTCCAGCAGCGCGAGCAGCGCCTGGCGCATCCGGAACGGGTCGCTATGTACGGGGCGCGTATCGAGATCGAGCACCATGTGCTGACCGGCCGCGGCCAGCGAATCCTCGAACATCTCGACGACCGCCTTGACGTGTGTCGCCAGATCGGTCTTCTGGATGCTGACGCTCAGGTGCCCGCTCTCGGCGAGGCTGATCACGCGGAGATCCTCGATCAGGCGCGTCAGTCCTTCCGCCTGAATCAACAGGCTTCGGAACAGCGCCTCGCCCGGCTGGAACACGCCTTCCGCCAGCCCTTGCAACCGCCCGCGCAGGACCGTGACCGGCGTACGCAGTTCGTGCGCGATCGCGGCATTCCAGAATGCCTGTTCGTCCGTCATGCGCTGCAGCTGGGCCGCGAGCGCGTTGAAGTCGTCCGCGATCAGCGCGGCTTCGCGAATCGATCGATCGCCGGCGACGGCGCGTGCGGTCAGGTCGCCCTTGGCGACGCGGCGAATGCTGTCCGCGACCGAGTTGAGCGGCACCAGAATGCGATGCGCGAGCCGGGTCGACACGACAATGGCGAGTATCAGGCCGATCAGGAGCGTGGCGCTCAGCCATACCCACTCGGTGTTCGACGGAAGCCAGCCCGACTGGTAACACACCTCGCTCCAGTTCCGGAGCATCACGTAGTAGAACCCATAGACCATCAGCACGACGACCAGCATGATGCCGAGCGCCAGCTCCGCCATCGACACCGCAATCTTGCGGCCCAGCCCTCCGAGTTTCATTTCGTGCTCCCAAGCGTGGCGTTGCGTCGATTCGCGACGGGACGGTTGTGCGGTTGGATTGCCGTAGCGTCAGGGGAAAGGCGTGATAGGGGTGGGTAAAAGGCGTGCGTCGGTGCGTCGAGGTTTCCCGCGGCAGGTGTGCCGGAGGTGAGATGTCGCTCGAGACCGGAAAAGGCCGGGCGGGTATCGACGGGAACGTTCCCGTCCGACGGAGACAGCGGCCGAACAGCGCGATGTGTGCGGGACGGTATGGGTTCTTCATTCATGGTGTCCGCTTGGGATCCTGCTATTCATTCCATCGAATCGCAATATTACCGCACGAAATTGGCGATCGAATGACACGATGGTTCGGCGTGCGTTGGAAAAATGGCGATGCTGGCGTAGCCGCGCGGGACGGGCCGACAGGCGTGTTGCCCATCGGTTGGGTGGATGTTTCCCCGATGATTTCAAGCGGCCCGGGCGTTTTCGAGGCAGGGGAATACCCTGCTTTTTTTTATGGCTAGTTGTTATGTATCATGACCTACAGTAGTCAGCATTTTCTATATTTTGAGGTATCCCGATTCGCTTGATCCGACGGTGTTCGATGGAAGGGGCGAGGTTCGACGAAGGTTGCGGTGTCGCTGCCGATACGAACGGGAAACACGAGCACACCGATGGGCGCGCGCAATCGAGTCGGGCGAACGTCGATCCGGGAAAGCAATGACGCATCGAACCGCATCGGTACGGGAAGTTTCATGATGGATTTCAGATCTCCTGACATCGGGTTGTCCGTCGCCTTGCTGGCATGGGCGACGGGCACCTACGGCCTGAAATTCGTCCGGAGGCGCAACCCGCTGCTCGGCGTCGCCTGGTGGGTCGTGACGGCGTCCTCCGTCAATGCACTGGTTTTCATGGCGACGGGCTGGTCGTGCGCGTCCGGTGTCGCACATTTCCTGGACATGTTCACGAGAGGGTTCGGCATCCCGGTGATGGCGGCTGCCGGCATGATGGCCGTCACGCACGAATACAGGCCGATGGCCCAGCAGGTCGTCACGTTGTTCGGGATTGCCGCGGTGGGAACGATGGCGCTGATGACGCTCGAATTCGTCGATATCGTCCTGCCGTATTTCTATGTCGCGATGTGGGCGTTGCTGGCGCTTTATCTGGTCTATTTCGTCGTGCGGCTGCTGCGCGCCGGGGAAGCGTGGCATGCGGTGACCACGACGCTGGCGCTCGTGCTGTCGCTGATCGTCGCGTACGTCGACGATCTGTACAAGATGCCCGGCAATGCGCACGGTGCCGTATTCAGCTTTCCCGTGCTGGCGTTGCTGACGTGGTCATACTTCGCGGTCGCGATCTATTACGCCTACTGCGCGCTGGAACGGACACGGCATGTCGAAATGGCCGGGGCTGCACGCGTTCTCCGGTGGCATGAATTTACCTCATTCGAATAGGAATCCTGACATGAATGAGGATCGGTCGACGCATGCGGTGAGGCCGACGCTTCCGCGTGGAAAGAAAGGCGATGGCGAGACACGGGAGCGTCTGCTGCAAGCCGCACGCACGATCTTCGCCGAAAGCGGTTATGCGGCGGCGAGCATCGAGCGCATCGCCGTCGAGGCGGGCTATACGCGCGGCGCGTTCTATTCGAATTTCCGCGACAAGACGGTCGTGCTGCTCGAACTGCTGACGCGCGATCACGAAGACGTCGAGCGTGAACTGATGCGCATCGTCGAAGCGCGGAATGACCGCGAGGTGACGGAGCGTGCGCTGCACGCGTACTTCAGGCAGCGCTATCGCCAGCCTGACGCGTGCGTGATGTGGATGGAAGCGGCACTGCTTTCCGTGCACGCCCCGTCGTTCCGCGTGCGGTTCGCTGCATTTCTGAACGAGCGGCGGGATCGGGTGGCGGCGCGCGCCTCCGGGCTTGCGGAGCCTGCCGACGGGCGGTTGCCGTTGCCGATCGAGTTGCTGACGCTCGGCCTGACCGGGCTGGGCGACGACGTGTTGCCCGACGGCGCGAGCGGACGGTGGCACCTGACCGACGCCTGGATCGACGCGGCGGTGACGCGGGTGTTCGCAGGCAGCCCGTGCGGCGAGCCGACGGCATGACCGCACGCCATCGCGGCGCGCCGGTGCAAGGACAACTGACGAGGATGGAAGGAATAGAAAAATGAATCGCAAACCCAGGCCGGATGTACAGACCCGGCGCAACGTGTTGCGCCTCGCGGCGGTGGGCGCTGCGTCGCTCGCGGCCGGCGAAGTGACGTTCGCGCATGCGGCCAACGCAGTCACCGGAAACGACGGCGTGCTCGACGTCGCGATCATCGGCGCGGGGCTCGCGGGGCTGACTGCCGCGCGCGACCTGAAGCGTGCCGGATGTGAATCGTTCGTCGTGCTCGAGGCGCGCGATCGCGTCGGTGGGCGCACCTACAACCACGATCTCGGTGGTGGACGAATCTCCGAAGCCGGCGGCCAATGGTTCGGTCCCGGCCAGACGGCGATCGTCGATCTGGCGCGCGAGCTGAAGGTCGATACCTTCGATACCTACTACGCCGGCAAGACGGTGTTCCTCGCGGACGGTGCGCGGGTGGCCCAGGACACGCAGGGCACGGTGGGCGGCAACCCGGTGATCGCGGCGCGGCTCAACGCGCTGGCGAAGCACGTGCCGTCGGCGGCACCGTGGAAGGCGCCGAATGCGGCCGCGCTCGACGCAATGTCGCTGGGTGCGTGGCTCGCGCAGCAAGGCCTGACCAACGAGGAGAAATTCTCGTTCAGCCTGGCGGCCCGGTTGTCGCTCGGCACGGCGCCAGCGCAGCTCGGCTTGCTGCACTACCTGGCGACGATCAACAGCGCGAACAGCGATTACGACCAGCTCGAGTCGATCAAGGGTGGAGCACAGGAATCGCGTTTCGTCGGCGGCTCGCAGGTGCTGAGCATCAGGATGGCGAATGAACTCGGCGAACGGGTGAAGCTGTCCTGCCCGGTGCGCAAGATTGCCGGCTGGAATCGCGACGTGGTCGAGCTCGTCACCGACCAGGGTGTGGTGCGCGCGCGCCGCGTGATCGTCGCGTTGAATCCGGCGCTGTGCAACCAGGTCGTGTTCGATCCGCCGCTGCCGGACGGCCGCGCGCAGTTGCAGCGCCGGTGGCCCGCGTATGCGCCGATGCGCAAGACCGTGCACGTCTACGACCGGCCGTTCTGGCGGGACGACGGGTGCAACGGGCAGGTCATCCCGGTCAACAGCCCGCTGCTGTGGGCCTATGACAACTCGCCGCCGGACGGGTCGATCGGCGTGATCAACGGCTTCATCGCACCGGGCGCGCTCGCGAGCGACGCGAAGGTGGCGGAGCAGACGCTTTCCGCGATCTACGCGCAGGCGCTCGGCGACAAGGCACTGCGCCCGACGCAGTTCCACGATTACGACTGGGGCAAGGTGGATCCGTGGTCGCTGACCTGCATTCATCCGATTCCGCCGGGTTTCTGGACGAAATGGGGCGAGTATTTGCACCCGCCGGTCGGTCGGCTGATCTGGTCCGGAACGGAGACGGCCGACATCTGGGCCGGCGCGATGGATGGCGCTGTGCGTTCGGGGCATCGCGCCGCGCTGCAGGTATTGGGTGCGCTCGCGCATCGGACGAAGGAGGCTTGAGTGAAGCGAGCATGGATCATCGGTGTGGTCGTGGTGGCTGCGGTGTCGGCGGCCGGCGTGCTGTTCGGGCGGGATCTGTACGGCTATTACCGTTTCGGAAAAGCGCTGGATCGCGAAGTCGATGCGCTCAAGGCCGATGCCGGCCCGTGGCCGCAGCCGCAGGAGACGTGTTTTATCTGTCACGGCCCGCGTGGGCAGTCCGGTAACGGCGGGTACCCGGCGTTGTCCGGCCAGCCGGCGGCCTACATCGAGGCCCAGTTGCGCGCGTTCGCCAGCGACCGCCGGCCGGACCCGACCATGGGGCCGCTTGCGCGCGGCATGGACGAGCAACAGATGAAGCTGCTGGCCGCGTATTTCGCGCGGCAGGCGCCGGTCCAGAACGAGAAGATCCGGGTCGACGCGGTGCTCGCGGCGCGCGGCATGGCGGTGGTGCAGGCGAGGAGCTGTGTCGCCTGTCACGGTGCAGGCCTGACGGGCAACGAACGCGCGCCACGCCTCGCGGGGCAGGGCGAGTCCTATCTGGCCGACCAGCTCGTCGCGTTCCGCGCGGGCAGGCGGCATGACGAGACGGGCGCGATGAATGGGGTGGCCGCGGCGTTGTCGGGCGAGGACATCCGGGCCGTCGCGCATTATCTGGCGGGTATCGCGCCGACGCACGCCTCGGCGGCAGTGACTGCGGCGGCGGAGCGTGCGCCGCGCCTTGCGAATCACGACGAGGCGGATCTCGTGAAGCAGATCACGGCCATCAAGACCGGGAATCGTGCCGATCCGGCTGGTGCGATGCATGCCGCGGTCGCGAGGTTATCCGGCGACGACATTCGCGCGGTGGCGTATTACCTGGCCAACGTGTCTTCCGGGCACGAGGGCGGCAGCGTCAGGTAGCGCTGGGCGT
>NZ_CAJNKE010000364.1 GCF_905232215.1 Burkholderia sp. LMG 13014
GCCGTCGGCCCGCGCGCAGCGATTGCGCGTGTTCTACGGGTTGTCGTCGGCCGAGGCAGATCTCGCCGTGCTGCTGTGCTGCGACGGGCTGTCGCCGCAGGAATGCGCCGGGTTGCGCGGCGTGTCGATCGGCACGATCCGATCGCAGATCAAGTCGATCTACGCGAAGACGGCCGTGGCGCGCGCGGCGCAACTGACGTCGCTGGTCATGCAGACGTGACGGCGCGGGGCGGGCGCGGGCGTAGGGCGCCAGAGTATCGGCAGCGGTGTGTGCGGAAAAGCAGCGGCTTACGTCCAGTTGCGCCACTGGTGCTGGGGCGGTGCGTTGGAGGTCGGGCGATTGGTTTACTGCGGCGCCAGCGTAGTGGCATTTCGTTGTGCCCGGGTGACCGCAGCCGACCCTTAACCGCCGTTGGACCCAGCACCACATCAACGGCGGCTTCCGATGTTCAACGACCATCCGTGAGACAGTTGCGCCAGCGGCACGTCCTCGGCCTTATCGGTAACCGGTCGTCAACTCGTCTCACTGCCGCGACGAAATCTACTTTCGCGAGGAGCCGCTTTTCCGGCTCTGACATAACGAAAGACATTGCGCTATGCAAAGCACACACAATCACATTAACCGGTGCCAACACTGCTTGGGTCGCGCTTGAATACGATTTGTCATAGTCCTTCGAATTGCGCCGACGCGCGAAGCTGTTCATTAGAGGCGCGCGGCGCAAGCACATCGAGTTAGTTCAACTTGTGCTCAAGTGAGCACCGTGGGATAGACATGTTCCCGTGGACCACGACCGACGCGATCTCGCATACGCCTCGCACCTCCCAATAATACAAGTGATACTCGTGGCCAATGTCGCGCCTCCACGCTACGGCCGCTCCGTCAGTTTGCGCGGGCGCGTTGCCACCTGCGTTCTTCCTTAGGTGGTGCGTCTGCGGCAAATTTGTCCGCAAAACCGTATCTACAATTGCGTCGACGAGGCATCGAGTCGCCGTGGCGTCATTTTCCAAGTGAAGGGCAATCATACTGTCGAAAAACGATGGCCCCAGCCGCCAATCGCGAAGCTCCAGCCCACGCCCTCTGGCGACTTGAGCGATGGCGATTGATAGAACGGTCGTCAGTTGTTGGGTGTTTCGGCAATGGCTGGCTTCAACTGCTGCATCCATTTCGTTCGGCAGACTTGCGAGCCTTCGAACCGATGGAAATAGTTC
Source organism: Burkholderia sp. LMG 13014 (assembly GCF_905232215.1). Lineage (GTDB taxonomy): Bacteria > Pseudomonadota > Gammaproteobacteria > Burkholderiales > Burkholderiaceae > Burkholderia. The sequence continues at coordinate 1,210 of NZ_CAJNKE010000364.1, forward strand.
AGCGAACGTGATCGGAAAGCAAATGTTTCCATTAGACAAACTGTCGTGAAACTCCGCCTTTTGCATGGTCCCGCGTACGTCGGTCAGAGGCTTTTCAACGTGCTCCTCGACAACAAAATCGCCGAAGATAACGAGGTCCTCTGCTTTCAACCATCCGGATCGCTTTGACGCCGCGGCCTTTCCTAGCTCAAGAATCTGCTTTTCTTTCAATTCGTCACTTTCAAGGTGGTTCAGAGAGGGGCTGACAGAAAGGTCCGTGAAGATTGCTTCGCCCACAACGGGAAGAGGTGAAAATGGCATCTTCCTGAACAATAAATCAAACAAGCGATTGACATCTTTCGCCTGATACACATCTGCCAAGCCCGTAACCTGAAGCATATGCTTTATATCGTTAAGTAAAGGATACAGTCCGGTACTGTATAAAGTTTCGGGGAGGTCGGCGGCACTGAAAAAGCGGTAGAGCTGCGAATCCAAATTGTCTTTAACGAAAACCAGATCATTGATATATCGTTCAAGCTCGACCACCATCTCATCCTCAGCAAGAGTTGCCATTGGGCAAGCCAGCGAGGATACGTCCACATAGACATTTATTGGCATTTCTATCGTCTATCGTTATTTGCTGCTCTTTTTCGCACGCTTGTTCATTGCCGCCCGAATTATCTCGGCAGCAAGATCTTCGCTCTCGTCAAAGAAACCGTCTGGCCAATTTGAAATTGCCCCGAATTCGTTAAATTTCAGTGGCTCATAAATCGAGCCATCGCTACCTTTTTCAACAAAATAGACCGTGGCGAGTTTCGAAACCGAATCGTCTGGCGCAAGCGCCGACAAGAATCTCAACTCGTTGATCATATACTCGCTGTGTGTTTCAATAATGCATTGCTTTCCCAGAATCGCCACGGACAGAAAAAAATCTGCCAGCTTGGTTTGCACCTTCGGGTGCAAATGAAGCTCAGGCTGTTCAAAGATCAAACACGAGCCAGGTTCGACGAGCAAGGCCTGGATCAGGATAGGCAACACTTGGCTAACGCCAACGCCAACGTGGGTGAGGTCGTGAAGAGTCGAGGAATTTGCAGTAGATACGCGCAGTTCATGCCCTAGCTTTCCCTGATCGTTGGTATGCAGGTCATTTGCCACCCCCATATATTGGAGCCAGTCCGAGACTGCCACCAACAACGATGCTTTAATCGGCGTAGGTGCGGTTAAGGTGTGTTTGATCGAAGCGCTGGGTATGTAAAAAATCTCGGTATCGCGGTGGAGATCGAGTACGGCGGCAGTTGATTCTCCTTTCGTACCAACATCGAGCGCGTCTATTGATCCGCCGTACGGGTATATCGGTTTAGGTTCATCCCGAAGCGGCCCGAGATAGCGAATGCGTTCCGAAAAAAAAGAATGCACGTAACTCGCAGAGAAATCCAAATTGTCAGGAAGCGGACCGGCACTGATCCGCCGCTCTTCCTTCTTCCCGCGCTTCAGAGTTGCAAAAAGAGTTGATTTTACTGTAGGTTCGGCGAAGGCAGTCCATATAGCCTGGCGATAGAAAGCTGGAATATCCGAGAAAAACGTGTCTAGACCATCAACCGTAAAATTGTCATCTATTTCCTCGAATTGTCGAGCCACCCTTTGAGATGCCGCGGTGTCGCCACGCTCATCCGTAAGCCTTTCAATCTGCGCGCGCATTATTTTCAGTATGAACCCACACGCTTCTGGATTGGAAAGTAAAAGATCTCGTGCGCCGTCCACTGATTGCTGCGCAGCCTGACCTGTAGCGGTGAAGATTCGATAGATACTTTCGCATTGCGCGTCCACGACGTCATACGTAAAGCTCATATACCGCGGAAGAAAATGCTGAAGGTGTACGCCAAGTGCCTTTGGATTCTGAGCCTGCGGCGTACCCCAACGGGGCTTATATGATGTCGGTTGCTCCACTTCGAAGGCAAACGATGCTCGCTCTTGGAGCGAGATTGCGCTGACGCTGACTTTCTCGCGCGTGAAAAAATCATCGAGCTCGCCGCGACGTCGCCGCAGCGCAATCTCGGACTTGCCTGTCCCACTAGGCTCGGCTTTGGGAGTGTAGCGAAGAGTCACTCGATCAAGTTCTGGTTGAAGCTGTGCCACTCCCGACCCCGGTCCGCCTCCAGAGAACTTCATCTCGAAGTGAACGCAACTAGCGCGACTCAGTTGCTCATCAGAGAAGTAAATATTCCGATGATTTGAAAGGTAACGGCTTTCTTCGGGTCGCGGCTGAAGGTCAAAGCCGATACTGATTTGCGGAGAATCCGCCTTCGCCGAGAGAATATCGCTAAACGTGCCTAAGCGGGTCAATGAACCATTCAGAACAACTGGGCGCCGGAAGACGTTACTTTGGACCGTTTGTGCGAGAAGAAGCACACTCTGCAAAAGTGTGCTCTTCCCGGAGCTATTTGACCCTGCGAACACGGTCAGTGGGGTCAATTCAACCGCGGTACGCCGGCCGATAGACTTGAAATTCTCAACGTAAAGATTCTTGAGCATGGGGGGAATTGAGGTAATTTTGGCGGAGTTCGATCGATTTCTCTAAATTGTCTCACACCGGCTTGCGCCGAACCACGCAGTAGTTTGAGCTTCCGATCGCGCTGCTAGAGTTTGGCATGATTCCGCGGCATGAGGGTCTTGTGAGCATTACTTCAAAGGTGTGACCGCGCCTCTAGACGCTCACGACCTTATCCAATGAGCGGCATTGGGAAAAAAACGATTGGTGCCCCCTCTGTTATAGCGGCACCGCTGCACGAAACTTTATCCAAATTTCCGCCCAGGAGTCGTGTTCCGAAGGCTCATTGAACGTGTAAAGGTGCTCAAAGGCGGGTGGACGCGTTAGTACCCGCGCCGCGGAGCGATTTTGAGTTCGAGGTGATTTGACGCGAGAACTCTCGCAAAGTCGAAGCGAACCTCCTCAGGCAGGGAGCGCAGCCCTGTCGCAGGCTGCATCTTGTGGTGGAGCAAGTCAATGCGATGTCACGGGGCTGGGTGAGCCAACTGCTACCGTGCCACATCTCTATCGTTAGCGCCTGCTCGATTCGCTCGGAAGCGATCATCGTGGAATGGCCAGTATTTTGACGGCGTGAACGTTCGCTATGGCTGATGAAGCAACGTTCACAATCTCCAATCGAACGGCCGCTTCCTAGGTGAAACCGGCCTCTCCATGTTCTGGCCCCGGTGCGGGCGAATGACGCTTCATGGCCGGCAGCTGCCGTCGGAGTTGCGAGCCAAGCCGGTTACATCGACTTGGTCGAAAGTCGGAAAAGCATGGTGCCAGCCGTGCGCCGTACGTCGTACGCGAACATGCGACCTATGCCGTATGAATCCGGACGGCGACATCACGGGGTGTTGTCGACATTGTGTAGGGCAGTTGCAGTAACTTAGTCGCGCAGAGTCGCAAAGCCGTGGCGCCAGTCGCACGTACTCCGGCGCCCTACGGCGGGCAGGCGTGGACGCCTGCCGCTACCCGGATTCCCTTTCGTTCCTTCCAGGTCGTGCCGCAAGCGGCGCGCGGCGCCGGCGTGTACTCATTACACTGCGCCGACATGCCGGCATCGTGATCAGTCATCCTACGACAATTGAAAGCGAAGCGAAAGTTTGCTTTCCGGTTCCGACGGAAGCGGCCGACTGGCCGCCCGGCTTGAACGCGGACGCGCTTCTGGAAAACGTTTCGCATAAATTCACCTAAACAGAGAACACGATTCCCCGAAATTTGCCTAAAACCCGTCATGGCAGTGGATCTACGGGTATGCACCAAGTGAGTTAAACGATTAACCGACGTACATTCGCGTCAACACGTCATACGACGTATGACTCTGCGATCAGCGAGGACGGCGCCAAAGAATGCGCATGCTGGCGGATCGCCACGCAACAGCGAGCACAACCATCAAGGAGACTGACGATGAAGCACCGATTCAACCGCTCCCGTATTGCCCTGGCCGTCGCGCTGATGGCCGGTTTCGCGATGTCCGCCCAGGCGCGCGTGTTCCGCTCGGCGGACGTGCATGGCGACAACTTCCCGACCAACATGGCCGTGAAGTTCATGGGCGACGAGTTGTCGAAGCAGACCGGCGGCAAGGATTCGATCAAGGTGTTCGGCAACAGCGCGCTCGGCTCCGAGAAGGACACGGTCGACCAGGTGCGGATCGGCGCGATCGACATGGCGCGCGTGAACGGCGCATCGTTCAACGAGATCGTGCCGGAATCGCTGATCCCGTCGTTCCCGTTCCTGTTCCGCGACGTCGACCATTTCCGCAAGGCGATGTACGGCCCGGCCGGCCAGAAGATCCTCGACGCGTTCACCGCGAAGGGGATGATCGCGCTGACGTTCTACGAGAGCGGCGCACGCTCGATCTACGCGAAGCGCCCGGTACGCTCGCCGGCCGACATGAAGGGGCTCAAGGTGCGCGTGCAGCCGTCGGACCTGATGGTCGACGAGATCAAGGCGATGGGCGGCACGCCGACGCCGATGCCGTTCGCCGAGGTGTACACGGGTCTGAAGACGGGCCTCGTCGATGCTGCGGAAAACAACATGCCGTCGTACGAGGAAACGAAGCACTACGAAGTGGCGCCCGATTACTCGGAGACGCAGCACGCGATGACGCCGGAAGTGCTGGTGTTCTCGAAGAAGGTCTGGGACACGCTGTCGCCGCAGGAGCAGGCCGCGATCAGGAAGGCGGCGGCCGATTCGGTGCCGTACTACCAGAAGCTGTGGACCGCGCGTGAAGCGTCCGCGCAGCAGACGGTGGCGAAGGGCGGCGCGAAGATCCTGCCGGCCGCGCAGATCGACCGCGCGGCATTCGTGAAGGCGATGCAGCCGCTGTGGACGAAGTACGAGAAGACGCCGCAGATGAAGCAGATCGTCGACGAGATCGAGGCCACCAAGTGACACG
>NZ_CAJNKE010000365.1 GCF_905232215.1 Burkholderia sp. LMG 13014
GGGCGTTCGGCACGTGCTCGACCGTCAGCATCCGCTGCATCAGGTTGAACTCGAGCGCCGACACTTCGCTCATCCCGCCGAGCTTCTTGCGGATCAGCGTTTCCTCGGTCGGGCAGTCCATCTGCATGATCCGGAACGCGGAGCGCACGTGGCCCGACGCAGTCGCCTGCGCGACCGGCAGCGGCGCGAGCGTCAGCGCGGCAGGCGCGCAGCAATCGCCGGCCGCGTGGTCGTGGTCGTGGTCGTGGTCGTGGTCGTGGTCGTGGTCGTGGTCGTGGTCGTGACCGGCATGGTCGTGCGCGGCGCTGCCGTGTGCACAGGCGGCGCCGTGGCTATGCCCGTCGCCGTGCTCGTGCGCATGGTCATGACCATGGTCGTGGTCGTGCGCCTTACCGCTGCCGTGGCTGCAACCGGCGCCGTGGACGTGACCATCTTCACGACCCGCGTGCCCGTGATCATGTTCATGATCGTGGTCATGGTCGTGGCTATGGGCACGCGACTGCGCGCCGCGCGCTGCGGCGACCTCGCCGTGCGCGTGCTCGCCGGCCGCCGGCGCCGCATCGGCGACGGTGGCCGTATCCGTATCGTGCGCGTCGGCGCAGCACGGAGCGGCGCCGCCGGCATGACGGTGTCGTGGGTCGTGGGTACGCTGGGCGTCGGTCATGACAACCTCCTCAATGGCTAACGGTGTAGAGTTAACACCCTGAAGCCACTACAAGGTCAACCCCTTACAGGGAGAAAGGTCATGAAGATCGGCGAACTGGCCAAAGCGGCCCGCTGCACGCCCGAGACGATCCGTTTCTATGAGAAAGAGGGTCTGATGCCGGATGCGGAGCGCACCGACTCGAACTACCGCAACTACACCGACGTGCACGTCGAACGGCTGCGCTTCATCCGCAACTGCCGCGCGCTCGACATGGCGCACGACGAAATCCGCGCGCTGTTGCAACTCACCGACACGCCAGCCGATCCGTGCGATTCGATCAATTCGCTACTCGACGAACACATCGGGCACGTCGATGCGCGCCTCGCGGAACTCACGCATCTACGCGACCAGCTCACCGAATTGCGCCGCCAGTGCGTCGGCGAGCATTCGGTCGAGGATTGCGGCATCGTGCACGGTCTCGCGACGATGGAAACCGTCGCACCGGCCGCGAAGCGCTCGCACCTCGGCTGAAACCCTTGTGAAATATGATAGTCTGATTGAGAATAGTTATATTCTTACTAGATATAGTATAACTATTCATGTCTGCTAGTCGCCCATCCCCGCTCGCGCTGGCCGTCCTCGCGACGCTCACCGAAACGCCGATGCATCCATACGGGATGCTGCAGCAACTGAAGGCTCGCGGGTACGACGAAGTCGTCAACGTGCGGCAGCGCACGAGCCTCTATCAGACGATCGACCGGCTGCTGCGCGACGGGATGATCGCAGTGCACGACACCGAGCGCGACGGCGCGTTTCCGGAGCGCACGCTGTATGCGCTGACCGAGGCCGGGCACACGGCCGGGCAGGCGTGGCTGCATACGCTGCTCGCGGAGCCCGCGCGCGAATTCCCGGCGTTCGGCGCCGGTCTCGCGTTCCTGCCGCTGCTCGACGCCGAAGATGCACGCCACCAGCTTGAGCTTCGGATCGCGCGGCTCGATGCCGAGCGCGAGCGCCTCGAAACACTGCGCGCCAACGCGCAGGCCGATCAGGTGCCGCGCCTGTTCCTGCTGCAGAACGAGCACGCGCTCGTCCTGCTCAATGCCGAACTCGAATGGGCACGCAGCGTCGTCGAACACCTGAAGATCGGCGCGCTGCGCTGGGTGAACGGCTAACGCGTGATGCGGGCCGGCTCCCGCCGGCAACGCGCATCGCCCCGATCAAAGCACCTTGCCGGGATTCAGGATGCCGAGCGGATCCAGCGCGGCCTTCAGGCGTCGCATCAGCCCGATTTCCGCGTCGCTGCGCGTATGCGCGAGATAAGCGCGCTTGAGCACGCCGATCCCGTGCTCAGCCGACACCGAGCCGCCCATGTCCCGCACCACCGCGTACACGCAGTGATCGAGCGCGTCGAGGTCTGCGTCGGTCATCCCGGCCAGCGACACGCCGATATGCACGTTGCCGTCGCCAACATGGCCGAAGAACAGGCACGTGACGTCCGGCCAGTGCGCCCGCAGCGCCGCCTCGCAGCGCTCGGCGAATGTGCCGAGTTCGCCCGTCGGCAGACTCACGTCGAAGTTGACGAGATGCGGCAGCGCATCGATCGCGAGACCTTCGCGCAGCGTCCACAGGTCGCGCGCCTGCCGCTCCGACGTCGCGAGCACCGCATCGTCCACGAGCCCTGCGTCGAACCCCGCCGCGAGACCTGTTTCCAGCGCCTGGTGAGCGTCGCCGCCCGGTGCGCTCGTCGCGCATTCGATCAGTACCGTGAAACCCTCGTCGCCGACAAACGGCGCTGAAACACCCGGCGTATGGCGCGCAACGTAATCGTAGAACGCCGGCCACATCGCCTCGAAGCTGACGACCTCCGGCAGCGTGCGCACGCGGTTCCACAGCGCGACCACCGCGTCGTAGTCGCGCACGCGGCAGAGCGCCGTGGCCGGCGCTGCGAGCAACGGGTGCAGCCGCAGCACGGCGCGCGTGATGACGCCAAGTGTTCCCTCGCTGCCGATGAACAGCTGCTTCAGGTCGTAACCCGCGTTGTTCTTCAGCATCCGGTTCATCGACGACACCACCGTGCCGTCCGCGAGCACGGCCTCGAGCCCGAGCACCTGCTCGCGCATCATCCCGTAGCGGATCGCGCGCGTGCCGCCCGCATTGGTCGCGAGCATGCCGCCGATCTGGCATGAGCCACGCGCGCCGAGATCGACGCCGAACGTGAAACCGGCCGCTTCCGCGGCTTCCTGCACTGTCTGCAGCGGCGTTCCCGCGCGTACCGTCATCGTGCCGGCCGCCGCGTCGAGCGCTTCGATGCCTGCGAAGCGCTCCATCGACAGCACGACCTCACCACCGAGCGCGACGCCGCCACGTGCGAGCCCCGTCAAACCACCCTGCGGCACGACCGGCTGGCCGAGCCGCGCGCACAGCGCGAGCGTGCGCGACACGTCGTCGACGCTGCGCGGGCGCACCAGCGCGCGCGGCCGCACGCCGGCCGGCTCGTTGTACGCGGTGAAGTAACGCGGATCGATGTCGGCCGGGCGCGTGACGAGCGCCTCGCCCAGTTCCGCGGCGAGCGCGGCTTCGAGCGCGTCACCCGACAGCGATGCGCCGCCCTGTTCGCCGCCCGTGGCGGCCGTGTTCCGGTTCTGCATCGCGCGCGGCCCCGCTTACTTCGCCGAGATGTCGATATCGCCGAAATACTTCAGGCCGAGCGACTTCACCGTGCCGTCCGCCTTCAGCTTGTCGATCGCCGCATCGAGTTTCGCCTTCAGCGCGCTGTCGCCTTTACGCAGCCCGAATGCGATGCCGCTGCCGAGGATCTTGTCGTCGTGCACCGGCTGGCCGACGAACGAGAAGCCCTTGCCGTCCGGACGCGACAGGAAGCCGCGCTGGCCGGACGGCGCGAGCACGAGCGACGCGTCGAGACGGCCCGACACGAGATCCGCGTACGCCTGGTTCTGGTCCTGGTACGCGACGATCGCGACGCCGGCCGGCTCCCAGTGCGCCTTCGCGAAGGTTTCCTGGATCGACGCCTGCAGCACGCCGACGCGCTTGCCCTTCAGCGATTCCGGCGTCGGCAGCAAGCCGCTGCCGGTGCGCGCGATCAACTGGGTCGGCACGCGATAGATGATCGTCGTGAAATCGATCGCCTGGCGGCGCTGCTCGGTCGCGTTCATCGCCGAATTGATCACGTCGAACTTGCGGCCCTTCAGCGCGGGAATCAGGCCGTCGAACGACGTCTCGACCCATTTGCACGACAGCTTCGCCGTCTGGCAGACGGCATTGCCGACATCGATGTCGAAGCCCTGCAGGTCGCCGTTCGGCGCCTTCGATTCGAACGGCGGGTATTGCGCTTCGAGGCCGAAGCGCAGCGTCTGCGCATCGGCGAGCGCCGCGCCCGAGCCGATGGCGCACGCGAGTGCGAACGCGAGTTTCAGAGTGGCCGTGTGCTTCATCGTGATCTCCTGTGTCTGGTCGGTGCGACGCTCCCGTCGCCGGATGCCCGTCGCCGGATGCCCGTCGCCAATTTCCGTACGGGCCTTACAGCGAACGCAGCCGCCGCGCGCCTTCAACCAGCGTCGCGTCGTCCTTCGAAAAACTGAGCCGGATCACGCCGGCATCGGTGCCGTCGGTATAGAACGCCGACAGCGGAATCGTCGCGACGCGCGCGTCGCGGATCAGGCGCAGCACGAAATCGCTGTCGCTTTCATCCGAGAAGTGCCGGAAGCGCGCGAGCATGAAGAACGAGCCTTCGCTCGGCAGCAGCTCGAAACGGGAATCGGCCAGCTCGCGCGCGAGCAGGTCGCGCTTGGCCTGGTAGAACGCCGACAGGCCGAGATAGCTGTCCGGCCGCGCGAGGATTTCCGCGAACGCGACCTGCATCGGCGTGTCGGCCGCGAACACCATGAACTGGTGCACCTTGCGGATCTCGTCCATCAGCTCGGCCGGCGCGAGGCAATGCCCGACCCGCCAGCCCGTCACGTGGAACGACTTGCCGAACGACGACACGATCACGCTGCGCTCGGCCAGCTCGCGATGGCGCGCCACGCTCTGGTGCTGCGCGCCGTCGAACACGACGTGCTCGTAGACCTCGTCGGACAGCACCACGATGCCGGTGTCGCGCGTGAGCTGCGCGAGCCGTTCGAGATCGTCGGCGGAAAACACGGTCGCGGTCGGGTTGTGCGGCGTGTTCACGATGATCATCCGCGTGCGCGGGTTGATCGCCGCGGCGACTTCGTCCCAATTCACGCGGAAATGTTCGGGCGACAGCTTGATCGCCACCGGCGTCGCGCCCTGCAGCCGCACGATTGGCGCATAGCTGTCGAACGACGGCTCGAAGTAGATCACCTCGTCGCCCGGATGCACGAGCGCGCTGATCGCCGCGTAGAGCCCTTCGCTCGCGCTCGCGATCACCGTGATCTCGGTGGCCGGGTCGTAGCGCGCGCCGTACAGCGCCTCGGTCTTTTCGGCGAGCCGCTCGCGCAGCGCCATGACGCCGGCCATCGGCGCGTACTGGTTGTGCCCGTCGCGCATCGCGCGCGCGACGCCTTCGACGAGCGCCGGATCGGGCGCGAAATTCGGCGCGCCCTGCGACAGGTTCAACGCATCGTGCTGAGCAGCCAGTTGGCCGATCACCGTGAAGATCGTCGTCCCGACGTCGGGCAGTTTCGAACGGGGCGCGGTGGCGCTTCGCATGACTCCTCCTTCTGATGTCCTTCGGGCAGCCCCGCGCGACGCGCGCGGCCTGCATCTGCCGCATGATTTAGCCCGAGCCAATATCGGCGGACAATCGAAAGTTCGTCATGGCGACCATGCATTTTTCTCATGGCTCGCGAAGAGTAGCGTGCAGCGGCAAGGCTCGCCTGCCAGGCTGACATGCGAATCAGGCATTTCCCCTAGGGGATGTTACTGGCCGGCCGCCGTCAGGTAGGCGAGCAGCACCGCCCGCAGTTCGCCGCGCAGCGCGGCGAGGTCGAACGCGGGCCCGAGCGTCAGCAACGCCTGCGAGAGCCCGCCGTAGCAGATCGTGTGCGCCATCCGCGCGAGCCCGTCGAGCCGTGCGGCGGGCGGCGGATCGGCCGCGTGCGCGAGCGCGTCGCGCCACAGCGCGACATATGCGTCGTAATGCCGGCGGTAGGCGGTGAGCGGCGACACCTGCCGCTCCAGCGCGAAGAGCGCGCCCCACAGCGCCGCGTCGGCGCCGATCGCCTCGACCTGCAGGTCGACGAGCGTGGCGGCGAGTTCGGCCCGTGGCGCACCGCGCAGTCGCGCCGCGGCATCGCGCAGCCGGTCGGCCAACGCCAGCACGTGCCGGTGGATGCAGAGCGCCGCGAGGCTCTGCTTGTCGCCGAAATACTCGTAGAAGGTGCCGATGCTGACGCCCGCGACGGCCGCGATCTCGCGGATCGTCGCTTTCGCGTAGCCGCGTTCGAGCAAAAGCTGAACGAACGCCTGCTGCAGCGC
>NZ_CAJNKE010000366.1 GCF_905232215.1 Burkholderia sp. LMG 13014
GCGCGAACGACGGATCGATCAGCGCATCGACGATCTTCGCGGGATCGACGCCGGGCTTGGTCAGCTGTTCGGCCGTCAGGATCGGCGCCGCGGCCTTCAGCGCCGCGCGTTGGGTATCGCCGGGAACGGGATGGCTGAAGTCGTTGCGTTGCAGCTGCAGTTTCGCCACCGGCAGCGAAACCTTCGATTCGTCGGCGACGATCTGCGCGGTATCGGCCGGATGCGCGACGATCCATTGGCGCGCGCGATCGTAGACCTTCAGCACACGCGTGACTGCCTGCGGGTACTGGCTGGCGAATGCGTCGCGGACATTCAGAAAACCATAGGTGTTGAACGCAACGTTGCGATAGAGCAGGCGCGCGCCGTCGTCGAGCTGCGCCGCGGCCATGTGCGGATCGAGGCCGGCCCACGCATCGACCTGGCCGTTCGCGAGCGCGGTGCGCCCGTCGGGATGCTGCAGGTTGACGATCTCGACGTCGTCGCGAGTCAGGCCGACCGTGTGCAGCGCGCGTAGCGTGAACAGGAACGGATCGGTGCCGCGCGTCGCGGCGATTTTCTTGCCCTTCAGGTCCGCGAGCGAGCGGATCGGCGAATCCTTGCGGACCACGAGTGCGGTCCACTCGGGGCGGGAGAACACGTAGACCGTATGGATCGGGTTGCCGTTCGCACGCGCGAGCACCGACGCGAGACCCGCGGCGGAACCGAAATCGACTGCACCGCTGTTCAGGTATTCGAGTGCGCGATTGCTGCCCAGGCTCAGCACCCAGCGGATTGACGTGCGGTCGGCCTTGAATTCGTCTTCGAGCCAGCCGAAGTGGCGGATCACCAGGCTTTCCGGCGAGTAGTACGCGTAGTCGACGCGGATCTCAGCGGGCGTCGCCGCGCGTGCTTGCACCGACACGAGGCTGGCGAACGCGGCAACGACGACGGCCGCGGCTTGCCATGCGCGGGACCAGGACAGCTTCATCGGGATTCTCCGGAAGGGCGGCAAGGTGCCGCGAACAGGCAGGGTGACCGGCTAATGTAACGAAGCAGCGGCGATCCGCGAACGAAGAAATCCGCGATTGAACATGTGCGTTGCTGCTAAGCGCGCGGCGAGCAACTTTATGACGCGGGCCGATTAATTTATCGATTTATATCGCTTGGGATAACGGGATCGGGAGAACAGAATGCCTGCTGCCGGAACGTGACGGCATCGCATGTCGGGAGGATCGCCGTCGCAGCGGATTCTCGCGGGTCACGCATGAGCACGTCCGGTTTGCGGCTTCATGTGGACATTGCCAGCTACTCGGCAGAAAACTAAGGAATGCGATGAGTTCGATCGATCTGAACGCCGTTCCCCCGGTGTCGTCGCCCATCCGCTCGGCAAGCGACGTCGCGCGCCTGATCAACACGGTGGACAGCTCGGTCAGCCATGCCCGGATGATCGTGCTGCTGGCGCTCGGCGGCGTGTTTCTCGATGCGTACGATCTGACGACGCTGTCCTACGGGATCGACGACGTGGCGCGCGAGTTCGGTCTGACGCCCGCTCTGACCGGCCTGGTCGGGTCGGCGATCATGATCGGCACGATCTTCGGCAGCCTGATCGGCGGATGGCTGACCGACAGGATCGGCCGCTATCAGGTGTTCATGGCCGACATGCTGTTTTTCGTGGTCGCGGCGATTGCGGCCGGGCTCGCGCCGAACGTCTGGGTGCTGATCGGTGCGCGCTTCGTGATGGGGCTCGGTGTCGGCATCGACCTGCCCGTCGCGATGGCGTTTCTCGCGGAATTCTCGAAGTTCAACGGTCGCGGCAACAAGGCGTCGCGGCTCGCGGCGTGGTGCCCGATGTGGTACGTGGCGTCCTCGGTCTGCTTCCTGCTGATCTTCGGACTGTATTTCCTGCTGCCTGCCGAGCATGCGGGATGGCTTTGGCGCGCGTCGCTGATCTTCGGCGCGGTACCCGCCCTCGTCATCATCCTGTTCAGGAACCGCTTCATGAACGAATCGCCGCTGTGGGCCGCGAACCAGGGGGACCTGGCCAATGCCGCGAGGATTCTGCGCGAGTCGTACGGGATTCACGCACATGAAGCGAAGGACGCTCCGCGCGCGCCGAGCCAGCCGCCCGTGCGCATTCGCGTGCTGTTCCAGCGCCCGTACCTGGGGCGCACGATCGTCGCCAGCGTGATGAACCTGTGCATCCCGTTCGAATACACGGCGATCGCATTCTTCCTGCCGTCGATCCTGTCGCAGTTTCTCGGCGCGGGCGTATTCGAAACGATCGCGGCGTCGCTGGCGCTGAACGTGCTGTTTGCGTTCACCGGCGGCTTGCTGGGCATGCGCCTGGCCCATCGCCATGCGTCGCGTCATGTCGCGATCGCCGGTTTCGCGCTCCAGTTCGTCGCGCTCGTCGCGCTCGCGCTGGCGGGGCATCCGCATGGCGCACTCGCGATCGGCTTCGTGCTGTTGATGCTCGGCACGTGGTTGTTCGCCGAAGGGTTCGGGCCCGGCGCGCAGATGATGATCTATCCGACGCTGTCGTATCCGGCAACGATCCGTGGCACCGGCGTGGGCTTCGGGCGGTCGCTGTGCGGCATCGGTCAGGCGCTGGCGCTGTTCGTGCTGCCGATCCTGCAGGCGCGGCTCGGCACGGACATGTTCTGGATCGTCGCGATCAGTGCCGCTACGCCGATCGTGTTCCTGTTGATCGTGCGCTACGAGCCGACGGCGCGGGACATCGACGACGACGAGGGCATTGCCTGAACGCAACCGGGAGCGCAACCACCGATTTCCCGCGTTCCGGCATCGGAAAAGTGGACTGCGGCTTCACGCAACCTGTTCATGCCACCGGCAACGCGCGAAGGATCTGATCGATGCATTGCTCGACGGACGTGAACGCTGTATCGATCTCGAGGTGCGGGCGATCCCACGCGTCGTAATCGCGATCGACGACTTCCTGCCATGTGGGCAACACGAGCCCCGCGGTGGTGGACTGCCGTGTTTCGACACGCTGTTGATGCTGCTGCCGATCGGAACAGACGATCTCGATCTCGAGCACGGGAACACCGATGCGCGCCGCGATGTTCCTGTATGCGTCTCGCGTCACCTTGAGCGGATTGACGGAATCGGCGACGACGGTTGTTCCGATCGCCAGATTGTCAGCGGCCACGCGGTAGCAGACCGCATAGCCGGCGCCGCCCATTTCAGCGCCCTCGGCTAGAACGCCCGACGTCCGGATCGCTTGCTCGATGGAGTCGATCCGAAGATAAACCGCCTTCAGGCGAACGGCCAGCCGGCTTGCGATCGTACTTTTCCCGGTGCCGGGTAACCCGCTGAAAGTGATCAACATGAGCGTGCCCTTTCTTGTCGACGTTCGTTGGTCCCTGCTCAATGCCGGGCCAACGCCGTCATTTTGCATCCGGCTTCAAATGTAAACAGCCGCTGGTCTGCGTCAACTTCAGCAGATGGCGGCATGCAATCATGCAAGGCGTTCGCGTGGGCAAGCGCACGGGTTGGCGAACGAGACGGTGGCCTGCATCGCCCGGACCGGACTGGATTCACCATCCCGGCGTGCCCGTGCGGGAGCAGAACGGGCTTGGCTGCTGTACCGGGCCTTGGCCGGAGGGAGGGGGACGTTCGCTCGCGCGGCGTGTCGAACGAGCGGCCTGGTGCAACGGGCCGCCGGGCGTCATGAAGCCGGCCCGCACGCGGGCCGACCAGCCGTCACATTGCCGTCACGCGTAGGCCGCCACCTGCTCGGCATCGCGCTTCACCTGCTCGATATCGCGAAACTGCGCGGCCGGATGTTCGTCCGGCAGCCGTGCCGATCCGCCGAACAGTTTCTCGCGCAGCGTGCCCGGCGCATAGCCGGTCGGATACACGCCGCGCCGCTGCAGCTCGGGAACGAGATAACGCACGACATCCTCGAAGGTTTCGTGCGCAACCGCATACGCGAGGTTGAAGCCGTCCACGTCGGTGGCGGCGACCCATTCCTGCAGGATGTCCGCGACGGTCGCCGCCGAGCCGACGAAGACCGGGCCCAGACCGCCGATGCCGCCCCAGGCCGCCAGCTCCTCGATCGTCCATGCGGTGTCGCCGCCCGCCAGGTGCTCGACCGCCGACACGATCGCATTCGTTTCGACGCGCCGGACGGGATCGTTCGGCGCGTACTGGCCGAAGTCGATGCCGGTCCAGCCGGACATGAACACCAGCGAGCCGTCATACGACACGTACTTGCGATATTCGTCGAACTTGGCCTGCGCCTTCTCGTCGGTTTCGTCGACGATCACGGTGACGAGGTTGTAGATCAATACCTTGCTCGCGTCGCGCCCCGCGGCGGTGGCCTGCGCGCGCACGTCGGCCACGTAGCGCGCGAGCTGCGGGCGGGTCGGCGCGGCGACGAACACGCATTCGGCGTGCTGCGCGGCGAACGTCTTGCCGGGACCGGACGCGCCGGCCTGGAACAGCACCGGCGTGCGCTGCGGCGACGGCTCGCACAGGTGGTAGCCGGGCACGTCGAAGAAGCGGCCCTTGTGGCCGATCTCGTGCACCTTCTCCGGATGCGTGAACACGCGGCCGTCGCGATCGCGCACCACCGCGCCGTCTTCCCAGCTGCCCTCGAACAGCTTGTACAGCACCTCGACGTATTCGGCCGCGACCGCATAGCGGTCGTCGTGCGTGCGCAGGCCGTGATCGCCGACGTTCTTCGCGCCGCTTTCGAGGTAGGACGTGACGATGTTCCACGCGAGCCGGCCCTTCGTGTGATGGTCGGCGGTCGACAGCCGGCGCGCGAACGTGTACGGATGTTCGAACGTCGTCGATGCGGTGATGCCGATGCCGAGATGCTCGGTCGCCATCGCGATCGGCGCGGCGAGCTGCAGCGGATCATTCACCGGGATCTGTGCGGCCTGGTGCAGCGCGTGGTAGTTGCTGCCTTTGTAGACGTCGTAGTAGCCGATCACGTCCGCGATGAAGATCGCGTCGAAAATCCCGCGTTCGAGCACGCGGGCGAGGTCGGTCCAGTAGTCGAGATCCTTGTACTGCCACGACCGGTCGCGCGGATGGGCCCACAGCCCGGGCGACTGGTGGCCGACGCAGTTCATCTCGAACGCATTGAAGCGGATGGTCTTGCTCATTGCGCGGCTCCTGTCTCTGCATGCGTGCTCGTGCTCGCACCCGTGCCGTTGCCGATCTGCCAGACGAACGGCGGCGTGCGCCCGTTGATGACCCAGTCGCCGACGATCCGCGCCTTGTAGACGAGCGGATTGTGCGACGACACGGTGCGCGCGTTGCGCCAATGGCGGTCGAGCGCCGTCGTGCTGCGGGTCGCGGACGCGCCGAGCGCATTGAACAGGTGCGTCGCCGCGCGCAGCACGAGTTCCGACACGACGAGCTGGCTCTGCGCGGATTCGATTTCGGCCGCGACGTTCGCATCGTGCTCGGCGGCTGCGTCGTCGCCGAAGTGCGCTTCGTAGGCCCGTTGCAGCGGCTGCGCGGCGCGCAGCGCGAGCGCGTCGGCCGCATAGGCCCACGACGCGATCTCGCCGATCACTTGCTGCAACTGGGCGTCGTCGGCCGCGCGCGGCGCGTTGCCGTGGCTGTACACGCGGGTCCGGCGGCGCACCAGGTCGCCCGCATCGCGCACGATCGCGTGGCCGATGCCGGCCAGCGTCGCGACGTGGAAGAGCTGGTAGAACGCGGTCTGGTACTTGAAGCGTCGCGCGAAGTCGATCACGTCCCGTGCGTCGACCGCCGCGTCCTCGAAGCGCGTGGTGCCGCTGCCGGTCGTGGTCTGGCCGAAGCCGTCCCAGTCGTCTTCGCGGATCACGCCGGGCTGCGCGGTCGCGACGGCGACGATCACGTCGCTGCCGTCGTCCGCACGTTGCGCGAACACGTCGATCCAGTCGGCGAACAGGCTGCCGGTGCTGTAGAACTTCCGGCCGTTCAGTACGAGCCGGCCGTGCTTTTCCGACACCTTCGTGATGGTCTGGCCGAGCGCCACGTCGCCGGTTTCGGTCCACGCATTGCCCACGAGCTGGCCGCTCGCGAAGCGGTCGAACCACGTCTGGCGATCGGCGTCGGGCGGCGCGTTCAGCCAGTCCTCGACGAACGCGAAG
>NZ_CAJNKE010000367.1 GCF_905232215.1 Burkholderia sp. LMG 13014
CGAACTGACGCGCCACCGCGTGCCGGACGGCAACGCGGTGATCATCGTCGAGGACGTCACCGCGCGCCGCCAGACCGAGCAGCACATCCGCCATCTCGCGCGGCACGATGCGCTGACGGGTTTGCCGAACCGCCACGAACTGCATGCCGAGCTCAAGCGGATGCTCGCGCGCCGGCCGCGCACGCCGGGCCCCGCGCTCGCCGTCATGTATCTCGACCTCGACGGCTTCAAGGCGATCAACGACCGGTTCGGCCACCAGGCCGGCGACGACGTGCTGACGCAAGTCGCCGAGCGGCTCGGCAAGACGCTGCCGCCCGGCGAGCTGGCAGCACGCATCGGCGGCGACGAGTTTGTCGTCGCGCTCGACGACACGACGATGCACGCGTGCTCGCGCCTCGCCGCGCGCATCATCCGGCAGATCTCCGCGCCGTACACGCTGTCGATCGGTGCGACCGTGAGCCTGGGGATCAGCATCGGCATCGCACTCGACGACGGGCACGGTTCCCCCGATGAACTGATCCGGCAGGCCGACAGCGCGCTGTACGACGCGAAGTCGGCCGGCAAGGGAATCTACCGCTTCTATTCGAGCGGCAGCAGCCAGGTCGCACCGGCTACCGCGAGCTGACCCGACTGCGCGCACCGGCTGCGTCGCCCTCTTTCCCCCCGCGTTCGCCTCGTCCCGACGATTCAATTCCGAAACGCTTTGCGTGACCGCACGTGGCGCCGCGCGCTCGCGTGTCACGTGACGTGTTCCGTAACATCGCCGCCCGCCACGCATCACGTTGGCTGCAGAAGCCGGCACGATCGAATCAGTGCAAGGCTTTTCGAGCCTGGCACTTTTATTGCTCCCTGTCAGGGAAACAGGTTGTCAGGGAGACTCAACATGAATACCGTCGAAGTCCTCAGCCGCAGCGATACCATCGACGAACTGGATGTGATCGACGGCGCAGCGCTGATCCGCCGGCTCGTTTCCGAGCGCCGCATGCCGGCCGCACGCGAAGCCCGATGCGTCGACAATCCGCCGCTGACGCTCTACGGCGCGTTTCGCCAGGGCGTCGCCGATCACGGCGCGCACCGTGCGAATCCATATCGCGCCGGCAGCCGCTTCTGGGCACTGTGGGAAGAAGGACGTATCGAAGCTGAAACATCGGGCCGGTAGGCCGATTGTGCACGCCGGCCCCGTCGCGGCGAGGGGCCGGCGCGAAACATCACGCTCGAATGCGGCCGGCCGACGCACCGGCACGCGCTCATCGCTGCAACATCGCACGGGGTTCCGCGTATCGGCTGTGCAACGCGTTCGGACGTATCCGTGCGCTTGCCAGTCGATGGCATTCGGCGTTGCGCGCACCCGGCACACCGCGCGGCGGTCGTTTCCCGATAAGATGGCAGATTCCGTTCATCGAACGATGCCGCCATGACCGCCTCTTCCTCGCACCGCAATCCCATCCACTGCGAAATCGATCTGGACGCACCCGGCAAGCACGCGGGCTACCTGCGGCTGCCGCATTCCGTGCACCGCTCGGCGTACGGCTGGCTGCCGATCCCGATCGCGTCGATTCGCAACGGCGACGGCCCGGTCGCGCTCGTGATGGCCGGCAACCACGGCGACGAGTACGAAGGCCAGATCATCGTGTCGCAACTGATGCGCGAGATCGAGCCCGAGATGGTCAGCGGGCAGCTGATCCTGCTGCCGATGGCGAATTTCCCGGCGGCCGATGCGGGCCTGCGCGTGTCGCCGCTTGACGAAGGCAACCTGAACCGCAGCTTCCCCGGTAACCCGACCGGCACGCCGACGCAGATGATCGCCCATTACATCGAGCATGCGCTGCTGTCGCGCGCGCAGTATCTGGTCGACCTGCACTCGGGCGGCAGCTCGCTGCTCTACCACGGCGGCAACATGCTCGCGATCGATCCGCTCGACGCCGACGAAGCCGCGAAACTGAACGGGCTGCTGGCCGCGTTCGGGTTGCAGAATGCGCTGCTGCACGCGCCGAACCCCGTGCATTCGGCATCGGCCGCGCGTCGCCAAGGCGCGATCTCGATCGTGACCGAGCTCGGCGGCGCGGGCATGGCCGATCCGTCGCTGATCCGGCTCGGCCGCCACGGGCTGCTGCACTACCTCGGCTATATCGGCCTGCTGCGCGGCGCGCTCGTGCCCGATGCGCCGCCAACCATCACGCGCTTCATGCGCGTCGACGGCGAGCGCCACTTCGTCTATGCGTACGAGCGCGGGCTGGTCGAGCCGCTCGTCGAACTCGGCGACCAGGTGAAGGCCGGGCAGCCGGCCGCATGGGTGCATTTCCCCGATACGCCGCTGCGCGAGCCGATGCTGCACCGCTTCAAGGGCGACGGCGAAGTGGTGTGCAAGCGCGTGCCCGCGCAAGTGCGGCGCGGGGATTGCCTGTTTCAGTTGGCGGAGCTGTCGACGCCGGCGCGTGTCATCGAGTGATCGCGACTGGCGCAACCCGCCGCCCGCGTAGGATATCGGCAACGGCGCCAGTGCATGTTGCAGACACGCTGACCGTCAGCCGGACGCCCCTGGCAACTCATTTTCCTGCGCGGCACCGCATTGATGGCAATGCGGGAAGAAGAAGAAATTCCGGCCGCCGCATTCGCATACATTGAAAAGCCTCAATCCGCAATGTACGCAGAACGTGGAATCGTCGCCGCCGAGATTCCATTGTTTGTCGCATGACGGGCAGCGCTTCTTTTCGAGTGATCGAACGGCTTTTTCGTATCCGATCGTGCGCGCGCGTGCGCCCTGATCCTGCTGCAATTCGAGCCGTTTGCGTTCGGCATAGCGCTGAAATGCCTTCATCATGTAGAGGCCAGCGAATACCGTGAGCGCAATGCCGACCAGAACCCGGACGTAGCCGCCGAAATTCGGCAGGTACGGCACCAGTTCAATGAAAAACGCACTCAGTGCAAACAGGCCAAAACCATACACGAAGGGCCAGTAACGCACCTTGCGGTAGCGGATGAACAGCCAGATCGCAACCAGCAGTATCGGTAACGTCAGCGCCAGCCGCAGCCCGAACACCTGGATCTCGTAGTGCCGTGTTGCCGCGTCGAAGCGCTGTTCGGCTGCTGCGTCCGCTTCGGCGATTTGCGTGTCCACTTGAGTCTGCTGCGAGGTCAGTGCCCGTTGCTGGTCGCCGATCGCATCGATCTGATGCTGCCAGTTGACCACCACGGCCTGGAGCGTATCGAGTTTGTGCGTTCTGGCCAGAATGTCCGGGTCCCTCGCACTGTCTCCTGTCACCGAGCGGGTTGCCAGCCAGTTGCGGAAGCTTTCCTTCTCGGCCGCGTACTCCTTCGCGGCGCGGCCGCGCGCCACTTCCATTGTGTCGGCCTTCTCGACAAGCGCGTCGTGCTGAGCCTGCAGACGGCGCCGCGCCGCGTCCAGCCGCGCCTTTGCCTGAGTATCGGCGAATTGCTCGATGGCGGGCGGACCGCCGCTCGGCGCGAACGCCATGTCGCGGATCACGAGGCTGCCGAGCATGTTCAGAAAGACCGCGAAGATGATCGCAATCCCCCATGACGCGAGTCGCAGGAGCCGCGCTGGACTGGTCAGGCCGTCGCCGGAAGTCATCATTATTTTTTGCCCTCTGTTGGAATGGTTTTCATTGTCGTCAATCTCGATACAGCCGTCGATTGTCTCTTTCTCGTCGATTTCAGCCCGGCCCGGCGCCGATGCCGATGCCGCATGCCGCCCCGGAAGGGACACTCGTGCTTTTCGAGATCGGCCATGCGTTCGACCAGAAAGTGAAGCGGGTGTGGAATCGCGGGATAGTGGCGGCAGGCGGTACCCAGAGGCACCAATCCTGCATCCAGCAATCGCCACTCACACGTCGCCGTGCCGCTGCGACCCGCACCCGTTACATGCGCGTTAAAGCCCAAGCGCCTGTTCCAGTCGCCGCATCTCTTCCCGCCACTGTTCCTGCAGTTGCGGTTTTTGATGTTTCGGTTTGCGTGCGAGTTCTGCCGCCAGCCATGCCTCCAACTGACACCAGCGTTGCCACTGTGCGTCAGCGTCACTGAGGGCGGATTGAACACCGGCGTGGTTCCGTGTCGCCGGAATCTGCTCGGGTGCAGCGGAATCACGAGATGTGAACAAATTTCGATACGCGCTTTCAGCATCCGGCAATTCCTGTAAGCGCCCGTTATGGATTGCCCAGAAGCGATTGCAACTCTGCTCGATCAGTTCGCGGTCATGCGAAACCAGGATGAAACCCCCATCGAACGCCGCCAGCGCGGCCGCAAGTTCGCCCTTACCTTCCATATCCAGGTGATTGGTCGGTTCGTCGAGCCACAACAGGTGGTAGCTGGCCATGGACAGCGCGAGAAACAGCAGACGAGCCCGCTCGCCGCCACTCAGCGTGGCCACGGTCTGAGCATGGCGTACATACGCAAACCCGGCAGAAATCAACGCCTGCCGTCGCTCCTTGTCGCCGACTGGCGCAAATTTATAGAGCGCGTCCGACAACGTGGCGTCGTCGGCCAGTTGACGCAATGACTGATCGTAGTAGGCGATGCGCGCCGCTGGATGATAACGCCAGCCCATGCGCGCTTCCCCTTGCTGCAGATCGCTCCAGCACTGACGTAGCAACGAGGATTTGCCCGTGCCATTGCTGCCCAGGAGTGCGATCTTGTCACCTGGCCGCAACCACAAATCGTGAACCTCAAACAGGATCGGTTCTTCTGCGTGGGCGCGGACATGCAGGCCTTCGAACGCCATCAGACGGTCCGCCGCGAATGGTCTTCCCTGTAGCTTCAAGCGCCACGGGCTGCCACGACTAACAAAAGTCTGGTCTTCCTTTAGTTTTTCGACACGCCTTTGCATGGATCGGGCTTGGCGCGACAGTTTCTCGTTGTCGTGCTCGCGCCCCCAGATGGCCAGACGTTTGCTGCTGGCGGCTAGCCGGTCAATCTCGTTCTGCTCGCCTGCATGACGCGCTTGTGCCGTTGCGTCAGCCTGGGCCAACGCCACCAGGGCCCGGCTGCACGGCATATCGAAACTGTACAAGCGCTGATCGCGCAGAATCCAGCTTTTGTCGCTGAGGGTGTCTAGAAGCCGCGGGTCGTGCGACACCAGGATGAAGCCCCCCTGCCAGCGGCGCAGGAAATCTTCCAGCCACAATAGCGAGGGTAGATCCAGATGATTGCTTGGTTCATCCAGCAACAGCAGATTCGGCTGCGTCAGGACTGCACGCCCCAGCAGCAAACGCGTGTGTTGACCGCCACTCAGGTCGGAAACCGGTTTGTCTGCCGCAGTGGCCAGCTCCAAATCGTCCAGCAGACTGTCTACCCGCCAATGCTCGGCCCGTTGCTCGCCGACGCTCTCCAGCAACGCCTCTCGTGTCGTCAAGTCGGCCAGTCTCGGCGGTAGATGCTGCTCGACGTGTTGCAGGCGGCACATTGCCGCGTATTGCACGCTACCGGCACCGGGTTCGCGGCTGCCCGCCAATACATCGAGCAGACTGCTCTTGCCGCAGCCGTTGTGGCCAATCAGGCCGATACGGTCGCCAAGTTTTACAGTAAAGGAAAGATCCTGGAATAGCGGGCCATGGCCGGTTTCCAGATTCAAGGAAAGTGCGGAAATCAGGGTCGTCATGCTCTTGCTCTCGTTTTTTCGGGACGTGTTCGTCCCTGTCAACAGGAGCGCTGGCGACAACCTTGGAGTCGAGAAAGGACTCGGGAGGAGAAGGCTTTGCTCTGACCGGGTTATCGCAGCGCGATGGAACTCAGGCAAGAGCGGACGAATGTGCTGAATAAATGTGCCAACATCAGCGGGCGCACTAGCAAAACCATATTTACCTCCTTTTTTAAAAAGAGTTGGATGTAGCGCCGGAGTTTATCTCGGCTCACGTCGGCTATACAAGCCGCTGGCGTTACGCTCCCGATTTTTTCCAGGAGAGATCGCAGAATGCTCCGCGACCACTCGCTATTGGGCGGCCAATGTCTACTTTAAAGAAAGCGTTCCGAGTGACTGCTTCTGACCGGGAACCGTCACCGTCATATTGAATGACGCGCTTTGCCCGTACCCTTATGTGGTTCAAGAACCTTCAGCTTCATCGTC
>NZ_CAJNKE010000368.1 GCF_905232215.1 Burkholderia sp. LMG 13014
CGCCAGCGGCACGCTCGTGCGGCTGATGGCCGGCTACCGGATCGACGATCCCGACACACAGCTGTCGCTCGTCTACCCGAACCGCCAGTACGTGCCGGCCCGCACGCGCAGCTTCGTCGAGCACGCGCTCGATCACTTCAGTGCGCAGCCGGCCCGCGAACGCACCGACTACGGCTTCCTGCGGCCGTCGCGCGGGCCCGACCGCTCCGACATCGTCACGGGGCTGCAGTAAACTGCGCGCGTCAGCTTTCGGAGGTGCAGCGTGCGCGTGATCCTGTTCAGCAGCCGGCAGTACGACGACGATTCGTTTGCTGCCGCCAACCGGCGGTTCGGCTATCGGCTGCACTTCCAGCCGTCGCACCTCGACGCGGAAACCGCGATCCTTGCGCACGGCTATGACGTCGTCTGTCCGTTCGTCAACGACACCGTCGACGCGGCGGTGCTCGAACGGCTGGCGGACGGCGGCACGCGCCTGATCGCGCTGCGCTCGGCGGGCTTCAACCATGTCGACCTGGCCGCCGCCGAGCGGCTCGGCATCACGGTCGTGCGCGTGCCCGCATACTCGCCGCACGCGGTCGCCGAGCACGCGGTCGCGCTGATCCTCGCACTCAACCGCCGCCTGCCGCGCGCCGTCGCGCGCACCCGCGAAGGCGACTTCTCGCTGAACGGCCTGCTCGGCTTCGACCTGCATGGCAAGACCGTCGGCGTGATCGGCACCGGCATCATCGGCAGCGTGTTCGCGAAGATCATGATGGGCTTCGGGATGCATGTGCTCGCGCACTCGGTGCCGCCTTACAACGACGAGCTGATCGCGTACGGCGCGCGTTATGTGGAGCTCGACGAGTTGCTGCACCACGCCGACATCGTCAGCCTGCACTGCCCGCTGCTGCCGTCGACGCACCATCTGATCAACGAGCGGACGCTCGCACGGATGAAGCACGGCGCGATGCTGATCAACACCGGGCGCGGCGGCCTCGTCGATGCGCAGGCGCTGGTCGATGCGCTCAAGAGCGGCCAGCTCGGCCATCTCGGGCTCGACGTGTACGAAGAGGAAAGCGGACTCTTCTTCGAGGATCACTCCGACCTGCCGCTGCAGGACGACGTGCTCGCGCGCCTGCTGACGTTCCCGAACGTGATCGTCACGTCGCACCAGGCGTTCTTCACGCGCGAGGCGCTCGCCGAGATCGCGCACACCACACTGCTGAACATCGAGGCGTGGCATGCGGGCACACCGCAGAACGTCGTGACGGCGAATCGCTGACAAATCGACGAAACCGGCTCATTTCACGCTTACCGGCGCCACCGCAATCGTTTGCTTTTGATCGGCGCTGAAAAATCGATCTTTTGCATCAACAATTCCGCACTTTGTTTCGAATGATGTAACGCGGCTTGCGCTCGGTCTGATATCGTTGCGCCGACGTCATCCCCTGCTTGTGCCGCCCATGCGTTTCGACGACTCCGACATCGCCGCCGTCTACCGCGCCATTTTCGAACGGCGCGACATGCGTCACTTCACGCCGGCGCCCGTCGATCCTGCCGTGCTCGCGCGCCTGCTGCGCGCGGCGCATCACGCGCCGAGCGTCGGCTTCATGCAGCCGTGGCGCTTCATCCGCATCACCGATCCCGCGCTGCGCACCGCGATCCACGCGCTGGTCGAGGCCGAGCGCCGCGCGACCGCCGACGCACTCGGCGAGCGCCAGGACGAATTCATGCGGCTGAAGGTCGAAGGCGTGCGCGAATGCGGCGAGCTGCTGGTCGTCGCGCTCGCCGACGGCCGCGAACGCCACGTGTTCGGCCGCCGCACGCTACCGGAGATGGATCTCGCGTCCGCCGCGTGCGCGATCCAGAACATGTGGCTCGCGGCCCGCGCCGAAGGGCTCGGGATGGGCTGGGTATCGCTGTTCGACGTCGACGCGCTGCGCACGCTGCTGCGGATGCCCGACGGTGCGAAGCCGATCGCCGTGCTGTGCGTCGGGCACGTCGACGCGTTCTATGCGAAGCCGATGCTCGAGCAGGAGCGTTGGGCTGCGCGGATGCCGATCGAAGCGTGCCTGTTCGAAAACGGCTGGGACGATCCGGCCGCGATCGATGCCGCCGGCTCGCCGTCGTCGTCCGTGGACGCTGATGCGGACTCGGCAACAGACACCGGCATCGACGCGGCAAGCGCATTGCCCACCCTTGCCGACGGCTCCCCCGAACGCATCGCCTGACGAGCACCCTGCCGCTGCCGCCGCCATCGCTCCGCCCGCGGCACATTCGCCGCCGCAAACCTCGTCGAATCCCACACTGTGAGCTTCACGCGCACCGCCCCGTCGCACGCCGGCAACAACCGTTTTGGCCCCAAGCATAGGGGTTTTCACTGAAGTAGAATCGCGGCTGTCGTTCGCCTTACCGTCCGCCCGTCCCGCGCATCCTGCGCCCGCCCGAGCGGCGGCTTTTCCCGAGCCTACCGCGATGCCCTTACCTCTTTTCGCCCTCGCCGTCGCCGCATTTGGAATCGGTACCACCGAGTTCGTGATCATGGGTCTGCTGCCCAATGTCGCGCGCGACCTCGGCGTGTCGATCCCGGCCGCCGGCATGCTCGTGTCCGGCTATGCGCTCGGCGTGACGATCGGTGCGCCGATCCTCGCGATCGTCACCGCGAAGATGCCGCGCAAGCGTGCGCTGATGGGCCTGATCGGGCTGTTCATCGCGGGCAACCTGTTCTGCGCGATCGCGCCGGGCTATGCGGTGCTGATGGCCGCGCGGGTCGTCACCGCGTTCTGCCACGGCGCGTTCTTCGGGATCGGCTCGGTGGTCGCGAGCAACCTCGTCGCGCCGAACCGTCGCGCGCAGGCGATCGCGCTGATGTTCACCGGCCTCACGCTCGCGAACGTGCTCGGCGTGCCGCTCGGCACCGCGCTCGGCCAGGCATACGGCTGGCGCGCGACGTTCTGGGCCGTCACCGGCATCGGCATTGCCGCGGCCGCCGCGCTCGCCGTCTGCCTGCCGAAGAACCTCGCGATGCCCGACACCAGCATCACGCGCGAATTCAGCGTGCTGAAACATCCGCAGGTGCTGATGGTGCTCGGCATCAGCGTGCTCGCATCGGCCAGCCTGTTCAGCGTATTCACATACATCACGCCGATCCTCGAGGACGTGACGGGCTTCTCGCCACGCCAGGTCACCTACGTGCTGCTGCTGTTCGGCCTCGGGCTGACGGTCGGCGGCACGCTCGGCGGCAAGCTCGCCGACTGGCGCCGGATGCCGTCGCTGATCGCAACGCTCGCATTGATCGGCGTGATCCTCGCGGTGTTCGCGGGCACGATGCACCTGCCGTTCGCCGCGCTCGCGACGATCTTCATGTGGGGCATCCTCGCGTTCGCGATCGTGCCGCCGCTGCAGATCCTGATCGTCGACCGCGCCAGCGACGCGCCGAACCTCGCATCGACGCTGAACCAGGGCGCGTTCAACCTCGGCAACGCGACCGGCGCGTGGCTCGGCGGGATGGCGATCGGCTCCGGCGTGTCGCTCGTGAACCTGCCGTGGGTCGGCGTCGCGATGGCTGTCGCCGCACTCGCGCTCACGCTGTGGTCGGCGTCGCTCGAACGCCGCCCGGTGGCCGTGCCGACCGAGTATGTGTAACGCAACCCGGTTGAGATCGTTGCGTGCACAACTCCACTCGAAGCTGATGGCCTTCATGGACCTTTCAAGGTCCGAGGTGTAGCATCGCGCCCGATGAAAGCCATTCTTAATCGCGATTTCCTCGCACTCATTCTGAGCGTCGCGGTCGTCGGTCTCGGCACCGGCGCCACGCTGCCGCTCACCGCGCTCGCGCTGACCGAAGCCGGACACGGCACCAACGTCGTCGGCATGCTGACGGCCGCGCAGGCGCTCGGCGGCCTCGCGATCGTCCCGTTCGTCACCGCGCTCGCACGACATATCGGCTCGCGCCGCGCGATCGTCGTGTCGGTCGTGCTGCTCGCGGCCGCCACCGCGCTGATGCAGTTCACGTCGAACCTGATCCTGTGGGGCGTGCTGCGCGTGCTGTGCGGTGCCGCACTGATGCTGCTGTTCACGATCGGCGAGGCATGGGTCAACCAGCTCGCCGACGATTCGACGCGCGGCCGCGTCGTCGCGATCTACGCGACCAACTTCACGCTGTTCCAGATGGCAGGCCCCGTGCTCGTGAGCCAGATCGCGGGGGCGACGAGCATCCGCTTCGCGCTGTGCGGCGCGCTGTTCCTGCTCGCGCTGCCGACGCTCGCGACGATCCGGCGCGCGCCGCTCGCCGGCGACGACGCGCATCACGCGCAGCACGATCACTGGCTCGCCGTACTGCCGCGCATGCCCGCGCTGATCATCGGCACCGGCTTCTTCGCGCTGTTCGACACGCTTGCGCTGTCGCTGCTGCCGCTCTACGCGATGGATCACGGCGTCGCGAGTGCGACGGCCGTGCTGCTCGCGTCGATCATGCTGTTCGGCGATACCGCGATGCAGTTCCCGATCGGCTGGCTCGCGGACAAGCTCGGCCGCGAGCGCGTGCACCTCGGCGCGGGCTGGATCGTGCTCGCCGGCCTGCCGCTGCTGCCGTTCGTCATCGCGAATCCGTGGCTGTGCTGGCCGCTGCTGTTCGTGCTCGGCGCGGCGGCCGGCAGCATCTACACGCTGTCGCTCGTCGCGTGCGGCCAACGCTTCCGCGGTGCGGCGCTCGTCACCGCGAGCTCGCTCGTGTCGGCGTCGTGGAGCGCCGCGAGCTTCGGCGGCCCGCTGGTCGCAGGCGCACTGATGGAACAACTGGGCAGCAACGCGCTGGTCGGCGTGCTGGTCGTCTGCGTCGCGGCATTCGTCGCGGCCGCGCTGTGGGAACGCCGCGCCGCGTTGCAGCGCGCGGTCTGATGCCGGCGCGCGAGCACACCGCAGCGCGCCACCCCAATGACGACGGCGCGAACACGCGCCGCCCGGCCACGGATACGCCGATCACACCGCATAAACGACGACGGCCCGCGCAATGCGGGCCGTCGTATTCATGGTCGCGCTACGTTGCGCGTTACGCCTTCAACGCCGGCAGGATCTTCCCGACACATGCGCCGAAGCCGACGCGATAGCCGTCGCCCTGGCACCAGCCGGCGAGCGTGAGCTCGTCGCCATCCTCGATGAACGCGCGGCTGCCGCCACCATTCAGCGCAACCGGCTCCTTGCCGTTCCACGTCAGTTCGAGCAGGCTGCCGAACGAATCCTTCGTCGGCCCGCTGATCGTGCCCGAACCCATCAGGTCGCCCACCCGCGTGTTGCAGCCGGCGACCGTGTGATGCGCGAGCTGCTGCGCCATCGTCCAGTACATGTGCTTGAAGTTCGTGCGGCTGATCGACGTTGCTTCGGCCGCCCCTTCCTCGCGCAGTGTCACTTCCAGCGCAATGTCGAACGCATGCTTGCCTGCGTGCTGCAGATACGCGAGCGGCTGCGGCGATTGCTCCGGCTGCGCGGTTCGGAACGGTTCGAGCGCGTCGAGCGTGACGATCCACGGCGAGATCGTCGTCGCGAACGTCTTCGCGTTGAACGGGCCGAGCGGCACGTATTCCCACTGCTGGATGTCGCGCGCGCTCCAGTCGTTCAGCAGCACCATCCCGAAGATATGCGCTTCCGCGTCCTCGCACGCGATCGGCTCGCCGAGCGCGTTGCCCTGACCGACGATGAAGCCCGTCTCCAGTTCGATATCGAGCTTGCGGCATGCGCCGAACACCGGGCGCTCCTGGTCAGGCAGCTTCAGTTGCCCGTTCGGGCGCCGCACCGGCGTGCCGCTCACGACCACCGACGATGCGCGGCCGTTGTAGCCGATCGGCATCTCCGACCAGTTCGGCAGCAGTGCATTCTTCGGATCACGGAACATCGAGCCGACGTTGGTCGCGTGCTCCTTCGACGAATAGAAATCGGTATAGCCGGGAATGTCGACCGGCAGATGCAGCGTCGCGTCGCGCTGCGCGACGAGCACCTGTGCGCGCAGCGCCGTATCGTCGCGCAACCGCGCGTTGTCGCGCGATAACAAATCAGACAGCTGCACGCGCACGCTGCGCCATGCGTCGCGGCCCAG
>NZ_CAJNKE010000369.1 GCF_905232215.1 Burkholderia sp. LMG 13014
GCTGCTGACCGTGCGCGGCATCGACACGCCGCGCCAGCCGCAACGCATCCTGGTGGACAGCCGCCTCGACCTGCCGCTCGACGCGCGGCTGCTCGAAGGCGCGCCGCTGCTGATCTTCTGCGGCCGGCTCGACGCCGCCGGCGAAGTACGCGCAAACGTGCTGAAGGCGCGCGGCGCGGAAATCGTGCCGCTCGCGAATGCGCACGGCAAGGTCGACCTGCCCGCGATGCTGGCGGCGCTCGGCGCGCGCGGCGTCAACGAACTGCACGTCGAGGCCGGCCACAAGCTGAACGGCTCGCTGTTGCGCGAGCAGTGCGTCGACGAATTGCTCGTCTACCTCGCGCCGAGCCTGCTGGGCGCCGATGCGGCCGGCATGTTCGATCTCGCGGCACCGGCGAGCCTCGAGGCACGCACGCGGCTGTCGTTCCACGGGTTCGAGCGGGTCGGCGACGATCTGCGGATCCTCGCGCGCTTCACGCCATCCGACGCCTCTCACTGAACGGAATCGTCACCATGTTCACCGGAATTGTCGCGGCGGTCGGTCGCATCGAATCGATCCGGCCGCTCGGCGCGTCGGCCGATGCCGGCGTGCGCCTGACCGTGCTGGCCGGCGGGCTGGACCTCGCCGATGTCGCGCTGGGCGACAGCATCGCGATCCAGGGCGCGTGCATGACGGTGATCGAAAAGACCGACGCGTCGTTCGAC
The DNA here is from genome assembly GCF_905232215.1 of Burkholderia sp. LMG 13014. Taxonomy (GTDB): domain Bacteria; phylum Pseudomonadota; class Gammaproteobacteria; order Burkholderiales; family Burkholderiaceae; genus Burkholderia. The sequence goes on from NZ_CAJNKE010000369.1 coordinate 706, forward strand.
GTCGACGTGTCGCGCGAAAGCCTGAACCGCACGGTCGGCCTCGCGGAGCCCGGCGAGGTGAATCTCGAGAAGGCGTTGCGCGCGCACGACCGCCTCGGCGGACACATCGTGTCGGGTCATGTGGACGGCCTCGGCACCGTGTCGCGCTTCGCGCCGGTCGGCGAGTCGCACGAACTGCGCATCATCGCGCCGCGCGAGCTCGGCCGCTTTCTCGCGTACAAGGGATCGATCACGGTCAACGGCGTGAGCCTGACCGTCAACACCGTCGACGATCGCGCGGACGGCTGCGAGTTCTCGATCAACCTGATTCCGCACACGGTCGAGGTCACGACGCTGCGCCACGTGAAGGCCGGCGACACGGTCAATCTCGAAGTCGACATGATCGCGCGGTATGTGGAGCGGATGCTCGGCAAGGCCCGGGACGAGCATCAAGCATCGAAGTAATTCGGCTTGGCGCGAATCGGGCGAATCGACCGCCTGCCTTCGTGCCCACCTCTCGCCAATTGGCGTTTTCCGAATGGTCTTTCGTGAGTCAGGCATTTTTTGCCTGTCCTGACATGAATCACGGCATGTGAAACAAATACACGGAACGTTTCCGAATAGTTGTAAATCGTTTAAGTATTTTGGACGGCCAGCCTGTTAATCGCCGGCCCTCACCCCGGGACCTGCGGCTTGCCGTCACGGCCAGCGGCTCGCACGCCGGACGGCCGCCAAATTCGAGACGCCGGCGCCGTGTTCATTTCATTAACGGCACCGATTATTCGCGCCTGTCATGAGCGCTGCGTTCGCAATAAACAGTAATACTGTCTTGCGGGATATGTAACCTGTGTAACGAGATCAAATCGTAAGCTAACGCTTTACCATGTCGCGAGGCCTCAGGCTTCGTGTCGTTGCAAGGCTCAGCGATGATCTCCGAAGGCAATGCGATCCGCTCGTTGCGCACCGGCATCAAAGCGGAACACGGTGCGTGTGCATCCGCCTCGTCGGTCCGGCGGGCCGTCAATACTTTTTTCAAGCTGCTTTACCGCTACACGCATTCGCGTGCGTGGCGACACAACGAGCGCCTCGCGCACGGGGTCTCGCTCGAACGCGACGAAGCCGGGCGACTCGTCGGCATGTGCATCCGCGGACGCCGCATCGCGTGCGCCAACACCCAGATGGCATCCGCACCCAAGCTGCGCCACGCGGGGCAGGCATGCCATCTCATCGCCACCGGCCCGTCCGTCAACACCATCGACTACCGCGCGCTGCGCATGACGCACGTGCTGGGCGTGAACGGTGCCATCGCACTCACCGAGCGTCAGGGTGTCAGTTTCGACTACTACTGCATCGTCGATACAGGGTTCGTACGCAATCGGCCCGATCTCGTCGAGCGCGTGATCGGCGAGCCGCTCACGCTGTTTGCCACGCCCCACGTGCTCTGGCACATCGCCGAGCGCATCGGCGTCGAACGCATCCGCTGCCGCGTGTTTCTCCTCGACGACATGCTCTTTCCCGCCGGCCGCCGCGCGCCGCGTGCGCGCGAGCTACGCACGACCTACGACGCACATGCGCTCGCGCTGTTCGACACGCCGAAGCCGCTCGGCTTCAGCCTCGACCTGCAGCGCGGTGTCTTCGACGGCCGAACGGTCGCCTATACCGGCCTGCAAGTGCTCGCCGCGCTCGGTTTCACACGCCTCTATCTGCACGGTGTCGACCTCACTGACGCGAAGCGCACGCCCCGCTTTTACGAGGAATCGGCGTCGACCATGCAGCCCAGCTATCTCGACGAAAATTTCCCCGGCTTCATCGAGCCGTCGTTCCGTCATGCATCGGCGCTGCTGACACGCCGCGGCGTCGACGTACGCAATCTGTCGATGGAAAGCGCGCTCGGCGAGGACATCTTCCCGAAGCTGCGCTGGCAAACGCTCGCGCAAGCGGGCATGGGCGACGCGATGCCCGCAGCGATGCCCACTTTCACCCCCGCATTGCCCCCCGAATCCGCGTGCGCCCCGGCGTCACGCACGCGCTGACGAACGAGCATGCGCGTCGTCCATATCTCGAATACGCCCGTGGCAGGCAGCCCCGGCAACATCGTCGCCGCGTTGAACCGGCACACCGACATCGAAGCGCGCCACGTGGTGTTCAACGCGTCGGCCTACGGCGCGCGCACGTTCACGGTCGATATCGACTGGCACACGCAGCGCGACGTCGCGCTGGCAGCCATCGACGCCGCCGACGTCATTCATCTGCACCAGCACTTCTCGTTCGACGAGACCTTCGGCGCCGATTTGCCCCAGCGCTTCGGTGCACGCAAGCTCATTCGCCAGTACCACTCCGCGCCGTCGCTGTGGGCAGGGCAGGATGCCGACCGGCTCGCGCGCATCGTCACCGAGCCGATCCCGCAACTCGTGATCGCGCAGGGGCCGGAGCGCTACTATCCGTTCGCGCGCGTGGTGCCGAATCTCGTGCCCATTCACGACGCACGCTACCTGCCGGGGCCCGAATCCGAGGACGGGCCGCCCGTGGTCGTCTACTCGCCGAGCGGCAGCCGCAGCGCGTGGAAGACGCGCTGGGAAACCAAGGGCGCGCCACAAACGCTGACCTTGCTGCGCCGGCTCGAGCGCAAGGGCCTGTGCCGCGTGCGGACGATCGTCGACACGCCGCACGACGCGTGCTTGCGTCTGAAACAGTGCGCCGCGCTCGCCGTCGACGAATGCGTGACCGGCAACTATCACCTGAGCGGACTCGAATCGCTGTCGCAGGGCAAGCCCACCCTCGGGCATCTCGATGCGCGCGTGCAGGCACAGTTACGCGCGATGACCGGGGCGACGGAGCTGCCGTGGGTGGACGTGCGGCTCGAGGAGGCAGAGCCGGTGCTGCGCGCGCTACTCGCCGACAAGCACTTGCGCGACGAGGTCGGGCAGGCGTCGCGCCACTGGATGGAAACGCACTATGACGATCGCGCGCTCGTCGAGCACTACAGACGTGCGTATCTCGACCTGTTCGACGCGCCCGAGCGCTTCGGCGTGCCGCGCTTTCGCACGCACGCCGAGCAGTGGACGGCGGTGGCGCTGCACGACCATGCATGGCGCGAACGGCGGCGCGTCGGCATGTCATGGTGGCAGCATGCCGCCGACTCGGTCAAACGGGTCGTGAAAGGCCGATCGGTCTTGCGTTGAGCGGCAAGCCGAAACCCGCTACGCCCTCCCCGCTGCGCGCCTGCGCAAACCGGCAAGAGGCCGCACCGTCGGCGGCAAGGTCGACGCGTGAGTCGCACGGCCAGCGGCGACGATTCCCGCCCGCGCTCAGCCCTTCGTGTCGCCGCCCCCCGCGCGCGCCAGAATCGTCCCGAGCAACTGCCGCACATGCTCGCGCGCCGCGCGCTCCGCACCTTCCTCATCGCGCTTCGCGATCAGGTCGAACACCTGCCGGTGTTCGGCGACATTCCCGCCCAGTCGTGCCCAGTCGTCCATCGGACTCGCGCCGCCCGAACACATAGTCTGCACCTGCGCATACAGCGCCCTGAGCGACGTCTCGATCGTCGCGTTGCGCGCGGTCGCGAGCAGCCCGTGGTGGAAATCGAGGTTGGCGATGCGGTATGCGTCGCCGTCGCGCGTATCGACCGCATTCGCCTGTCGCGTCAGCGCTTCGTCCAGCGCCGCACGATCGTCGGGCGTCATGCGCTGCGCCGCCAGGCGCGCGGCCATCCCTTCAAGCGCCTCCCGCGCCTCGAAGATGGCCACGATCCGCGTGCGGTCGAACGCGATGACGAACACGCCCTGCCGCGGCACGACCTGCAGCAGCCCCTCGGCTTCCAGGCGCGAGACCGCCGCCCAGACGGGCGAACGGCTGATGCCGAGATCGCGCGACAGCGCTTCGATGCTGATCTTCTCGCCCGCCGCGAAGCGCGCTTCGTCGACCAGCATCTCGCGGATCGCCCCGTACGCGTCGCGCCCCAGTGTCGTGCGCTCGAGTGTGGCCCGCGTCATGCGAACCGCCGGCGACGTGCGATGTGGAGCCCCTTGCCGACCGGCACGATCGTCGTGTCGAACTGCCCCGATGCGTCGACCGCGGCGAGATAGCCGGCGATTTCGTCCGGATGGGACAGCGCGTTGTCCGCGACGAGCAGTGCGTCGGCCGTCAGCTTCGGCAACAGGTGCACGAGCTGCTGCGGCGCGCTCACGCGGTCGGCGTCGAAGAACACGCAGTCGAACGGGCCCGTCACGGCCGCGCAGACCTGCGTCGCATCGCCTTCGATCACCTGCGCCCAGTCCTGCAGCGACGCCGCGCGCAGGTTGGCCCTCGCCTGCTCGGCCTTGTCGGGCGAGCACTCGATGGTGACGAGTGGCTGCCCGTCCGTTTCGCGCAGCGCATGGGCGAGCCAGATCGCGCTGTAGCCGTTGGAGGTGCCGATCTCCAGCACGCGCCTGCGCCGCGCGCCGGTGACGAGCAGGTACAGCAGTTCGGCCGTGGCCGGCTCGAGGTTGAGCATCTTGCGGCTGCGGTCGTCCGCCTGCGCATCGTTTTCCTGGCCGAAGGACGCCAGCCGGGCGAGGACGGCCGACGCGGCGCTGTCGAGTTCGATCATGGGGTCTCCGTTACGTGATATTTCATGTTTCGTGTTTCATGATACGACTTTTTGCGGATCGACGCGTGATGCCGGCGAGGCGCGGTATTCCGGTGCAATCGGGACGACCGTGTCGGATCCACCGGTCAGTCGCTCGGCAGATACCTGGCCGAATGGCCAACGACGCGCACGGGTCATGCCGCCGCGCTAAGATGCGTCGACAGCGGTTTCAACGCCGCAACGCACGACGTGCCGCATACCGGCCGCCCTCTTCTTCAAGGAGTCGTCCCCATGTCCATCTCGATGTACCAGGCTTCGCTGCCCGTGCTGATCCGTGGCCTGACCAACCTGCAGCACATCCTCGGCAAGGCGCAGGCACACGCGGCCGAAAAGCAGATCGATCCGTCGGTGTTCGTCGGCGCCCGCCTGTACCCGGACATGCTGCCGCTCGTCCGCCAGGTCTACATCGCGACCGATACGGCCAAGGGCTGCGCCGCGCGCCTCGCCGATGTCGAAATCCCGAGCTACCCGGACGTCGAGCAGACCTTCGACGAACTGCACGCACGCATCCAGAAGACGATCGACTACCTGAAAAGCTTCGACGCCGCGCAGATCGACGGCAGCGAGGCGCGCCAGATCGTGCTGAAGATGCGCGTGGGCCCGATCGAGTTCACTGGCCAGTCGTACCTGCTGAATTTCGTGCTGCCCAATTTCTTCTTCCACGTGACGACCGCGTACGACATCCTGCGCCACAGCGGTGTCGAACTCGGCAAGCTCGACTACCTGGGCGGGCGCGACCAG
>NZ_CAJNKE010000370.1 GCF_905232215.1 Burkholderia sp. LMG 13014
TTGGACAAGCGTGTCTCCTTGCGTTCTTGTGATGCCTGACGATGCCCGGGAAAACGCAACATGCATGCCAGCATCGGCGATCGACGCACGTCTCTGGCGACGGCCGCGGCAGCCGGGAGCGTGCCGATCGATCCGCGCCAACGGGTGACGTCGCGCACGGTAGCGCGGTGCGGCAGGCCGTTCAGAAATGCAGCATGATGTGTTGCAGTCCTGAGCAGAGGGCGTGAAGCCGGAAAGCTGGCCGGTACGGCCGCGTCAGGCGAGCAGCGACCGCAGCGCCGGTGCGTGCCCGAATTGCCGGATGCGCTCGAGCGCCGACACCTCGATCTGGCGAACGCGTTCGGCCGACAGGTTCAGTTGCCGACCGATTTCGCGCAGCGAATACTCGCTTTCGACATCGATGCCGTACCTCAGGCGAAGAATCCACGCTTCGCGAGCGGGCAGGCCGTCGATCAGCGCCGCCACCGCGGTACGAAGCTGGCCGGTGCTCGCGGCGTCTTCCGGGGTCGGCGCGTCGGGGTCGATCGTGACGTCGCACAACGTGAGGTCGTGATCGGGCGAAACGGGCATATCCGCGGAGACGGGCTCGCGCACGATGCTCATCAGTTCGCGTACCTTGTCGACGGGCAGTTGCATCTGCGTGGAGAGTGCCGGCGCGTCGGCGACATTGCCGGTCCGTTGCCGGTGCGTTCGCGCGAGCCGCGACAGCTTGTTGAGCGCGTCGACCGTATGCGCCGGCACACGTATCGTGCGGCCCTGATCGGCGAGCGCGTGCGTGATGGCCTGCCGGACCCACCAGGTCGCATACGTCGAGAATTTGAAGCCGCGCCGGTGGTCGTATCGATCGACGGCCTTTAACAGGCCGATATTGCCCTCCTGGACCAGGTCGAGGAACGGCAGGCCGCGATCGGGATACCGCTTGGCGACCGATACGACGAGGCGCAGATTGCTGCGGAACAGTCTCGTCCTGGCGGGTTGCATCGCGCGCTCGATACGAGACAGCCGCGCATCGAGCGCAATCGCGATGTCGAGCGGCAGGGGCGACTGGCCGGCGAGGCCGGCGAGCGCGATGCGTGCGTCGATCAGCGCCGGCGCGTGGCGGGCGAGGGCAGTGGTGCATTCCGGATGCGCGGCGATGCATGCGTGCAACCAGGCGCGCGCGTCGTTGCACGGCGCGAAGAGGTCGTGGCGCGTGGATCCGGTACGTATGCCCGACGCGGCCAGGGTATCGACGAGCCGTTTTTCGAACTGGTGCGCCTGGGTGGCGCATTCGCTGGTCGCATGACCGATGCGCTCGATCGCGCGCGAGGTGAAGCGGATCCTGCCGGTCAACGCGGCAGCCTCGCGAATCAGCGCGCGATAGCGGGCCGATGCGAACCCGTCGGCGTGCAACGAGCGCCGCATCGCCGGTGCCAGCGCACCGGCGCGCCCGAGCGATTCGGCAACCGCATCGCGCCACGCCGGGCTGTCCAGGGAGCAGCCGGTACTGCCCTCCGGCGCCGGCGATTCCATGGCGGGGTCGGGTGCCGTATCGTCCGCGGGCGAATCGTCGGGCTGCAGCGCGGGCGCTTGCACGAGCGATTCGGCATCGCCGGCGAACCCTGTCACGTAGACCGACGCCGCGACCTTGCCGGCACGGATGTCGTCCGCGATCGCCGCGATGGCATCGAGTGCAGCCGGATCCCGGCTCAATGCGTCGATGCATGCGGCGCGGCCGCTTTCCAGGTGACGCGCGAGCGCGATCTCTTCGTGCCGTTCGAGGAGCGGCGTCGCGCCCATGTCCCGCAGATAGAGCCGGACCGGATCGTTGGTCCGGCCCGCGAGCAGATCGTCGGCCGCGAGCGGCGTCGATGCGTCCGCGAGCCTTGGCGTGACTGCCTGCGCCTGCGCAAAATGACGGTCGAGTGTCCATGCGGTACGCGAGCCGGCATGCTCGCGTACCTCGATGCCGAGCTCGCGGAGCATCGGTGCGGCCGCGTCGACATCCGTGCGTTCGGCCGCATCGTCGGGCAACGCGTCGGCGATTTCGCCGTGCGTCACGTAACCGCGATCGATGCCCAGCGCGATCAGCGCATGCAGATGTGCCGCGTGTTCGGCATCCGTGCCGCGACGCGGCGCGCTGTCGCGTCCGTGCACGGCCCCGGGATCAAGCGAGCTTCGCATAGACGTTACACCAGCCTCCGGCGGCAACCGCCTTGCCCGCGAACATCGGGCACGTGCCGAAGGATTCGCCCGCAGCGGCCTTGTAGAAGCGGCAGTTCGAACAGGTCTGGCCGGCCTGGTACTTCGGGAACTTGCCCGCATCGACGGTCGTGGCCTTTGCGCGATAGCCGAGCGTCTTCGCGGCAGCGTCGTTTTCGTCGACGGGCGGCGGGGCCGCGAATGCACGGGTGCCGGCAGCGAGCGCGGCGCACAGGCCGGCCGCCTGGACGAAGAAGGTTCTGCGATTGGAAGAGATCATGTCGTGATCGTGAATGAGATGAAAGGATGAAATCCGGCCCCCGCGCCAGGCCTGTTGCCCGGCGCGGCGGTCGGTCGAAACGAAAGCGGACGGGAAAGTTACTTGCGCGGTCCGGCGATGAGCGGCGCCTTCGACGCGGTGGCGACATCGGCGGTCAGCTTGTTTTTGGATGCGTCGTAGCCGTTCGAATAAAGCAGGAATGCCATCACATCCTCGTATTCCTGTGCCGTCATCTTGCCGGGGCGATCGGCCGGCATGTTGTTCGACAGGTACTGGAAGATGCCGCCGACCGTGATGTGCGACTTGCCCTCCGGGGCGAAGGCTTCTCCACTCAATGCGGGGGCGGTATTGCCTTCGAGCTGGTCGCCGTGACATTTCGCGCAGGCGTCGGCATAGAGCTTCTTGCCATGCAGTACCTGTGCCTCGTCGAACGACGGTATGCGGTCGCCTTCGCTGGCTGAAACCTTGACGAAGCCGCTCTTTGCCGGGCTCTGTTGTGCGGATGCGATCGCGCCGTCGAGAAACCGGCCGGTTGCACGCGCAGCGGCGGCTTGCGTGACAGTGTCCGGAAGCGCCCACGCGCGCGTGAGCGAGGCGAGGCGGCCATCGCCGTTCATTCGCGACAACGTTGCGTCGATGCGCTTTTGCAATGCGTCCTTGCCCGGGCCGAATGCGAACGACAGTTGCCAGCTGGAGTACGGCGACGCAGTCGCCGCAACCTGGAACCGCTGGTGCGGGTGCGCATGCTCGTACGCGACAACGCTCGGATACCAGACGATTGCGCGCTGGGCACGGCCCGCGGCGACCGCACCGATCGTCTTCTCGCTCGTGTTTTCGAGGTCGAAGCGGGCGTTCGGCTGCTGTGCGGCGATCAGCTGCGACGGGCTGCCGTACGTGGCCGCGATCGTTTCCTTTGCACCGGACGAGGCCGGCGCGTCGCGCAACGACACGCTGACGTAGCCGGAGCGCAGATAGCCCTGCGAGAACGTCATTCTGGATCCCGACGCATCGGCGATTTCCGAGCGCGGGAAGCCTGCGATCACGTCGCAGTCGCGTTCGAGCGATTTCTTCAGCTCGCCGGCGGAGATGCCGTCGTCGCCGCCATCGTCATCGACGCCGCGCCGGTTGAACGTCGCCGCGATGCCTGCGGTGCGGAACACTTCGCGCGCAACGGATCGGTCGAGCGCTGTGGTCGGACTGCCGGGCAGCGTGCAGATGCGCACGCCGGCCGACGCGGCTGCCGGTGTCAGCGCCACGCCCACGGCGAGCAGACTGGCAACGGTAACGGAAGTGAGACGAGTATTCATGGTCGTGTGTCCGGTTGAAGCGGGTAGGGCGTCGCGCCCGCATCGGGCGCATGCGGGCGCGACTCGGGCCTGGCGCCTGGTCAGTCGAGCGCGAACACGTAGAGCGTGCCGCCGCGCGGAACGTCCTTCGCGATGTCGGCCATCGGGCCGCCCCAGATCGGGTTCGCGCCGCCGTAGCCGGCGAGCACGGCGACGTATTCCTTGCCGTCGACCTCATATACCGACGGCTGGGAAATGATGCCGCTCGCAAGTTGCGGGCTCTCCCAGAGCACCTTGCCGGTCGCCGTGTCGAACGCATACAGGTGGCCGTCGAGCGAGCCGCTGAACGCGAGGCCGCTCGCGGTGGTCGCGACGCCGCCGTTCCATGGCTTCTTCGACCAGTGGCTCCACAGCTTCTTGCCGGTGTTCACGTCGATTGCCGTCAGTTCGCCGTAGCCTTCGCTGCCCGGTTCGGGCTTGATCTCGAAGCCTTCGCCGAGATACGGCAGGCCTTCCATGTAGCTGACCGACTTGCCGGTGAGGCTCATGCACGCATGCAACGCAGGGACGACCGCAATGTTGCGTTCCTGGTCGTACGAGATCGACCACCAGTTCTTGCCGCCGAGGAAGCTCGGGCACGTTTCGATCGTCGTGCCGGCCTTCGGGAACTTCGATTCGTCCTGGATCGGCTTGCCGTCAGCCGTGTAGCCGGTGACCGACAACGCCTTCACGAACGGCGTTGCATAGATCAGCTTGCCGGTCGTGCGGTCGATCGCGTGGAAGAAGCCGTTGCGGTCCGCGTGGATGATCGCGTCGTAGTCCTTGCCTTTGTACTTGATGTCGGCAAGCACGGCCGCGTTCACGCCGTCGTAGTCCCACGTATCGTTGTTCGTGTACTGGTAGTGCCACTTCAGGTTGCCATTCTTCGCGTCGAGCGCGAGCAGCGAGTCGGAATACAGGTTGTCGCCGGGGCGCAGCGCCGCGAGCCACGGGCCCGGGTTGCCGACACCCCAGTACAGCGTGCGGGACGCGGCGTCGTACGTGCCGGTGAGCCACGCCGCGCCACCGCCGTGGCTCTGCATGCCGTCGGGCCAGGTTTCCGCACCCTTTTCGCCGGATGCGGGGATCGTGTAGCGTTTCCAGACTTCGGCGCCGTTCTCCGGATTCAGCGCGACGATGTAGCCGCGAATGCCGTACTCGCCGCCGGACGTGCCGACGACGATCGCGCCGTCGAGCGCGAGCGGCGCCAGCGAGAACGCGTAGCCGAGGCCCGGTTCGAACATCTGCTTCTTCCACACGAGATTGCCGGTCTGCGCGTCGAGCGCCGCGACTTCGCCGCTCAGCATCGCGACATAGACGTTCTTGCCGTACAGCGCGACACCACGGTTCACGACATCGCAGCACGCGGTCTTGAACGACGCGGCGCCGAGCTTCGGCTCGTATTTCCACAGCTGCTTGCCCGTCTTGGCATCGAATGCGTAGACGTTGTCCTTCGGCGTCGTCACGAACAGATAGTCGCCGTTGACGATCGGCGTGGCCTCGAAGCCCTGCTTCAGGTCGGCGGGGAACTTGTAGGCCCACGCCTGCTTGAGATCCTTCGCGTTCGACGTGTCGATCTGCTTGAGCGGCGAATGCGAGCGGCCGTCGTAGGTGCGGTAGTAGGTCAGCCAGCCCGGATCGGTGTGTGCATCGGTCAGCCGCTGGTAGGTCACGGCCGGGTAGTCCGCGGCCGCTTCCACGAGGCCGGGGTTCAGCGCGACGGCGGCCGCCGCCGCGATTCCGATCGTCGCCAGCCGGCTCGCTGAAGCCGAGAGTTTCTTCATGGTTGTCTCCTGAGTCATTGTGATCGCACCGCCGCGAACGGTTGGTCGCGCCGGCACGGTGGGGATTCCGGGCCGAGTGCAGTGCCCGTTACGCAAGTCGCATGCCATCGCGGCGCGAAGCCGGCGCGGCGCGGCATACCGGCGCGGCGCGCGCGATGCGCTGTCGGACGCGTCGCGTCCCGGCACCCACGGAGGTGTTGCATTCAGGTACACCGCCGCGCATGAGGTGTTGCCAAACATGACAGGTGGCGCAGTACGCGGGACAGGCGGGCCGTCGCACGCTCCCCTGTCGCGCGGAATCGGTGCGCATCGCAGGCTGCGCTGGCACGGTTCTCGCACGCGGGCTTCTCGACACCACATCGCTGCGCGGTGCATTGCACGAGCCGGCGGAACAAAAAAAGCGGAGACAACGGAAATGATCAGGAGGCCAAAGGCAGTCGGGCGGCGCTGCGCGATGGGGGGCGGCCGGCGTGTGCGACGCG
>NZ_CAJNKE010000371.1 GCF_905232215.1 Burkholderia sp. LMG 13014
ACCGACATGCAAAAACGGCTGCCGTGAACCCACGGCAGCCGTCCCTCAGAAACGCCTTATTCTAAATCGCGAATCGGACTTTACTCATCCACCTTGAAAGCCGACACCAGCCGGGTCAATTCCGCCGCCTGCTGCTTCAAGCTCGCAGCAGCAGCCGCGCTTTCTTCCACCAACGCCGCATTCTGCTGCGTCATCTGATCGAGCGACTGCACCGCGTCCCCGATCTGATCAATACCGGCGCTCTGCTCAAGGCTCGCTTCGGCGATCTCGCTCATCATCGCGCTCACGCCTTGAACCTGCGAGACAACATCGCTCATCACCTTCCCCGCTTCCGTAACCAGCCGCGACCCGGTATTCACCGTCCCCGCGCTATGCTCGATCAGCGCCTTGATCTCCTTCGCCGCCTGCGCGCTGCGCTGCGCCAGATTCCGCACTTCCGAAGCCACCACCGCAAACCCGCGCCCCTGCTCCCCGGCCCGGGCCGCCTCCACAGCCGCATTCAGCGCGAGAATATTCGTCTGGAACGAGATACTGTCGATCATCACAATGATTTCGGAGATCCGTTGCGACGCGTCGCTGATCTCCTGCATCGTGGTCACGACTTCACCCACCACCTGCCCGCCGCGCGCCGCCGTATCGGAAGCGCCGTTGATCATCTTCGCGGCGGTCGTCGCCGTTTCGGTGTTGTTCCGCACCACGGCCGTGATTTCTTCCATAGACGACGCCGTGCGCTCCAGGTTGCTCGACTGCCCTTCGGTACGTTCGCTGAGATCCGCGTTCCCCGTCGCAATCTGCGCCGACCCGGTCGCAATCGACGAGGAAGCCGCGCGAATGCTATGAACCAGCGTAGACAGCGACGACACGAACCGGTTGAACGCATCCGACAACTGCCCGATCTCGTCCTGGCTCTCAACCGTCATCCGGCGCGTGAGGTCACCCTGACCGCTTGCGATCTCCGACAGCAGCGTCGCCGCGCGACGAATCGGCGCGGCAATCGCGCGCCCCACCAGCCAGATCACGAGCAGCGCGACACCCAACCCCACCACCGCCGCAACCAGCGCCGCGCTACGAATCGCACGTGTCACCGGCCCAAGCAGTTCGGCCTGTGGCACCTCGACAACGACATACGCATTCAACTCCGGAATGAACGACGTCGCGATGAATCGCGCACCGCCTTCACCGTTGTAGCTCAGATACGCATACGGCTGACCAGCCAACAGCGTCGACGACGCATCACCAGGCAGCCCCGGCTGATCCTTCATGAAATGCTTGCCATCAATCAGCGCCGTATCGCGATGCATCATGATCGCGCCGTCGGGACGCACGAGATACGCGAACCCGGTCTCGCCAATCCGATAAGCGGCAATGCCTTTCGCGAGCGCATCGACAGACAGGCTCATACACGCCGCACCGATCGGCACGCCGTCGAGCTCAACACGACTGTTGATGAACATCATGTAACCGCCGACCGTCACCTCACGGTCCATGTTCACGTCGAACGCCTTGCCGGACGACAAAAAGCCGGTCAGCCACTGATCCTTGTCGGTCACCTTCCGCTGCAGCCCGGACTCGTTGTAGTAGTTGCCACTCTTCACAGACACCCACTGCACCGACGCCGCCTTCTGCTCGTCCTTCACGTTCTTCGCGAGCTGGATCCAGTTGTGCGTGCCGGCGTCGGGTTCGCCGTCGGCTTCCCATTGCAGCAGGAACGCATCGCGCGCGAGAATCCGCGACGCGGCGATCGGCCCGGCCATCTGCCGCTGCACGTCGGCGCGGATGCCGTTCACGGCCGTCGGCAGCTCTTCGCGGACGACGCGATCGCGCACCGCGTTGCCGATCAGACGGAGGCTGAGTCCGCTCGAGATCGCGACGAACACGAGCAGGCAGCTCGTCATGCTGAGAATCAGCTTGTTCTGTATGGAAAGCTTGCGCCAGAAATGCATGGGGAACCCTCGATAACCGCTCGGTCTGAGCCAGTTTGGGTTATCGGCATGCACGCGCAGAACCGCATCGCTGATTTCAGATGTTCATCATGCGAGATTTGTTATGTTCTTGTCAGGCGGGCAAACGCGGCCGCCTATAGATGCGCGAACAACAAAAATTCAACACCAATCAGTACGCAACGAAGATCGTGACCCGCCGGTTTCGCGCCCGCGCGGCCGCATCGTCACCCGCGACGAGTGGCTGCGTATCGGCCCGCCCGATCGCCGCGAGCCGGTGCGGGGCGACGCCGCGCTCGGTCAGGTAACGCACGACGCTCCCCGCCCGCGCCGACGACAGCTCCCAGTTCGATTCGTATTTCGCGTTCGCGATCGGCACGCTGTCGGTATGCCCTTCGACGAGAATGTCGCCGGTCGCGTGATCGCTCAGTGCCTGCGCGATCTGGTTCAGCACGGGCGCCGAATCGGGCAACAAGCGTGCATCGCCGACATTGAACAGGATCTTCGCGTCGATGCCTATCTCGACACCATGCGGCGCTTTCACGAGCGAGATCCGGCCGTTCGACTTCAACGAATCTAGCAACGCGAGCCACCGCGGCGAGTGCTCAGGCGTCACGGCAGCGGAAGCGGACGCGCTCGCCGCGCTTTCGGCATGCCGCGCGAGCGTCTGGTACCGCGCATCGAGCGCGTTGTATTTCGCGAGCTGGAGCACATACAGCGCGAGAAACAGCACCATCAGCGTCGTGATGAGATCCGCGTACGAAATCAGCCAGCGGCCGGATTGCGCGCCGTCGTGTTCGTCGTCGTCGCGATCGGCAGCGGAGGCGCCGTCAGTTCGAGCAGTCATGCGGTTGGAATTCCGGGTTCGTCGTGCGACACACGCCCATCACGCGAGCGACTCGGCCGCGCGCCCGCGCACGTCGCCGGTCAGGCGCGTTTCGATCGTATGCGGCGACTCCTTGCGCGAAATCGCCAGCAAGCCGTCGAGATACAGCTTGCGAAACCGCAGCTCGCTGTCGATCTGCGCGCGCAGCTTGCCGTAAAGCGGCAGGAACACCAGGTTGGCGAACGCCAGCCCGTACAGCGTCGCGATGAACGCAACCGCGATGCCCGGCCCGAGCTGCGCCGGTTCGAGAATATGGCTCGTCACCTGCACGAGCCCGAGCACCGAACCGAGAATGCCGAACGTCGGCGCATAGCCGCCGGCCTGCTGCCACACGCGCGCGGCGGCCAGGCGGCTGCGTTCGTAGGCGTCGAGTTCGCGCTGCAACGCGTCCTCGAGCACGGCGGTCGACACACCGTTCGCCAGCAGTTCGAGCCCGCGGCGTGCGAACGGATGGATGCCGCTCACGTCCATCGATTCGAACGCGAGCAGCCCGTCGAGCTTCGCGCGGTCGCCCCATTCGAGCAGGTCGGACAGGTTCTTGCGATCGACCTCGCGCGCACTCACGAATGCGAGCCGCAACTGCTTCACCGCGTCGAAGAAGCGCGCCCAGGTGTTCTGGATCATCACCGCGCCGAGCGTGCCGCCGAGCACGATCACGAGCGCCTCGAACTGGAACAGCATCGAGAAATGCCCGCCTTCCAGCGCGAAACCGAACACGATCGCAGCGCCCCCAAGCACCACGCCGGCCAGCGTCAACAGATCCATGTACGCCCCCTTGTCATGCATCCGATGCCGACGCGACGGGCGCTGCGCCCGCCGCCGGCGCCTTCGCCGCGCGAACGGCATCCAGCACGCGCTGCTCGATGTCCTCGATCTCGACCGGATCGAGCTTGAGCTCGCGACGCATCACCCACGACACCTCGTTGCGCCGCGCCTCGGTCATCACGGAGAACAGCTTGTCGGCCACCGCGCGATCGTCGAGATTCGCGATCAGCTTCGCGAGATCGTAGGTATCGAACGCGCTGATGACGTCGAACAGCGTGCGCTGGTCGATCGACACGAGATCCCCCAGCGAGCGCACCTCGCCACGACGCGCATTGCGTCGCGAGAAGTACGCGACACCCTTCTGTTCGACGTAACTGAGCACCTTCGATTTGCGAAACGCGAACACTTCGTCGGCAATCTCGCCGTTCGACAGCTTGTTGAGCAGCGTGGTCTTCTCGACGCCGATCAGCGACTCGAGATCGGCCAGCTCGATGAGTTCGAGTTCGCTGTTGATCGACAGGTCGAGATCGTGATCGGCAACCTGTTGCGCACGATCGATCACGCGCGCGGCGTCGAACGTGACGACCTGGCGCGCGTCCGACGACGCCGCATAGTCGGTTGCCCCGCCGGCGTGGTCCGCTTGCGCGGCTTCGATCGTGACGAGATTGAGCTTCTCCATGCGTCGCAGCATCGCGAGCACGTGCGGCCGCGAGTGGCCGGCAATCGCGCGGCATTTGCGGATTACGTCGGCGAGCGGCACCGAGGTTTCGGCCGCATGGGCCTGCATCGGCCGGCGCGTCCACGCATCGCCGCCCTCGCGCGCCTCGGTGCCCGCCATCAGCGCCAGCACATGCGCATACGACAGCACGCCCGGCATGAAGTCGGCATGTGTATAGGTCGCGAGCTGGTCGTCCTTGCGCTTCACGCGACGGATCATCGTCCGCACGATGTGGCGCAGCAGCGCCGACACGCGCTCGATTTCTTCGTCGAGCGTGCCGACCGGCACGACCGTGAGCTGACAGAATGAAAGCGCCTTCGCGGTCTGGGCACGCGGCTCGGCCCCGAGCAGCGCCGATTCACCGAAGAACTCGCCACGGCCGAGCGTCGCGACGACGACGCGCTTGTCGTCGCAGCGCGTGGACAGCTCGACCTTGCCGTCGGTGATCAGAAAGATGACGGGCTCGCCCGCGAACCCCTCGGCGTAAATGATTTCCCCGGGCGCCGCCGTACGCGTCCACGATTGCTGACGATTCAAGTCGATTCCCCTGCTGCGCTGAATGTTGCGGACTGCGCGTCGCAGGTCGGAAGCATGCGATCGCGAGTCATCCCCGTGACCCGTTTACGTCATCGGGCTCAACATCCTTTAGGGAATTCGTCCTCGTTTCGACGCGAAATCAAGGTAAAACGTTTGCGAGGCTCGAAGCCACACCAAATAGTTCGTTTCGATGCGTATTCGTGTAGTGCAATTGAAAGCGCCAAGCCGCCCCGCGCGTCAGAACTCCATGTCGAGTTCGTCGATGTCTTCGTGCTCCGCCTTCGCCGCCTCGATCCACTCCGCGACGAACGGATGCGCGAGCACCCGCATGCAGTACTCGGCCACATCGGGCTCCAGTTTCACGTCATACGTCAGGAAGCGCGTGACGACCGGCGCATACATCGCGTCGGCGATGCCGATCTCCGCGCCGAACAGCCAGGGGCCGCCGTACGCGGCCAGGCACTCGCGCCAGATCGTCACGATCCGCTGGATGTCGTGCTGCGCGCGCGACCAGATCCGGAAGCCGGGGAAATGCGCGCGCAGGTTCATCGGCAACGCGGATCGCAACGCGCTGAAACCGGAATGCATCTCGCCGCAGATCGAGCGGCAATGCGCGCGGGCTTGCCGGTCTTCCGGCAGCAGCCGCGCCTGTGGCCGGATCTCGTTCAGGTATTCGGCGATCGCGAGCGTGTCCCACACCGTGTTGCCGTCGTGCGTCAGGCACGGCACGAGAATCGACGGCGACAGCAGCAGCAACTCCGCGCGCGACGCGGCATCGATCGGCACGCTGACCGTCTCGAACACAATCCCGCTCAGCTTCGCGAGCAGCCAGCCGCGCATCGACCACGACGAGTAATTGCGGCTGCTGATGGTCAGCGTCGTCTGTCCGGTGACTTCCATGTCGCTCCCCTGTCCAAAGCCGTTCGTGCCCCTGCACCGAAAACGGACGCCACGCGGCGTCATCCGCACCATGCCGGTGCGGCACATTCGCCGAACTGGCGCAACGCCGCACACTGGCGCGGCACGTGCCGCACGCCAGATCGGCATGGCCACGCATCGCGTGCCGTTGCCGGTTGTCGCGTGCGGCCTGCGTCGCCGCGCTCCCGAACCGCGTGCAACGCGCGTGCCAGCCGCGGGCTGGCACATGGTTTGCCTCGTTCGATGCAACGCGGCACAACGAGCGACGGTCATGAATCTGCTTGCC
>NZ_CAJNKE010000372.1 GCF_905232215.1 Burkholderia sp. LMG 13014
AACGCGCCTGGGTCGTGGCAAACTGCCGGTATGACCTCCTCCTCGCCATGAAAGCCAGCCTTCAACTCCGCCTGTCGCAACATCTGGCGCTGACGCCCCAGCTACAGCAGTCGATCCGGCTCCTGCAGTTGTCGACGCTCGAATTGCAGCAGGAAGTCGCGATGGCCGTCGCGCAGAACCCGCTGCTCGAGAACGACGACGAATGGATCGCGAGCCCGCTGCGTGTCGCAGCGGACGGATCGTTGATCGCGCAGACGCCTCCCGCACAGAACACCGAGCCCGCTTCGATGAACAGCGGCAGTTCGTCGAGCGATCGCGCCGAGCGCGACGAGCCGGCCGGCGCGGATGAATACGACAGCTACGCATCCGGCGACGGCAACGACGGCCCGCAGTGGAATCTCGACGAATTCGGCCGCTCGAGCGGCGCGTCCGACGACGACGACCTCCCGCCGCTGCAGGTGCAGGAAGCGGCGACGTCGCTGCGCGACCACCTGTCCGCGCAGTTGCGCGTCACGCAGGCCAGCCCGCGCGATCGTGCGCTCGTGATGTTCCTGATCGAATCGCTCGACGACGACGGCTACCTGACCGCGACGCTCGACGAAGTGCTCGCCGACCTGCCGCCCGAGCTGGAGATCGACTGCGACGAACTGAACGCGGCGCTCGCGCTGCTGCACAGCTTCGATCCGGCCGGGGTTGGCGCCCGCTCGGCATCCGAATGCCTGAAGCTGCAGTTGCTGCGCCTCGATCCGTCCCCGACGCGCACGCTCGCGCTCGAGATCGTGTCGCAGCATCTCGAACTGCTCGCCGCGCGCGACTTCACGCGGTTGCGTAAGCACCTGAAGGCGAGCGACGACGCGCTGCGCGACGCGCACACGCTGATCCGCTCGCTGGAGCCGTTCCCCGGCGCCGCATACGGCAAGGCCGAGGCCGACTACGTCGTGCCCGACATCATCGTGAAGAAGGCCGGCCAGGGATGGCTCGCGGAGCTCAATCCGGAGGTCGTGCCGCGGCTGCGGATCAACAACCTCTACGCGAACATCCTGCGTAACAGCCGCGGCGATCCGTCGGCCGGTTCGCTCAAGCAACAGCTGCAGGAAGCACGCTGGCTGATCAAAAACATCCAGCAGCGATTCGACACGATCCTGCGTGTCGCGCAGGCGATTGTCGAGCGTCAAAAGAACTTCTTTGCGCACGGTGAAATTGCCATGCGCCCCTTGGTTTTGCGGGAAATAGCTGATACGCTGGGCCTACACGAGTCGACTGTCAGCCGTGTGACAACCGGGAAGTACATGCTGACCCCGTTCGGGACGCTTGAATTTAAGTACTTCTTCGGATCTCACGTCTCGACCGACACCGGTGGCGCCGCTTCGTCGACGGCCATCCGAGCCCTCATCAAGCAACTGATAGGAGCTGAAGACCCTAAATCGCCACTTTCGGACAGCCGCATTGCCGAGCTGCTGGCAGAACAAGGATTCGTGGTCGCGCGCCGCACGGTTGCGAAGTACCGCGAAGCCCTCAAGATCCCGGCAGTGAATCTACGCAAGTCTCTTTAAGCCTGCTGCCTGCCCGGCGGCAGGCGTGTTCCGGCCACCGCGCATACGGGGAACAGGCCGGGCGACCTGTCCGCGATACACCGCCTCGCGCGGCACGGGCAAGTCGACCGGAGCGCCGCCTCGATGCGGCCGGGTGGTCACTCGCTTGGAGAAGCACTATGAACCTGAAGATCAGTGGACATCATCTCGAAGTCACGCCTGCAATTCGCGAATACGTGATCACCAAGCTGGACCGGGTGCTACGGCATAGCGATCAGGTGATCGATGGCACTGTGATCCTCTCGGTCGACAACCACAAGGAAAAGGACAAGCAGCAGCGCGCAGAAATCAACCTGCACCTGAAGGGCAAGGACATCTTCGTCGAAAGTGCGAACGGTAACCTGTATGCAGCGATCGACCTGCTGATCGACAAGCTGGACCGTCAGGTCGTCAAGCACATGGAGCGCCTGCAAACGCATGCGCACGACCCGATCAAGCTTCAACCGTCGATCGACCAGATTGAACTGCCGCCGCAGTAACCTTCACCGCAACACACACGTCGCCCGGTTCGCCGGGCGTTTTTTTTGCGACTCCCGCCGTGGTGCAACCGGTCTGTCCGCGCTGCGCCACGCACGCGGCTGTGCTCTATAATGTTCCGGTTATCGCCGGGGGGCGCTGGACGCGGTAGCTGCGTTGCAGGTTGCCGATGCCAAACGCCTTGATATCGCCGAACATGGGTAATCAGTCTGCCGCCGCAAGGAGACCCCAGGCCGCCCAATCGCCTGCCAACATGAATCGCCTAGCCAAAATCCTGCCCATAGAGAACGTCGTCATCGACCTCTCAGTCACCAGCAAGAAACGCGTGTTCGAACAAGCCGGGCTGATGTTCGAGAATCAGAACGGCATCGCCCGCAGCACCGTCACGGACAACCTGTTCGCGCGCGAGCGCCTCGGCTCGACCGGGCTCGGCGAAGGTGTCGCGATTCCGCACGGGCGCATCAAGGGTCTCAAGCACCCGCTCGCCGCGTTCGTCCGGCTCGCCGATGCGATCCCGTTCGAAGCCCCCGACGGCCAGCCGGTCGGCCTCCTGATTTTCCTGCTCGTGCCCGAGCAAGCCACCCAGCAGCACCTCGAGATCCTGTCGGAAATCGCGCAACTGCTGTCCGATCGCGACGCGCGTGAGCGTCTGCACAACGAAACGGATATCGCCGAGTTGCATCGCCTGCTCACTCAGTGGCAACCTTGAGTTGATCCGGGCGGAATATTTTCCGGTACGCGGCGGCACACGCCGCCGTTCAGGGCCGCCCGGCGCCGGCCCGGCATGGCGACGCCCGTCGCCGCGCGCACGCACCGGCCCATTGGAGTGACGAGAGTCATGGATACGTCCAGCATCAACGCCCAGAGCATCTTCGACGACAACGCGGCCACGCTGAAGCTGAGCTGGCTGACGGGGCATGAAGGCTGGGAGCGCGGCTTTTCGGCCGACACCGTCGGCAATGCCACCTCGAGCGCCGACCTCGTCGGCCACTTGAACCTGATCCACCCGAACCGGATCCAGGTGCTCGGCGAAGCCGAAATCGACTACTACCAGCGGCAGACCGACGAAGACCGCTCGCGCCACATGGCCGAGCTGATCGCGCTCGAACCGCCGTTCCTCGTCGTCGCCGGCGGCGCCGCGGCGCCGCCCGAACTCGTGCTGCGGTGCACGCGCTCGTCCACCCCGCTGTTCACGACGCCGATGTCGGCCGCCGCGGTGATCGACAGCCTGCGGCTCTACATGTCGCGGATCCTCGCGCCGCGCGCGACGCTGCACGGCGTGTTCATCGACATCCTCGGGATGGGCGTGCTGCTGACCGGCGATTCGGGCCTCGGCAAGAGCGAGCTCGGCCTGGAGCTGATCAGCCGCGGCCACGGCCTCGTCGCCGACGACGCGGTCGATTTCGTCCGACTTGGCCCCGATTTCGTCGAAGGGCGCTGCCCGCCGCTGCTGCAGAACCTGCTCGAAGTGCGCGGCCTCGGCCTGCTCGACATCAAGACCATCTTCGGCGAAACCGCCGTGCGGCGGAAAATGAAGCTGAAGCTGATCGTCCAGCTCGTGCGGCGCCCCGACGGCGAATTCCAGCGCCTGCCGCTCGAAAGCCAGACCGTCGACGTGCTCGGCTTGCCGATCAGCAAGGTCACGATTCAGGTCGCGGCGGGCCGCAACCTCGCGGTGCTGGTCGAGGCGGCCGTCCGGAACACGATCCTGCAGTTGCGCGGAATCGACACATTGCGCGATTTCATGGATCGGCAACGACTCGCGATGCAAGATCCCGACAGTCAGTTCCCCGGCAAACTGGTGTAACCCGCACGCGCCGGCCGCGCAACGCCGACGCGTCGAGCCGGTGCTATGATGAAACGTCAGGATTCTCTGCTTCCCATGCGCATCGTCCTTATCACTGGCATCTCCGGCTCAGGCAAGTCCGTCGCGCTGAACGCGCTCGAAGACGCAGGCTATTACTGCGTCGACAACCTGCCGCCGCACGTGCTTCCCGAACTTGCCCGCTACCTCGCCGAGGACGGCCAGCGCCGGCTCGCGGTCGCGATCGACGCGCGCTCGAGTGCATCGCTCGACGAAATGCCCGGCCTGATCCGCGAGCTGTCGCGCGAGCACGACGTGCGCGTGCTGTTCCTCAACGCGAGCACCCAGGCGCTGATCCAGCGTTTCTCCGAAACGCGCCGCCGCCATCCGCTGTCCGGTTCGCTGTCGCACGATGCGAACGTCGGCCTGCTGTCGTCGCTCGAGGAAGCGATCGAGCGCGAACGCCACCTCGTCGCACCGCTCGCCGAATTCGGCCACCAGATCGACACGAGCACGCTGCGCGCGAACGCGCTGCGGACGTGGGTCAAGCGCTTCATCGAGCAGAAGAACAACGACCTGATGGTGATGTTCGAATCGTTCGGCTTCAAGCGCGGCGTGCCGCTCGACGCCGACCTGATGTTCGACGTGCGCGCGCTGCCGAATCCGTACTACGACCACGAGTTGCGCCCGCTCACCGGGCTCGACCAGCCGGTCATCGCCTTTCTCGACGCACTGCCGATCGTCCACCAGATGATCGACGACATCCATGCGTTCCTGATGAAATGGCTGCCGCACTTCCGCGATGACAACCGCAGCTACCTGACCGTCGCCATTGGCTGCACGGGCGGGCAGCATCGTTCGGTGTTCATCGCGGAAACGCTCGCCACGCGCCTTGCGCACGAGGCGAACGTGATCGTGCGGCATCGTGACGCGCCAGTGGATGTCGACGCGTCGTCGCGGCTCGTCTCCGAGGTCGACCGACCCTAGCGACGCACGCCCCAACGCCCGCGCGCCATGTCCTCCCTATCGACCACCCTGATCGACCTGCCGCTGTTTCCGCTGCACACGGTGCTGTTTCCGGGGGGCCTGCTCCCGCTCAAGGTGTTCGAGGCGCGCTATCTCGACATGTCCCGCGCGTGCCTGCGCGACGACGCACCGTTCGGCGTGTGCCTGCTGAAGAGCGGGCCCGAAGTCGCGCAGGACGGCGCCGTGTCGGTGCCCGAGACCATCGGCTGCATGGCGCGCATCACCGAGTGCGACACCGGCGAATTCGGGATGCTGTACCTGCAGACGGTCGGCACGCAGCGTTTCGAGCTGCTGTCGTATCGCGTCGAAGGCAACGGGCTGCTGGTCGGCATCGCGGAACCGCTGCCCGACGACATCCCGCTCGAAGGCGAGCAAACGCTCGCGCAGTTCGGCTCGTGCGCCGAGGTGCTCGAGCGCATCATCGACGCGCTGAAGAAGTCCGAACCGGAGAAAATGCCGTTCGGCGAACCGTTCCGCCTCGACGATCCGAGCTGGGTGTCGAACCGCCTCGCGGAACTGCTGCCGCTCGACCTGCGCGCGCGGCAGAAGCTGATGGAGTTTCCGGACGTCGGCGCGCGCATCGACGCCGTGCACCACGTGCTCGGCCGGCACGGCTGGCTATAAAGGCCCCCGGACCTGTCGCTCCGCTCCAGGCCCCACGAGGGGGTCAAGAAAACTTGGGACGGTCCGGCGTTTTCCTGAGCGCGCCCCTGCCCCGTCGCTTCACGCGAGACTTCGGAAGGAATCTCCCCCAAAGCCGCTTCCTTCAGGACGGAAAGCTTGCGGTGGCCCGGCGTTCTCCTCAGCGCTCCCGGACCGCCACTTCGCGCCCGGTCTCCGAGCGGACTTCCTTCCGTACGGAAAATGTCGGGCCGCCCCGCGTTTCGTTGAAAGCGCGCCCTTCCCCTTCGTTACAGCAGCGGCCCGCTCAGCGCATCGAGCAGCTTGCGCACCGGCGCCGGCACGCCGTATGCGTCGAGCCGGCTCAGCGGCACCCAGGCGGTGTCCGCATCCCGCGCGCCCGAAGGCAGCCCGCCACCGTCGGCCATGTCGCTCAGCCGCGGCTCGATCTCGAGCCGGAAATGCGTAAACGTGTGCGTGAGCGGCGCGAGCGGCACCGTGCCGCCGCCGCCGAAACCGCGCG
>NZ_CAJNKE010000373.1 GCF_905232215.1 Burkholderia sp. LMG 13014
CCTGCGATGCGGCGGCCGGCGGCGCGGCGAGCTTCTCGACGTTCAGCACGCCCTGCTTGTCGCGCGACAGGTCGACCACCGGCTGGTCGATCCGGATCTCGTCGAAGTGCATCGCGTTGCGCAGCGGCTCGAGGCTGGCCGCCGCGACGTGCACGCCGCGCGCGGCGAACAGCGGCGCGGACGCGTGGTCCGTCACCTTCGCGTCGTTCAGGTCGACGGTGCCCGACACGCGCAGCGCGGGCGTCTCGCCGCTCATCACGAAATTGACCTTGAGGTCGCTGCTCAGCAGGCCGCTCGTCACGGCCACCGGCAGCTTCGCCGGCACGTACGAGATCAGCTTCGGCACGTCGAGGCCGTCGAATTTCAGCGCGATCTCCGATTCGCGCGACTGCGCGAACGGCTTGGTCTTGCCGTCGATCGCGATCGGGCTGCCGTCGAAACGCGCGCGCAGCTTCGGTTCGACGAAGATGTCGGTCTTCGATGCCAGCGTCGCGATATACGGAATGCCGAGCGTCCAGTGGTCGACGACGTGCTTTTCGTTCAGCAGACGGTCGTCGAAATCGATCCGGCCGTTGTTGACCTGGATGTTCGACACCGAGAACTGCGTCGGCTTGCTTTCGGGTTTGGGCGACGGCGTCGAGAACTTCTCGATCAGGTCGGTGAAGTTGAAGCGCTGCGCGTCGTAGCGGACGATATGAAAGCGCGGCGAATCGAGGCGGACTTCATTGACGATCGGCGCGCCGCGGAACAGCGACGACCACGACGGCCGCACGACGAGCTTCGCGATGTCGATGAAGTCGCCCTGCCCGCCTTTGTCGCCAAGATGGATGCCGTCGGCTTCGAGGTTCAGCGTGTACGGGTTCAGCGCGATGCGCTGGATCGTGGCGGGCCGGTCGAGCTGCTGGCTCAACTGCTGTTCGGCGATATGGCGGATCAGCGGCGGCGCCGCGAAGAACCCGAGCAGTCCGAATAAAACGAGGAAGATCAGCAGGCCGATGCCGATGCGCCGGGTGCGGCGCGAGCGGGCAACGCCACCGAGGGCATGGAGGGTCGAGGATACGGTTTCTTTGTCTGCGCTTGCCATGCTTGAATGCCTCGGGATGGAATGCCGGGCCGCACCGGACAACCGGGCGGCCACGCACGCTATCCCGAAAGTATAGGCTCAGGAGGTGACGGTACGGGGTTCGGGCGCCGTCGCGCCCGCCGGTCGGACAACGCCGCCGGTCATCCGTTCATTTCCGGACGATGACGGGCGGCATCCACGAGCCGTCGCTCGCCTGCGGCTTCGGTGCGTACAGGCGCAATGCGAGTGCGAAATCGGCGCGCGGCGCCGGCAGCCAGTTGGCCGCATGCGCGCCGCCCGACGACGCCGACACGACGATGTCGATCGAGCCGTCGTGGTTGCGGCGCAGCCGGTCGCGATCGCCGAGCGAGCGGCGCGCCGACCCGACGTCGGGCAGCGCACCGTTCGTCGAATAGGGCGTGAGCGTCCAGAACGCGCGCACCGGCGGCAGCGCGCCCGGCGCGAAATGCAGCATGTAGCGGTTCGCACCGTTCAGCGAATGGCCGTCGCTGTCGACGCGGACGATCGCGAGCGTTTCGTCGTCGCGCGTCGCGGTGCCGAATTGTGTGTAGGCCGCGTACGCGCGCAGCGTGTAATCCTGGCCGTACTTGCCGGCCGTATCGCCGATCCAGCTCCAGCCGTTCGCGTTCAGCAGGTTCGACGGCGGCGTCGCAAGCCGCGCGCGCGCCTCGGCGACGCCGGCCGTCGCGGCCGCAAGGCGGTCGCCCGTCCACAGCACCGGATAGCCGGCCGACACGCCGATGTCGCCGAGCAACGCCTGCGCGTGCGCGTCGTCGGCCGGTGCCGGGTTGTCCTGGAGCGCCTGCGCGAAGCGCGTGAAGAACGCCTTCGGGTCGAGTGCTGCCACCTGCTCGGCCGGCGTGCCGCCGCCCACCGCTTCGGACGGCGCACTGCCCGCATGGACCGCAACCGACGCGCCGCGCGCGGCGCCCGTGTAGACCGACAGCGGCACCACGCGGATCGCGCGCTGCAGTTTCTTCACGTTCGTCAGGTCGCGCCCGCCGCTCGTCTGCAGCCGGACTTCGAGCCACGCGTTGGCCGACGGGACGTCGATCCGGACCGCGCCCTTCGGCAGCGTGCCCTGCCAGTCCTTTGCGGCGAAGGCAATCGTTTGCGATCGCGCGCCGCCGCGGGCACCGCGTGCCGCCACGCTCGACCCCGACCACAGCACGTTCGTCCACATGTCGAGCGCACGCGCATCCCAGTAGCGGCCGCGCGTGTCGGGCAACGTGACGATCACGGGTTCGGTGGCAACGTCGAGCCAGCCGGTCGAGTCGAGCGTGTCGACACCCGGCAGCGGCGGATTGACCGCGCCGACAGGCGGCAGCGCCTGCGCGTGGCGCAGCGTGTTGAGGGGCGCCTGCCCCGGTTGCGCGCCGTCGCCGCCCGTCGCCGCTTCCTTCGCGACGTCCATCAGCACGAGCGGATACGCATAAACATAGGAGTCAGCGACTTCCGCGCGCATCCAGCCGGTTTTACGCTGGATCGCATCCGGTTGCGACGCGCACCCCGCCAGCAGCAGCGCCATGGCCAGCGGCGCGCACGCGCGCCGCAAAGCGACGGATTCTCGTAGGTTTTCAATCATTGATTCTGGCCGAATATTCTTTCTTTTCAGTCAACGCCCGGTTCGGCTCGAAAACGGCGAACCCGGGCACCTCAGCCCGCCCGGATGGCCGTTTCGTCACGTTTCGCTACGGTGGGCGCTGATGTCAGCGCCGGTATCATAGCGCCTAAGGGCATCCCCCAATATGCCGAATAACAGGCGGGGCTTAGCTGCGGCATGGGGGCGTCCCCGATATTTCGTCCGAGCGGACCGATAAATCGGGGCGAGATTGAATCGATTTCAGCCAGCGCCGGACCGATCCGAACGCGAATCGAACCGCCGTCCGGATTGACGGATGGTGCCACTATTGACACCATTCGGCATGGCACGCGAATGGAAGATCCTCGAGCAAATGAGGTGCGAGCCCGCGAACGTGCGATTCAACGATCTGTTCGAGGTCTGCGAGGCGCACTTCGGACCGGCCCGCCAATCCGGTTCAAGCCATGCGATTTTCAAGACACCGTGGCAAGGTGACCCCGAGTGAATATCCAGGACGATCGAGGGAAAGCAAAGGCTTAGCAGGTGCGGCAGGTTCTCGACGCGATCGATCGACTGAAGGAACAGAAATCATGAGCCAAGACCACTTTACGTACCGCGTAACGTGGTCCCCGGAGGACGGGGAGCACGTCGGCCTGTGCGCGGAATTCCCCTCTCTTTCGTGGCTCGACGGAACGCCGGAAGGCGCGCTGGCCGGCATTCGCCAACTCGTCGCCGAGGTCGTGCGCGACATGACCGCGAACGGCGAGAAAGTGCCCGAGCCGATCGCCGACCGAACCTACAGCGGTGAATTCAAGGTTCGCATCCCGCCGCAGGCGCACCGCGCGCTGGTGATCCAGGCCGCCGAACAAGGCGTCAGCCTGAATCGTCTCGCAAGCGCCAAGCTCTGCGCCTGACCGCGCCACCACGCTCGCCAATATGACTTGCCCGGCGTTCCGCGTGGAGGCCGGGCATCCGCTTTTTCGGGACCGTGGCACCCTGTGTGCATCGACAACCTCGAACCGAACCGGCCGACCTGCGTCACATCGTCATTGCCGCTTGACCTTACCATCATGGGAATGTTGATACTGGAACCATTCGCGGCATGAACCGCGCATTTGGGGAATCCGACATGACTGAACCACTCGCCTCCGCCGCACTGCAAACGATCGAACTGAGCGTCGACGGCATGCATTGCGGCGGCTGCACGGGCCGCGTGCAGCGCGCGCTGGCCGCCGTGCCGGGCGTCGTCGACGCGACGGTCGATCTCGATGGCCACTCGGCGACCGTGACCGCGCAGGAAACGATCGACGCCGCGCAGCTCGTCGATGCGATCGGCGCTGCCGGCTACCGTGCGGCCGTGCGCGAGCCGGCGCTCGAAGCCAACGTGCCCGTGCCCGTGCCTCGTGCCGATACGTCGCCCGTGGCCGCGCCCGCAGCCGCTTCGACCACCCGCCAGCCGCTTCAGGCTGAAACCACGATCGAACTCGATATCGACGGCCTGACCTGTGCGTCGTGCGTGTCGCGCGTCGAAAAGGCGCTGGCGAAGGTGCCGGGTGTCACGCGTGCGTCGGTCAATCTGGCCACCGAACGCGCCACCGTCGATGCCACGGCGGATGTTTCCGCTCTGAAACTGGTCGAAATCGTGAAACAGGCCGGCTACGGCGCAACGCCGACCATAACGGATGCAGGCGTCGCCGCGTTCGTCCCTTCGTCGCCTGCCGCACCCGCCAGCATCGAACTCGACATCGACGGGATGACCTGTGCGTCCTGCGTGTCGCGCGTCGAAAAGGCGCTGGCGAAGGTGCCGGGTGTCACGCGCGCATCGGTCAATCTGGCCACCGAACGGGCCACCGTCGACGCGGCACCCGACGTGACCGCCGCACGGCTCGCCGAAGCCGTGAAACAAGCCGGCTATGGCGCGACGCCGGTTGCCGGCGCGGCCACCCGGCCGGCAGCTCCGACTGCCTCCGCCGATCTCGAATTCGACATCGGCGGGATGACCTGCGCGTCCTGCGCCGGCCGCGTCGAGAAGGCGCTGGCCGCCGTGCCGGGCGTCGCGCGCGCTTCCGTCAACCTCGCGACCGAGCGCGCATCGGTGCATGGCGCCGGCGCGCTCGACGCAGCCACGCTGATCGCGGCCGTCACCACCGCGGGCTACCGCGCGTCGCTCACCGCCGCGTCATCGGCCGGTGCCACGGCCGGCGCGGACACACAACCGGCCCGCTCCGCGCAGGATCCCGATGCGCGCAAGCGCCGCGAAGCGGTTCGCGAACGCAACCTCGTGCTCGGTGCCGCCGTGCTGAGCGCGCCGCTCGTCGCGCCGATGCTCGTCGCGCCGTTCGGCGTCGACCTGATGCTGAACGGCTGGCTCCAGCTCGTGCTCGCATCGATCGTCCAGTTCGGCTTCGGCGCGCGCTTCTATCGTGCCGCCTGGCATGCGGTGAAGGCGCGCGCCGGCAACATGGACCTGCTCGTCGCGCTCGGCACGTCGGCTGCGTACGGGCTGAGCCTGTGGATGCTGCTGCGCGATCCCGCGCATCCCGGCCACCTGTATTTCGAGGCGTCGGCCGTCATCGTCACGCTGGTGCGCTTCGGCAAATGGCTCGAATCGCGCGCGAAGCGCCAGACCACCGACGCGATCCGTGCGCTGAACGCGCTGCGGCCCGACCGGGCGCGCGTCGTCGAGCACGGCGTCGAACGCGACGTGCCGCTGGCGCAGGTGCGCGTCGGCACCCGCGTCAGCATCCGCCCCGGCGAACGCGTGCCCGTCGACGGCCGGATCGTGTCGGGCCGCTCGCACATCGACGAATCGCTGATCACCGGCGAAAGCCTGCCGGTACCGAAGGACGACGGCGACCCCGTCACGGCCGGCTCGATCAACGGCGAAGGCGCGCTCGTCGTCGAAACCACCGCGATCGGCGCGGAGACGACGCTCGCGCGCATCATCCGCCTCGTCGAATCCGCGCAAGCCGAGAAGGCACCGATCCAGCGGCTCGTCGATCGCGTGAGCGAGGTGTTCGTGCCGGCAATCCTCGGCATCGCGGTGCTGACGCTGGCCGGCTGGCTGATCGCCGGCGCCGGGACGGAAACCGCGATCCTCAACGCGGTCGCAGTGCTCGTCATCGCGTGCCCGTGCGCGCTTGGCCTCGCCACGCCCGCCGCGATCATGGCCGGTACGGGTGTCGCGGCCCGGCACGGCGTGCTGATCAAGGATGCGCAAGCGCTCGAACTCGCGCAGCGCGCGACCGTCATCGCGTTCGACAAGACCGGCACGCTGACCGAAGGCAAGCCGTCCGTGACGGCGTTCGAAACCGTTGGCGTGCCGCGTGACGAAGCGCTCGCGCTCGCGGCGGCGGTGCAACGCCAGAGCGA
>NZ_CAJNKE010000374.1 GCF_905232215.1 Burkholderia sp. LMG 13014
GTCGGCGTCGATTCGCGGCGGCTCGTCGACCTGTCGCGCTGGATTCGTGAACAGAAGCTCGACGTGTACAGCCTGCTGATCGTGAAAGACGGCAAGCTGATCTTCGAGCGCTACGGCGCCACTGCGTCGCGCGATGCGACCTACGAGCTGTATTCGGTCACGAAGGCCGTGACGTCGCTCGTCGCGGGCATCCTGGTCGACCAGGGCGCCGTGCGGCTCGACGAGCCGGTGGCCGCGCGGCTCGCCACGTGGCGTCCCGACCTCGGCGGCGCGCTCGCGGACAAGCGCGATATCCAGCTGAAGCATGTGCTGTCGATGTCGAGTGGTCTGCACTACGACTTCAGCCCGAAGGACGATCCGATCTACTACACCGCGCCCGACCGGCTGAAGCTCGCTGCGTCGGCACAGCCGAAAGTCGCGCCGGGCACCGGGTTCGAATACACCGACGTCAATCCGATCCTCGCGGCGGCGATGTTGAGCGCGGCCGCCGGCGAGCCGGTCGAGCGCGTGGCGCAGGCGCGGCTGTTCGGCCCGCTGGGCATGAAGCGCGCGGCGTGGGAGCGCGCGGACCGCACGGGGCTGGTGTCGGCCGGCTGGGGGCTGCGACTGCGCGCGATCGACATGGCGAAGCTCGGCATGCTCGTGCTGGACGGCGGCCGCTGGCAGGGGCGGCAGGTCGTGCCGCGCGCGTGGATCGCGCAGATGACGTCGCCGGCCGTGTCGCCGCATTTCGGCTACTACTGGTGGATCAACAACATCGTCGACAGCGAGCCCGAGTTCGGCGCGATGGGCTTCAAGGGGCAGTTCATCACGGTGCTGCCGAAGCGCAATGCGGTGGTCGTGATGACAGGCGTGCTGCCGGTGGACGGCGGCCTGCGCGATGCGGAGAACGTGAAGCTGTTCCGCCGGATGGTGAACGGCTACATCCTGCCGGCGCTCGACGGCGGCGCGGCGGGGCGGGCTACCGTCGAGACGCGAGCGGTGCTGCACGACGAACTGGCGCTGAGCGCGCGAACCGAAGGCGTGCCGGGCACGCAGGTCGATCCGACCGATCTGCCGAAGTAGGCCGGACGGCGGCGCGTCCGTGCGGGCTTCCATCGAAACGCGCACGGTGCTGCACGACGAAGTCGCGCCGAGCGCGCGCACCCAACGCGTGCCGGGTACGCAGGTCGATCCGACGGATCTGCCGAAACAGGCGGGACGCGGTGCGTCTCGGGGGATGCGCCCGGCCCGCGCGATGGCGAGCCGGGCGCGCGCTGCGTCAGACCAGCTCCCCCAGACACGCGCCGAACTGCGCGACGAGGCGATCGACATCGTCGGCCGTCGTTTGCGGACACACGAGCATCATGTTGTGGAACGGCGTGATCAGCACGCCGCGATTCAGCAGGTACAGGTGCACGATGTGCTCGAGTTCGCTGTCGAGCTGCTCGCCGGCGATCGTGCCGTTGCGCGGCGGCGTGGGTGCGAACTGGAACTCGGTGCGTGCGCCGATGCGCGTCACGCACCACGGCAGCCCGTGTTTCGCGATCGCCTGTTCGAGACCGCCGGCGAGCCGCGCGGCGAGTTCGAACATGTGCGCGTAGGCCGCGTCGGTCGCGACTTCGGCCAGCGTCGCGCGCATCGCATGCATCGCGAGCATGTTCGCGGTGAGCGTCGTGCCGATGCCCGAGTGGCCGGGTGGCGCGTTCAGCTTCGCCTGCTTCGCGCGTTCCGCGAATTCGGCGCTGAATCCGTACACCGCGCACGGCACCCCGCCCGCGATCGGCTTGCCGACCACCAGCATGTCCGGCTCGAGATCGTGCGCGACGGCGTAACCGCCCGGGCCGCTGCTGATCGTGTGCGTCTCGTCGATCACGAGCAGCGTGCCGTAGCGGCGCGTCAGTTCGCGTGCCGCTTCCCAGAAGCCCGGATCGGGCAGCACCATCCCGATGTTCG
Organism: Burkholderia sp. LMG 13014; assembly: GCF_905232215.1. GTDB lineage: Bacteria > Pseudomonadota > Gammaproteobacteria > Burkholderiales > Burkholderiaceae > Burkholderia. The sequence continues at coordinate 1,936 of NZ_CAJNKE010000374.1, forward strand.
TCATCGCCGGTTCCGCGAGCACGCAGGCGACGTCGCCGTGCTTCAGCGCGGCTTCGAGCGCGGCGAGATCGTTGAATTCGACGACGCGCGTGTTCGCGAGCAGGTCGTAGGACTGCCCGAGCAGGCTGTCGCGCTGCATGGGGCGACCGTCGACGAGGTCGACGAATACGTCATCGACCGTGCCGTGATAGCAGCCGTTGAACACGACGATCGTGTTGCGGCCGGTGGCCGCGCGCGCCCAGCGCAGCACGAAGCGGTTCGCGTCGCTCGCGCTCAGCGCGAATTGCCAGACCGGCAGCCGGAAACGGCGCGCGAGTTCACGCGACACCCACGCGGCATCCTCGCTCGGCAGCATCGTCGTGTAGCCGCGCGTGGCCTGCTCGATGAGTGCCCGCGCGACGGGTTCGGGCGCATGGCCGAACATCGCACCGGTGTCGCCAAGGCAGAAGTCGGCGTAGCGGTGGCCGTCGACGTCGGTGAACGTCGCGCCGCGCGCTTCCTTCACATACAGCGAGAACGGCGTCGACCAGTCCTGCATCCAGTGCAACGGCACGCCGAACAGCAAGTGCTCGGATGCTTCCGCGGACAGTGCGCGGGAGACCGGCATGGCTTCGGTGAATGCGCGGCGCTCGCGGTCGAACAGCGCGCGGGCGCGGATGAGGTCGACTCCGTGACGGGAAGGCAAAGGCAGCTCCTGGGCTGTGAAGATGGCGAAGACGATAGCGCGGAGCGCGGGGGGCTGAATAGAGGCGGAATTACCGAGGCGGACGCAGGTGCTCGGGCGCGGCGATTGAATGATGCGCACGGTGACGTGCGTGAAGCAGGAAAGCCCGGCTCATGTTTCCGATCGATCCAATTTTCGCGTTGGCGGGGGACGATGCGGTCCCGGGCGGCCGGGTGGCGGCGGCAGACAGGTCAGGATTTGGCCGGCCGGTTTGTTGCAATTAAAGTTTTTGCGCATAAACCGACAGCGGTACGCCTTGCCGCTGTCGTATTGCATGGAAAGTTAGTGTGCGCTCACACCCGGGCTGTTGCGTTCGACGTGTGTTCGGCGCCGGTCCATGGTGCGCCGGCGTCGCTGCGAATGACGGGAGTGCCGGCGCGTGATGCAGGTGAGCAGCAGCTTGCCTGGCGCTTCCCGTTCGCGGCAGCGGCGCGCTACGCCAGTGTCTTGACCATGTGATGCTCGTCGTAGAACCGCCCGTCGACGTACATCGAGCGCGGTTCCGTGCCGAACCGGACGAACCCTTGCGACGCATACAGCCGCTCCGCGGTTGCGTTGACCTCGTTCACGCACAGCATCAGCTGCTTGCACTGCCAAGCCTGCGCCGCGTGCGCGGTCGCGCTTTCGAGCAGCGTCTGCGCGATACCTTGCCCGCGATACGCGGGCTCGACGAACACGCCCCAGATGGTCGCCTTGTGCGAAATCTTCACGCGCGCATCGCGGCGCACGCCGGTGATGCCGACGAGCGTATCGCCGTCGAACGCGCCGAACACGGCGCGTTCGCGGGTCGGTGTGATGCGCGTCGCGAATTCGTCGACGGGCACCTGCGATTCTTCGTCGAGCGTCGGCAGGAAAGAAGTGGGCGCGGTGTCGATCGCACGCAGGCGAACGGTCTGGAAACGGGCGGCGTCGGCCGCGTCGAGCAGGCGGGTCGTGATTGTCATCGGGGCGTTCCGGTTGAGGGTCGTGCATGCCGGCGCGGGCCGTTGCGGCCGCGGGATGCATCGTCCTTATCGTAATAGGAATCCGGGTGCCGCGTGGCGGCGTTCGATGCATTGCGCATCCCGACCGCGTCAGGCGTCGGGCGCCGCGCGGCAGTCTTCAGATCGCGTCGTGCGGCCGCCTTGCATCGCCATCGACACAGCACGCGAGCACCTCGGCATCGGTGTCGCCGAGGCTCAGGTACACGTGCCCGACCGCGCTGTCGAAATACAGGCTGTCGCCGGCGCCGAGCCGGTACGCATGGCCGTTCTCGAAGCGCAGCTCCAGCTCGCCGCTCAGCACGAACACGAACTCCTCGCCGCTGTGCCGGATGTAGTCGGCGAAGTCCGACAGCTTGCGCGCATGGATCCGCCCGCGCACGGGCACCATCCGCTTGCCGGCCAGGTCGTTCGCGAGCATCCCGTACGCATAGTTCGGCGTGTCGTAGACCATCTGCTGGCCGGCCGGCGTGAACGACGGTGTCATCGGGCCGGCGGGCGCGGGGCGGCAGAACATCGTGTCGAAGTCGAGCGCGAGCGCATGCGTGAGCGCCGCGAACTTGTCGTAGGTGAGCGCGATGTCGCCGCGCTCGGCCTTCGAAATCGTCGACACCGCGATACCGGAGCGCTCGGACAGTTGCGCGAGCGTCAGGCCGCGCGACTTGCGCGCGTCGCGCAGCCGCGCGCCGACCGTCTGGTGGTCGAGCTGCGGCGCGGCGTCGGTGGGCGGCGGAACGGGAGCGGTGGATTTGGGCATGCGGATACGGGGCGCGACGTGCGTGACGTGAATACGGGTTTTATCGTATACGAGAATAATTTTTCTCGTATATGATAATTTTCGTCGAAATCGCCGATGGTGGGCGTGACGGCCACTCTAGCATCGGACGACGCGAAACTCGCGGGGCCGGTGCGGCCGGCGTGAACGACACGTGTGCGAATCGGCGCAGCTCGTCCGTGCGGCGGCTGCCCGACGATTCCGCACACGGCAGCGGTTTTTCCAGCCATTTATTTTCCCGGCCTGTCACGGCCGGGCCCGCGAAGGTGCAATCCATGTCCAGTGAAATCAAACGTCTGCAGACCGGCGCACGCATGAGCCAGGTCGTGATCGCGAACGGCTTCGTCCATCTGGCCGGGCAGGTGCCCGATACGGCCGGCGCGCCGATTGCCGTGCAGGCGACCGAAATCCTCACGCGCATCGACGCGCTGCTCGCATCGGCCGGCGTCGACAAGACGCGCGTGCTGACGGCCAACGTGTGGCTCAGCGACGCCGCGCACTTCGATGCGTTCAATGCGGTGTGGGACGCCTGGGTGCCGGCCGGCCACGCGCCGACCCGCGCGTGCGTGCAGGCATTGCTGATGAAGCCCGGTCTCGACGTCGAGATCGCCGTGACCGCGCTCGCCTGACGCCGGCGCCGCCCGCCCCGAGGAATTCCCGATGACATTCGACACGCTCGTCCTGGGCGGCGGCATGATCGGCGTATCCGTTGCCGTTCATTTGCAACAGCGCGGCCTGTCGGTCGCGCTCGTCGACCGCAAGGCGCCCGGCAACGAGACGTCGCTCGGCAATGCCGGGCTGATCCAGCGTGAAGGCGTGTATCCGTATGCGTTTCCGCGCGGCTTCGGCACGCTGCTGAAATACGCGTGCAACCGCTCGCCCGACGTGCGCTATCACGTCGGCGCGCTGCCGAAACTGATTCCGTTCCTGTACCGCTACTGGCGCAACTCGCATCCGGCGCGCCATGCGGAGATCGCACGCGCGTATGCACCGCTGATCGAACACTGCGTGACCGAGCATCGCGCGCTGATCGAAGCGGCCGGCGCCGGCGCGCTGCTGCGCGAAGGCGGCTGGCTGAAGGTGTTCCGCACCGCCGCGACGCGCGATGCCGAAACGCGCGACGCCGAGCGCTGGCGCGCCGAATACGGCGTGACCTTCGATGCACTCGACGCGGCCGCGCTGCGCGACGCGGAGCCGCACCTGAGCCGTGCGCTGGTCGGCGCGCTGCGCTATACGGGCTCCGATTCGATCAGCGATCCGAACGCGCTCGTGACGGCCTATGCGCGCTACTTCGAGCAGCTCGGCGGCCGCATCCTGACCGGCGACGCGCTGACGCTGTCGGCCGCGAACGGCTGGCGCGTCGACACCGCGCAAGGCCCGGTCGATGCGCGCGCGGCGGTCGTCGCGCTCGGGCCCTGGTCGGACCTGCTGTGCGAACGGCTCGGCTATACGCTGCCGCTCGCGGTCAAGCGCGGTTATCACATGCACTACGCGGCGCAGCCGGGCGCGCGGCTGAACCGGCCCGTGCTCGATGCCGACAGCGGCTTCCTGATCACGCCGATGACGCGCGGCATCCGCCTGACGACCGGCGTCGAGCTCGGCTATCGCGATACGC
>NZ_CAJNKE010000375.1 GCF_905232215.1 Burkholderia sp. LMG 13014
TCGGTACTTTCCTGACTCGGACGCTCGTCTCGCGTCCGCGCAAAGAAAAACCCGCGACGCATGAAGCCATCGCGGGTTTCGACATGCTGCGCAAGTGCGCGCATGAAATCTGGTGGGCCCGGCGGGGTTCGAACCCGCGACCAATCGATTATGAGTCGACTGCTCTAACCGCTGAGCTACAAGCCCTGATGAGAAGCAAAGCGTGTCACACGCTGCCCCGACAAAGAAGCCGGGCCGGCATTGTAACAACAAAGGAGACAAACGCCACCGGCATCATGCAGATACCGGCGGCGTTCGCAGGAGAGACGCTGGAAATCAGTTCCCTTCGAGGAACGACTTCAGCTTGTCGGAACGGCTCGGGTGACGCAGCTTGCGCAGCGCCTTGGCCTCGATCTGACGGATCCGCTCGCGCGTGACGTCGAACTGCTTGCCGACTTCCTCGAGCGTGTGATCGGTGCTCATCTCGATACCGAAGCGCATCCGCAGCACCTTCGCCTCACGCGGCGTCAGCGAATCGAGCACGTCCTTCACGACATCGCGCATGCTCGCATGCAGCGCGGCATCCGCCGGCGCGACCGTGTTGTTGTCCTCGATGAAGTCGCCGAGATGGGAATCGTCGTCGTCACCGATCGGCGTTTCCATCGAGATCGGCTCCTTCGCGATCTTCATGATCTTGCGGATCTTGTCTTCCGGCATCTCCATCTTCTCGGCGAGCGTTGCCGGATCCGGCTCGAGACCGGTTTCCTGCAGGATCTGCCGCGAGATGCGGTTCATCTTGTTGATCGTCTCGATCATGTGAACCGGAATACGGATCGTGCGCGCCTGGTCAGCGATCGAGCGCGTGATGGCCTGGCGGATCCACCACGTCGCGTAGGTCGAGAACTTGTAGCCGCGACGGTATTCGAACTTGTCCACCGCCTTCATCAGGCCGATGTTGCCTTCCTGGATCAGGTCGAGGAACTGCAGGCCGCGGTTCGTGTACTTCTTCGCGATCGAGATCACGAGACGCAGGTTCGCCTCGGTCATTTCGCGCTTCGCCTGGCGTGCCTTCAGTTCGCCGGCCGCCATCTGGCGGTTGGTTTCCTTCAGGTCCTTCAGCGGCAGCACGACGCGTGCCTGCAGGTCGAGCAGGCGCTGCTGCTGTTCGCGGATCGCCGGAACGTTACGCGACAGCACCGCGCTGTACGAATGGCCTTCGGCCATGACCTTCTCGGACCAGTCGAGATCCGTCTCGCTGCCCGGGAAGCGCGCGATGAATTCCGAACGCGGCATGCCGCACTTGTCGACGACGATGTGCAGGATCTGACGTTCGACCTGACGCACTTCGTCCACCTGCGCACGCAGCGTGTCGCACAGGCGTTCGACGGTACGCGCGGTGAAGCGGATCGTCATCAGTTCGGTCTGGATCGTTTCCTGCGCCTTCAGGTAGGCCTTCGACTTGTAGCCTTCCTTTTCGAACGCGCGGCGCATCTTGTCGAACCACTCGCTGATCTGCGAGAACTTGTCGAGCGACGCACGCTTGAGGGCTTCGAGCTGGGCGGCGTTGGCCGATGCCTGGGCGGCACCGTCGTCTTCCTCCTCTTCCTCTTCTTCCTCTTCCTCTTCGGCTTCCTCGTCCTCGTTCTCGATCGCTTCCGCTTCCTTCGCGGAGAAGCCGTCGGTATCGGCGGAGTCCGAAGCATTCGGATCGAGCAGGCCGTCGACGAGTTCGTCGACGCGGATCTCTTCGTTCGCGACGCGTTCGGCCATCGCGAGGATGTCGGCGATCGTCGTCGGGCACGCGGAGATGGCCATCACCATGTGGCGCAGGCCGTCCTCGATCCGCTTCGCGATCTCGATTTCGCCTTCGCGCGTGAGCAGTTCGACCGTACCCATTTCACGCATGTACATCCGGACCGGATCGGTCGTGCGGCCGAATTCCGAATCGACGGTGGACAGCGCGACTTCCGCTTCCTCTTCGACTTCATCGTCCGACGACGCGGCGGGCGCGTTGTCGTTCAGGAGCAGCGTTTCCGCGTCCGGAGCCTGCTCGTAGACCGCCACGCCCATGTCGTTGAACGTGCCGATGATGCCTTCGAGGGCTTCGGTCTCGGTGAAGTTGTCCGGCAGGTGGTCGTTGATTTCAGCGTACGTGAGGAAGCCGCGCTCCTTGCCGAGCTTGATCAGCGCGCGCAGTTTCACGCGGCGCTCTTCGAGCTCCTCGGCCGTACCCGGCGTGCTCGTCGCGAACGCTTCCTTCAGTAGCGCCTTTTCCTTGGCGCGACGATCGCGCACCTTGGATTTGCCCGGTGCAGCCGCCGCTGCTGCTGCTGCGGGCTGCTCGTCGCTCTGATTTGCGTCGTCTTCGACGGATACTTCGTTCAGCTTTTTGGTCATGGAGTTCGCCGTACCGGCTATATCGACTCGCGGCTGCTGGACGACAGCCGGTTGAACCGTGGGTACATGAGTAGTACGTACTGCCGTTTCGTCCGCGGCGGCAGTCGTGTCCCTTGCGCTTTTCGCACTTGCCCGCTTCGCCGCCGGCTTGGCCGGCCCGGAGTCGGGTCTGGCGGCAGCCCGTGTTCTGGCTGCCGACGCCGGCGCAACCTGAGCAGTGCCGGCCGCGGTTTTCTTTCCTGCTGGGGCTGACGTGGCTGAAGACGTTGTCCTGGTGGAAGAAGCAGACTTGGCCGCTGTGACCTGCTTGGTCGGCTCCGTCGAGCCCTTGCCTGTTGCTTTCTTTCCGCCTGTCGTCTTTGCCATCGCGATTCTCGCCTCTGCTTAGAAAACAAACCGCTGGAAACCTTATATTATAGCACGCTGGGGAGCCCTCTCTAAGCTCTCCGGCCGCCTACAGCCCGAGCCGACGCTTCATGTCGGTTCGCTGCTGGTTCAATTCCGTCAATTCGGCCAATTCCTCGGGTGTGAAGGTGGATTGCCGCGCCAGCCTGTCAAGCCGGTCGCAGCAAGCGTCGTAACGCATCTTGAGCACCGCCGCCTGCAGTTCCTCCCCCGCGATCCGTTCCTGTTCACGCTGCCGCTCGGGCACCGTCTCGTCTTCCGGATTCTGTAACAGCAAGTCGCGGACGTTTTCATCATAGTCCAGAATTTCGCGGAAGATTTCCTCGTAAGTCGCTCCATTCGAGGACGTCCGCAGGACATCCGACAGCAGCCGGAACTCCGCGCCATCGCCCAGCGCGCGCGCATGATCGACCACTTCCGCGAACAGTTCGCCGATGCGCGGCAATGCGCGCAGGGTCGCGAGCTGCTCGTCGTCGAGCTGCGACGCGATGCGCGGATGCATCACCAGCGTGCGCAACGCGCGCTTTTCGCTGTCCGTCACGCGGCGCCGCTCGCTGCGCGGGGGCGCCTGGCGCGGCGGTGCCGCGATCCGCGTATCGACGTCGGACAGCCCCGCGACCTCCTCGAACGGGATGTCGAGGCGATCGGCGAACATGTGCATGATCTGCGCGCGCAACGCGTTCGCGGGCAGCGCCTGCAACAACGGCTTCGCGTCAAACAGCGCCTTCGCGCGGCCTTCCGGCTGGTCGAGCGCCTTGCCGGAAATTGCTTCGTTCAGCAGAAATTGTGACAGCGGCATCGCGCGCTCGACCTGCTCGGAGAACGCTGCCTCGCCGAACTCGCGTACATAGCTGTCCGGATCGTGCTCGGCCGGCAGAAAAAGGAACCGGATCGTGCGGTTGTCGCCCGCATGCGGCAGGCAGGCCTCGAGCGCGCGCCGGGCCGCCCGTCGCCCGGCCGAATCGCCGTCGAAACTGAAAATGACCGTATCGGTCTGGCGCAGCAGCTTCTGCACGTGAATCGGCGTGCACGCGGTACCGAGCGTCGCGACCGCATTCGGGAACCCGAGCTGCGCGAGCGCGACGACGTCCATGTAGCCTTCGACGACCAGCACGTACTTGCGCTCGCGAATCGCGAGCCGCGCCTCGAACAGCCCGTACAGCTCGCTGCCCTTGTTGAACAGCGGGGTTTCGGGCGAGTTCAGGTACTTCGGCTCGCCGCTGCCGAGCACGCGGCCGCCGAAGCCGATCACCTGCCCCTTCACGTTGCGGATCGGGAACATGATCCGCTCGCGGAACCGGTCGTAGCGGCGCGCAACGCCCTGCGCATCGGTCTTCTCGCTGACGATCACGAGCCCCGACTCGACGAGCGACTCGTCGCGATAGTCCGGGAACGCGGCTTCGAGGTTCTGCCAGCCATCCGGCGCATAGCCGAGCCCGAAGCGCGCGGCGATCTCGCCAGTCAGGCCCCGGTTCTTCAGGTACTGGATCGCGACGGTCGCGCCGCGCAACTGCTTGCGGTAGTAGTCGCACGCGGCGGTCATCGCATCGGACAACGCAGTCGCGACCGATTTCGACACCGGCGCCGGATAGTCGCCGCCACCGCCTCCGCCACCACCTCCACCGCGCATCGACGGCTCGTGCGGCACGGTCAGCCCGACGGACTGCGCGAGGTCCTGCACGGCCTCCGGGAACGTGAGCCCCGCGTGTTCCATCAGGAAGCCGATCGCCGTGCCGTGCGCGCCGCAACCGAAGCAGTGATAGAACTGCTTGGTCGGGCTGACGGTAAACGACGGGCTCTTCTCGTTATGGAACGGGCACAGCCCCATGAAGTTGGCGCCGCCCTTCTTGAGCTGCACGTACTTGCCCACCACGTCGACGATATCGACGCGGTTCAGCAAATCCTGCAGGAACGAATGCGGAATCACCGTGGGATCGAGCGAAAAAAAGACAATACGACACCCCGGCGCACGCACGGCGCGCGCCAGGGAAACAGGGGTTACTTCGTCAGCGCGGCCTTGACCAGCGCGGAAATGGCCGTCATGTCGGCACGGCCGGCGAGCTTGCCCTTCAGCACGCCCATCACCTTGCCCATGTCCTGCGGGCCGGCGGCGCCCGTCTGCGCGACCGCGGCCTGGACTTCGGCAGCCACCTCGGCCTCCGACAGCTGCTCGGGCATGTAACCGCTCAGCACGACCAGTTCGGCCTGCTCCTTCGCGACGAGATCGTCACGGCCGGCTGCCTGGAACTGGCTGATCGAATCCTTGCGCTGCTTGATCATCTTGTCGATCACGGCCGTGATGCCCGCGTCGTCGAGGGTGATCTGATCGTCGACTTCGCGCTGCTTGATCGCGGCCATCAGCAGGCGAATCGTTGCCAGGCGCTCGCTTTCCTTCGCGCGCATCGCGGCCTTCATGTCTTCGCTGATCTGCTCTTTCAAACTCATCTTTCACCCGGGAAGGAAACGTGAATTCGACGCCCGCGAACGGACGTCAACACAAAAACCCGCTTGGGACAATGTCTCAAGCGGGTTGCTCGAATCCGGCATCGGCGGCTCGCCTGATCGATCGCACGATCAGCTCGATCTTCCACGATCGCACGGAGTCGCCGGTGCGCCGCTCAGTGAACCGCGCGGCGCCCAATCGTTCAGTACAGCTTCTTCGGCAGCGTCTGGCTGCGGATACGCTTGTAATGACGCTTCACTGCAGCAGCCTTCTTGCGCTTGCGCTCCGCGGTCGGCTTCTCGAAAAACTCGCGCGCTCGAAGCTCGGTCAGCAGACCGTTCTTCTCGATCGTGCGCTTGAAGCGACGCATTGCAACTTCAAACGGCTCGTTCTCTTTAACGCGAATGATCGTCATGATCCGACACGAATAAAGGATTGCAGGGAAAGACTACCGAGTATAGCAGAGCGATTGCCTAAAGGCACGGGGACTGGTCCCACCAAACGGCGCCAGCCCGGCCCTGTCAAGCGCCGCGCGCATACTCCGCCGCGGCCTGCCCGGCCGCCGTGCCGGACGCCCACGCCCACTGGAAGTTGTAGCCGCCGAGCCAGCCCGTCACGTCCACCGCCTCGCCGACGAAGAACAGCCCGGGCACGCGCGTACTCATCATCGTCGCCGACGACAGGTCGCGCGTATCGACCCCACCCCTCGTCACTTCGGCCTTCTTGTAGCCCTCGGTGCCGTTCGGCGTCAGCGTCCAGCCGGACAGCGCGTCGCCCACCTGGCGCAGC
>NZ_CAJNKE010000376.1 GCF_905232215.1 Burkholderia sp. LMG 13014
CGACGGCGTGCTGCTGATCGGCGACCTGAACAGCTACGCGAAGGAAGATCCGGTTCGCGCGCTCGAATCGCGCGGCTACGCGAACCTGGTGGCCCGCTTCGGCGGCGATGCTGCGTACAGCTACGTATTTCGCGGCGAAGCGGGCAACCTCGACCACGCGCTCGCCACGCCGGCACTCGCCGCGCGCGTGAAGGCCGTGCACGTCTGGCACATCAACGCCGACGAACCGGTGGCCCTGCAACCCGTGCCCGATTACAAAACGTCCGCGCAACGGTCGTCCTATTACGCACCCGACGCGTACCGCTCATCGGACCACGATCCCGTCGTGATCGACGTCGCGCTTAACGACGGCCGCATATGGGCGGCCCCGGGCACGAACCGTGCTCGTCCACACAGCATCGACTAGTGCATTTGCATCAGCACAAGGCCTGCAACGGCACTATTTACCTGGCAGCCCTGGCGACGCCATATTTACCTGGCCTTCACCGCCTACCGCCGCCCGATATGCCGCTTCGCCCGGAATGCGAATTTTTTTCAACGGCCGTGCCGCCCCGTGCGGCGGGGCTTCGCGGCGATCCTGCCGACGAATTGAAAATTTGTCTCGAAACAAAATTGGGCCACGTGAATCACATAAGTTGCTGGGATTCGTCTTATCTTCAAATTGGCCTTGAATCGAAGGAGGATAAACACCATGGCGCTCACTGACTCGATCGAACACAAACTGGATCGCGGCCTCTCCGACATTCGTCGCACGGGCCGGCGCGTGGGCCGCACGACGCGCTCGGCCGCCCGCGACCTGCATGCCGACGTCACCGACGATCTGCGCGGGCTGGTCGACGAACTCGAAGATCTGCTGAAAAACGACGGCGACGGCGATATCGCCGCGCTGCGCAAGCGCGTGCAATCCAGGCTCGATGAAGCGCGCAGCACGCTCGACCATGCGTCGGGCAGCGCGGCCGCCCGGCTGCGCGATTCGGCCGAACGCGTGTCGCAGGTCGTGCACGACAACCCGTGGCAAACCGCCGGCGTCGTCGCCGGCCTCGCGTTCGTTGCGGGCCTGCTCCTTGCCCGCCGTTGAACGGAGCAGGCCGCCCCGCGCCCGCACCGTCCGTCCTCAATCAGACAAACGAAGGAGAAACGCCATGCAGAAGACCTTTGCCATGAAAGCCGCCGCCGCCGTCCTGCTCGGCAGCCTCGCGCTCGCCGGCTGCACGACCACGCCGGACAAACCGGAAGGCGCCGCGGCCAGCGCGTCGAAGCGCGAGTCGATCGACGCCAGCGTCAACGCGACGCTGTCGCGCCTCTATTCGACGGTGCCGGGTTCGCGTGAACTCGTCGGGAAATCGCGCGGCGTGCTCGTGTTCCCGAACGTGCTGCAGGCCGGCTTCATCGTCGGCGGCCAGTCCGGCAACGGCGCGCTGCGTGTCGGCGGCAGCACGGTCGGCTACTACAACACGTCGTCGCTGTCGGTCGGCCTGCAGGCCGGCGCGCAGTCGAAGGCGATCGTGTTCCTGTTCATGACGCAGGATGCGCTCGACTCGTTCCGCAAGTCCGATGGCTGGGCCGCCGGCGCCGACGCATCGGTCGCGGTCGTGAAGGTCGGCGCGAACGGCGCGGTCGATACGACCACGGCCACCGCACCGGTCGAGGTGCTGGTCCTGACCAACGCGGGCCTGATGGGCGACCTGTCGGTGAACGGCACCAAGGTCACGAAGCTCAATATCTGACGATGCGACACGCGGCGTTGCGCCGCGTTTGCTTCCCGGCAGCGCCGCGGCCCCGGCCGCGGCGTTTTCGCATGTGCCGCGCGCAGCGGCTATGATGGCGGCACCTTTGCGGGCATACTCCGGTTCGGGCCGCCCGACGGCGCATTTCGGCGCGAACCCGTGACGATCGTGAACCGATCGTGCGCGGGGCAACGAGATTCAATCAAACCACGCATCAATCTGCGCGAATGTCATCCATGGAAAGCGGACACGACCACCAAAAATTCTTCTATTTCCTGCTGGCCGCGGTCACCGTCGGACTCTGCTGGATCCTCGCGCCGTTTTCCGGAGCCGTGTTCTGGGGCACCATTCTCGCGATCCTGTTCCAGCCCGTGCAACGCTGGCTCGCCGCGCGCTTCGGCAAGCGGCGCAACCTGGCCGCGCTCGTGACGCTGTCGCTGATCGTCCTGATCGTGATCCTGCCGCTCGTGTTCGTCGCCGCGACGCTCGTGCAGGAAATCGCGTACGTGTACCAGGAAATCAAGACCGCACAGCCTAACTATTCGCAATACTTCCAGGACATCATCCACGCGCTGCCGTCGTCGATCCAGCACCTGCTGCAGAAATACGGCCTGAGCAACCTCCCGGGCATCCAGAAGAAACTGACCGATGGCGCCGCGCAGATCAGCCAGCTCGCGGCAGCGCAGGCACTCAGCATCGGCCAGAACACGTTCCAGTTCGTCGTGAGCTTCGGCGTGATGCTGTACATGGTGTTCTTCCTGCTGCGCGACGGCGGCGAGATCGGCCGCCGCGTGCGCCGCGCGCTGCCGCTCGACGACGAGCACAAGAACCTGCTGCTGGCAAAATTCACGACGGTCGTGCGCGCGACCGTGAAGGGCAACATCGCGGTCGCGCTCGTGCAGGGTGCGCTCGGCGGCCTGATCTTCTGGATCCTCGGGATCGAAGGCGTCGTGCTGTGGGGTGCGCTGATGGCGTTCCTGTCGCTGCTGCCCGCGATCGGCGCGAGCCTCGTATGGGTGCCGGCCGCGCTCTACTTGCTGATGATCGGCGCGGTGTGGAAATGCGTGATCCTCGTCGTGTTCTGCGTCGGCGTGATCGGCCTCGTCGACAACCTGCTGCGTCCGATCCTCGTCGGCAAGGACACGAAGATGCCCGACTGGGTCGTGCTGATCTCGACGCTCGGCGGGATGGCGCTGTTCGGCATCACCGGCTTCGTGATCGGGCCGCTCGTCGCCGCGCTGTTCATGGCGAGCTGGGACATCTACGCGCGGGCCGAACAGGCCGAATGACCCACCGCGCGGCCACGTGCCGTGCATCGGCGGACATTCGCCGTCACGGATGACGAATGCGGATCACGACGGGCGCCACGGCGCCCGTTTCTTCATCCGCCGCCAGCATCATCACGCCGCCATACGGCCCTACGCGATACGTGCGGCCCGATACCAGCGGCACGCGTCGATCGTCGTGCGCATCGCGCCACGTAGCACGCACACGCGAAGCGACATCCGGCGCGAACGGTGCTCCGTCGGGCCCGACCAGTGCCACATGGGCACCCGGCAAACGCCGGCCATGCGCATCGAATCGCAGCGTTGCCGCCGTCCCGCCGTTCACCCTCTCTCGCCCTTCGACCACCACGCCCGACCGCGCATCGAGCGTCACGTCGTAGCAATCGACGAGCGCGCCCGCGAACCGCACGACGCCGCCTGACGCGGCGTGCCCGGCCGCCACCGCATTCGACATCGCGAACGCCACGCCAAGCCCGATCGCCATCCGCCGCGCGACACCGGCGCACCGCACCGTTCGATTGCGCATCGCCACCGATGCCAGCTGCTTCGCGTCGTTTCGCATGTTCCCTCTCCTCTGCCCCGTGCCCAGAAAAAAAGGCGGCGTGACGCGTCGGTCACGCCGCCTGTCTGCTGGCAATCACTTTAGGGAGAGAAGCCCGGACAATATATGGGACAAGTCCGAAACTAAGACACGGTTACTCGAACGCACCGCGTCTGCCACCCGCTCGCGGCAGCGTACGAACGACCTCGCACGCCGTGCCGCGGGCCGGTCACGCGTCGGGATCGACGCGCAGCACGAGCTTGCCGCGATGGTCGCCGTCGAACAGGCGATTCAGCACGTCGGGCGCGTTTTCGAGACCGTCCGCGACCGTCTCCTCGGCTTTGAGCCGGCCGTCGCGCAGCCAGCCCGCGAGCGTCTGCACGGCCTCGCGGCTCTTGCGATAGTCGAGGATCAGGAAGCCGCGCATCGTCAGCCGCTTCGAGATCAGCACGCCGACGTCGTCCGCCGCGCGCCCGCTGTTGTAGTTCGAGATCACGCCGCACAGCGCGACGCGCCCGCCGATCACCATCCGCGACAGCACCGCGCGCATCACCTCGCCGCCGACGTTCTCGAAGTTCACGTGCACGCCGTCCGGCGTCGCCGCTTTCAGCTGCTGACGGAAATCGTCGGCCTTGTAGTCGACGGCCGCGTCGAAGCCGAGCGTCTCGGTCAGGTAGCGGCACTTGTCCGCGCCGCCCGCGATGCCGACCACACGCGCGCCGTGGATCTTGCCGATCTGCCCGGCGATCGAGCCGACCGAGCCGGCCGCCGCCGATACGACGAGCGTCTCGCCCGGCTGCACCGGCGCGATGTCGGTCAGCCCGTAGTACGCGGTCAGCCCGCTCATCCCGCACGCGCCGAGCAGCGTCGGCAGCGGCAGGCCCGACTGCGCGGGCAACTTCACGAGCTGCGCGGCCTGCTCGGCCGGCACGACCGCGTAGTCCTGCCAGCCGACCAGCCCCTGCACGAGATCGCCTTCCGCGAACCCCGCATGGCGCGACGCGACCACGCGCCCGATGCCGAGCGCGCGCATCACCTCGCCGATCGCGACGGGCGGCAGGTACTGCGGCACGTCGCTCATCCACACGCGGTTGGTCGGGTCCATCGACAGATACAGCACGCGCACGAGTACCTCGCCGTCCGCGAGCGCCGGCACCGGCGTCTCGACGAGCGAAAAATGTTCGCGGCCGACCCGCCCTTCCGGGCGCGTCTTCAGCAGCAGTTGGCGGTTCACGGGTGTCGACACGATGTTCTCCTCCAGGTGTTGTTGTTCGGGATGCGCGTCAGACCGCGCACATGCCGCCGTCGATCACGAGTTCGGCGGCCGTCACGAAGCGGCTCTCGTCGGATGCGAGATACACGGCCGCGTGCGCGACGTCGTCCGGCTCGCCGAGCCGGCGCAGCGGAATGCCGCGCGCGAGCTTGCGCGTGGCGTCGCGTTCGCCGAGCGACTGGAACAGTGGCTCGACGATCCCCGTGCGGATGAACGCCGGGTGAATCGAGTTGCAGCGCACGTCGATCTCGCGGCGTGCGCAGTCGATCGCGACCGACTTCGTCAGCGACGCGACCGCCGCCTTCGACGCGTTGTACGCGGTGAAATCCGGCTCGACCTTGAACGCGGCGACCGACGAGATGTTGATGATCGACGCAGGGTGGCTCTCGGCCAGGTACGACAGCGCATGCTTGCAGCCGAGCACGATGCTCTCGACGTTGATCGCCATCACGCGCCGCCATTCGTCCAGTTCGATCTGCGCAGGCGAGCCGATCGAGCCGACGCCCGCGTTGTTGACGAGCACGGACAGCCCGCCCATCGCATCGACCGCCTGCGCGAGCAGCGCCTGCCAGCGCGCCTCGTCGCGCACGTCCTGCGTCGCGGCGATCGCGACCGGCGTCGCGTGGCCTGCGTTGAGTTCCTGCGCGAACGCGTCGAGCACCGCGGCGTCGGCGATGTCGGTCACGAACACGCGCGCGCCCTGCTCGACCATCCGGCGCGCGATCGCGCGGCCGAGGCCGCCGGCGGCGCCCGTGATATATGCGCACTTGCCGGCAAGGCGCGAAGAAACGACTGTCATGTGACCTGCTCCTATCGTGAATCGTCGTCGCGAACCGCTGCCGCGACGGGTTGGCCGTGCCTGCTCCGGCCGCTGCGGGCCGGTTGGCCGTGCCTCGACATCACGAGACACCGCACGGTTTCCGCGAGTATATCGAGATGAACGCGACGCGCACCGGGCAGGCCAGGTAGCCGGCCCCGGTTGAACGACAGCCAGCGTACGCGAATGGTGCCAATCGATGAAATGAATATTCCTTATGCCCAGTCATAGACCCGGTTCATGACCTTCGCTTGCCGGCATGCACGCACGGGCCGGCGCCACCAACCGCTCAGGCCGGCTGGTTCATTGATTCAGGGAATGACGGGAGTTGCGTTCCACGCGGGCGAGGAAGCGGTCGGGAAGCGGA
>NZ_CAJNKE010000377.1 GCF_905232215.1 Burkholderia sp. LMG 13014
GCGTTGCCGCTCGCGGCGCTGTGCTTCCTCGCTTATCAATCCGGCCGGCCCGACGAACGGCCGGCACCACGCTGAATGCGCGCGCGGCATACGGCCGCGCTTGCCACTTTCCAGGAGAATTCGATGATTGCACTGAAGTTGCGACAGGTACTGCGGATGACGGCGGCTTCGACGGCCGCGCTCGGCGCGCTGCTGGCGGTCGCGCCGGCCCATGCCGATGCGACGCATCTGGTCCAGTCCGCCTCCGCGCGTGTCCCGGCCGTTTCTGTCGGCCCGCAATACGACACGACGCACGTGTGCGTCGCACCGGAAGACTTCGACCGCTTCACCGACAGCTTCGTCGCGACCTTCGGCGGCAAGAAGTCGCAGCAGGGCGTGTTCCAGGTCACGCCGACACCGAGCCAGACGATGTCGCAGCTCGTGTTCACGCCGGCCGGCACGATTTCGGTGTTCGGCTTCAAGACGCCGATTCCGTATCCGTTCTGCGCGGAGCGCACGGGCTATCTCGTCACCGACATGGACGTCGCGATGAAGTCGGCGCGTGCACACGGCGCGGACGTGATCGTCGATACGTTCCCCGACCCGATCGGCCGCGACGCGATCATCCGCTGGCCGGGCGGCGTGAACATGCAGCTCTACTGGCATACCCAGGCGCCGCACTACGACGCGCTGCAAACGGTACCGGAAAACCGCGTCTATGTGTCGCCGGAAAGCGCGAACAAGCTGGTGCATGACTTCGTCGCGTTCTCGCGCGGCAAGGTCGTGTCCGACGTGCGCAAGGCGCCGGGCGTCGAGATCGGCCGGCCGAACGATACGTATCGCCGCATCCGCATCGAGTCGGGTTTCGGCAAGATGACCGTGCTGGCCACGGACGGCCATCTGCCCTATCCGTTCGGACGGGAGATGACGGGCTATGAAGTACCGGATCTCGCCGCGACGCTGAAGCAGGCGCAGGCCGCGGGCGTGACCGTGCTGGTGCCGACGTTCACGTCGGACGGGCGTGATGCGGCGCTCGTGCAGTTCCCGGGCGGTTATATCGCCGAGATCCACGCGCGGTCGAAATAATGGGTCGTCGGTCGATGAGACGCGCATGGCGGCGCGTGCTGCCGGCCGCCGTGCTGGCGGGCGGTGTCGCGACGTACGCCGGGACGGCGGCCGGTGCCGAGGAATCCTCGGCACCGGTTTCGAGCGCCGGCACGACCTGCACGGCGAAGCGGCCGACCCTGCTGTTCAACCGCTGGCAGGAGGACTGGTCCGTGCTCGCGAATCCGTGCGTGCCGCGCAAGCCGCTCGATTCGTTGAAGTACATCCCGCTGGGCGGCGACCCGTCGACTTACCTGTCGCTCGGCGCGAACCTGCGCGAGCGCTTCGAGCTGAACAACGCGCCGCTGTTCGGGCTCGGCGCCGCGCATGACGACAATTACGTGATCGAGCATGCGACGGTGCATGCTGACCTGCGCTATGCCGGTCACTTCCAAGCGTTCGTCCAGTTCATCGATGCACGGCCGTTCGGCAAGGACATGGTCAGCACGGTGGACAAGGACCAGCTCGACATCGAGCAGGCGTTCGTCGCGTATGTCGACCAGGTTGGCGGCGGCACGCTCAAGACCCGCATCGGCCGACAGGAGATGGCGTTCGACTTGCAGCGCTTCGTGGCGGTGCGCGACGGGCCGAACGTGCGCCAGGCGTTCGATGCGCTGTGGGCGGATTACGAAATCGGCAAATTCCGGCTGATCGGCTATGTGACGCGCCCGGTGCAATATCGCGACGATGCGGTGTTCGACGACGTGTCGAACCGGCACTTGAGATTCGACGGCGTGCGTATCGAGCGGAGCGGCACGGGTCCCGGCGATCTGTCGGCCTACTGGTCGCGCTATACGCGCGACAACGCGCGTTATCTCGACGGGGCCGGCACCGAACGGCGCGATGTATTCGACATGCGCTACGCAGGCAAATCCGGCCGGCTCGACTGGGACGTCGAGGCGATGCTCCAGACAGGGCATATCGGACAGGACACGATCGGTGCGTGGGCGTTCGGCGCACTGGGCGGCTACACGTTCGCGAAAACGCCGGGCACGCCGCGCATCGGCATCCAGGTCGACGGTGCATCGGGCGACAAGCATCCCGGCGACGGGCGCATGGGCACCTTCAACCCGCTGTTCCCGAACGGTTATTACTTCACGCTCGCCGGCTACACCGGCTACAGCAACCTGATTCACGTGAAGCCGTCGCTGACGTTCAAGCCGGCCAGCAACGTGACGGTGCTGACCGCGGTCGGTTTCCAGTGGCGCGAGACGACGGCCGACGCGATCTACGCGCAGGGGATGCAGGTGGTGCCCGGCACGGCCGGCAAGGGCGGCTCGTGGACGGGCATGTATGCGCAGGCCCGCGTGGACTGGCTCGTCAATGCGAACGTGGCGCTGGCCGTCGAGGCCGTGCACTTCCAGATCGCCGACTCGATTCGCGCGCTCGGTGCGCGCAACGCCGACTATGTCGGCGTGGAAGCGAAGTTCGGCTGGTAACGCGGCGCTGGCGCGGCTCAGTGCTGCGCGCGCGCCAGCGCTTCGACGAAATCGATGAACGCCGTGACGCGCTTCGAGCCGCGCTGATTCGGCAGGTAGAGCGCGGTGACGACCGAGCGGGCCGCACCGGGCGTGACGTCGTACTGTTCGAACAGCCTGCGCAGGCGGCCGGACTGGACGTCGGCATCGACCAGCCAGTCCGGCAGCAGCGCGATGCCCGCGCCGTCGAGCGCGGCATCGCGCAACACTTCGCTGTGATTCGACTTCATGCGCCCGGCAACGATCACTTGCGTCGTGCCGTGCGCATCGGCGAACGTCCAGGCCTGCTGGTCGCCACCGAAGTGAAAGCGCAGGCACGTATGGTCGACCAGTTCGCCCGGCGCCGACGGCGTGCCGTGCGCATCGAGGTAGTCGTGGCTCGCGACGACATACCGTTGAAACGTGCCGAGCTGCCGCGCGACGACCTCCGCGGACGGCGCTGCTTCGCCGAGCCGGATCGCGACGTCGATCCGGCCGATGACGAGATCGACGCGTTCGTCGGTCAGTTGCAGATCGAGGTCGAGCTTCGGATAGCGCGCGAGGAATGCCGCGATATGCGGCGCGATGCGGCGCACGCCGTATGCGACCGGCACGGACACGCGCAGCGGTCCGGACGGCTCGTCGCCGCGATCGGCGACGAGTGCGTCGGCTTCCGCGAGTTCCTCGATCAGCCGTTTCGCGCGGGCGTAATAGACGGAGCCGGCGTCGGACAGCGTGACCTGCCGCGTCGTGCGGTTCAATAGTACGGTGCCAAGCGACGCTTCAAGCGCATCCACCGCGCGCACCACCGACGAAGCCGCGAGCTTGAGACGCCGTCCCGCGCTCGAGAAGCCGCCGGCTTCCGCTACTTCCACGAACGCGCGCAGCGCGGAAAATTTGTCCATGTCGTCTTCGCCTTTGTGCGTGTCGCAACGATGCGTTGCGTGCCGTTGGCATTCTATCGCCGGCCCGCAAGCGCTATCTTCTGAACTGGCAATTTACAGGAGCGCGCGATGAAACCCCTCGAAGTAACGGTGACTTACGATCTGATCTGCCCGTGGTGCTGGATCGCGGAGCACAGGCTCGCGGAGGCGATCGACGAAGCTGGCCTGGCCGGCAACGTGAGCGTCCGGTTCGTGCCGTTCGAACTGAACCCGTCGATGCCGGCGGGCGGCGTGGATCGCAAGGCGTACCGGAGCGCGAAGTTCGGCAGTTGGGCGCGCTCACAGGCACTCGACGCGAATGTTGCCGAAGCCGGCCGGGCGGCGGGCCTCGTCTTCGATCATGCGCGGATCGCGCGCACGCCGAACACGCGGCTTGCACACCGGCTCGTCTGGTTCGCTCAACAGCGCGGCAGTGCGATCGCGCTCGTCGACGCGCTGTTCGCCGCGTATTTCCGCGACGGGCGCGATCTCGGCGACGCGGACGTGCTGGTCGAGATCGCGACCGATGCCGGGTTGCCGGGCGACGCGGTGCTCGCGTTCCTTGCGTCCGGCGAAGGGCTCGACGCGGTGCTCGCGCTCGAGGACGAGGCGGTGCGCGAAGGCATCGCTTCGGTGCCGTCGACGCGCATCGGGCTCACGGTCATCAGCGGCGCGCAGCCGGCTGCCGTCTTTCGCGATGCGTTGATTGCCGCGCGGCGCGCGCATGATCCAGTTGCCTGAAGCCGGGCCGGCGCCGCCGCGGCCCGGCCTTCAGAGCGATTTATGTCCCGTTCGGGACACTGGCGGATCCTGCCGGTAGGTCAGTGTCGCGCACATTGCGTTTTCCGGGCTCGGGCATTTGCTCGGGGAAGGAGAGCAGTACGACTGGATCCCGGTCAACTACGACGCGACGCCGCTTCAGTGACGGGATGACGCGCGAGCCGCGGCTCGTATGCGAAGGCAGTCAGCGGGTCATCCCGCGCCGCCATACGCCGGGCGGATGGCCGACGATGCGGGCGAACACGCGGTTCAGATGGCTCTGGTCCGCGAAGCCGCAGACGGCCGCGATTTCCGCGAGCGACATGTCGGTCGTTTCGATCAGTTGCCGGGCGCGGATCACGCGCTGTTCGAGCAGCCATTGATGCGGCGTGCGTCCCGTCGTTCGCGAGAACGCGCGGATGAAATAGCCGCGCGACAGATCGCATTCGTTCGCGACCTCCTCGATCGACACGCCGAGATCCGCCTTTTCCATCAGCAGTTCCTTGGCGAGCGCTGTCTTGGCTGGAGACAGTACGCCCTTGAGCTGCAGGTCACGCGCGTTCGCATTGCCGTAGCGGCGTGCGAGATGCGTGCCGATCGCGAGCCCCATCTGCTCGACGAACAGCGCGTTCAGCGCGCCCGGTACGTCGAGGCTGTCGGCAACGCCGTGCGCGAGATGGCCGAGCACCGCGTCCTGCACATCGGGCGCGCAGGTCAGGCCGCCGATTCCCGTTCCGTCGTGCTCTCGGCCGAGGTGGTCGAGGTAGGTGCGCGACAGTTCGATGAGCAGGAAGTCGAATTTGCCGTAGAGGTCCGCGCGGAAATTCCGGGAGAAGTCGCGAATGTAGATCGAGTCGTGCTGAAACCGCCGCTCGGATTTGCCGGCCCCGCCGTAGATCGTGCGCCGGTGCCCGCTATTGAGCGACACGCCGATCAGGAATCCGCGATCGCTGGCGGCCATCTCGATTCGCTCGAATTGCTCGTTGCGCATGCATTTGCGGTGGAGCGTCAGGCCGCCGACCGACCTTTCAATATCCTTGGATAGCAGGCTCGACATGCAACCGAGCGTGTCTTTCGGCGGCGCCGCGGGAGGCGCGACGAGGGGATCTGGCATGACGGGACAATCCTTCGATGAGGTGCGGCGCGCGAGCATTTTCAATTGAAGTTTATACAGCGCGCCTGATAGCGCCCACGATAACTTGAATAAATGTTCACTGCCTGACGAAATGCTTGCAGCGGACCGCCCCATGTCGCGCCAGGCCCGGCCGGTACGAGAAAGCGCCATCCCACTTGATATTGCCCCATTTATATTTGCGTTCCGCGAGTTCGGTGGCATGCCATTGCAGCGGGCGCCAGCGCATTTTCCTTCAAGATTTTTGTTTATGCGGCGTTTACACTCGCTCCACTTTTTGAGATTTCGCACCCGACCCGCAGCGCAGGCGGGGTGCGGACTCCCGCCCCAGTGAACGGCAATGTTCATATGGCGGCCATCGTGGGGAACCTGGAGGCGGCCATGATCCAGATCGGGACGTTGTCGGTGGATTTCGAGCAGCGAGACATTCGCTGTTACGGCGCGTCGTTGCGGATTGGCGCACGCGCGCTCGACATACTTGAAGTACTGCATCACGCCAACGGTTCCGTCGTGTCGAAGGACGACATCATGGATGCGGTCTGGCCGGGCCTGATCGTCGAGGAGAACCGGCTGCAGGTCCATGTCGCGACGTTGCGCAAGGCACTAGGCGCGAACCGCGACCTTATTAAGACGGTGCCGGG
>NZ_CAJNKE010000378.1 GCF_905232215.1 Burkholderia sp. LMG 13014
GCGGCGACGTTCTCCGCGCCGAGTTCGAGGATCTTCGCTTCGAGCTGCTGCGCGCGGGCCAGGCCGAATGCTTCCGGCGTTTCGCCGGCTGCTGCTTCGCCGAAGAAATACGGCTGGTCGATGTGCACGATGTTCTCGACCTTCGACGGCATCTGCTCGTGCATGTAGCCCATCCCGCCTAGCGTGCCGCCCGCGATCGTCGAGCCGTGATAGCCGTTCTTGCGCGAGATCACATACTTCTTCTGCGGCTGCCCCTGCACGCGCCAGTACTGGTGCACGAGGCGCAACACGGTGTCGTTGCCCTCCGAGCCGCTGTTGCAATAGAAGAAGTGGTTGAAGCCCTTTGGCGTGACTTCCGCGAGCATTGCGGAAAGCTCGATCACCGGCGGGTGCGTGGTCTTGAAGAACGTGTTGTAGAACGGCAGTTCCTGGAGCTGGCGATACGCGGCGTCGGCGAGTGCCTTGCAGCCGTAGCCGACGTTCACGCACCAGAGACCGGCCATTCCGTCGATGATCTTGTTGCCGTCCGAATCCCACAGGTAGACGCCGTCGGCCTTCACGATCACGCGGCTGCCCGCGCGGTTCAGCGCGCCCATGTCGGAGAACGGGTGGATGTGGTGTGCGGCGTCGAGCGCGCGGTAATCCGCGGTCGAATGGGGTGAGAAGGCTTCGTTTCGATCGGTCATGCTTCCTCCGGATAACAGTGCCGCACGCTCACACGTGCAGCAGCAGATGCCTGCGTTCCCACGAACTGATCACGCGGAAGAACGCTTCATATTCGGTGTCCTTCAGCGCCAGGTACGCTTTCACGAACTTGTCGCCAAGAATACCGGCCAGCGGCGTGCACGCCGCCATCAGCGAGATGCCCTCCTCGAGATTGCGCGGCAGCTGATACGGCAGGTTGTAGCCGTCCGACGCGATCGGCTCGGTCGGTGCAAGCTGTTGCGTCAAGCCGAGATAGCCGGCGGCGAGCGTCGCCGCGAACGCGAGGTACGGATTGCAGTCGACGCCCGGAATCCGGTTCTCGATGCGGCGTGCCGACGGGCCCGACTGCGGGATGCGGAAGCCGACCGTGCGGTTGTCGTAGCCCCACTGCACGTTGATCGGCGCGGCCATGAAACGCGACAGGCGGCGATACGAGTTGATGTACGGCGCGAAGATCGGCATCAGGGCGGGCGTGTACTTCTGCAGCCCCGCGAGATAGCTGTGGAACATCGGCGACACGGCACCGTCTTCGTCGGAGAACAGGTTGCGCCCCGTGCGCGCGTCGGCCAGGCTCTGGTGGATGTGCATCGCGGAGCCCGGCTCGTCCTGCATCGGCTTCGCCATGAAGGTCGCGTACATGTTGTGGCGCAGCGCCGCCTCGCGCACCGTGCGCTTGAACAGGAACACCTGGTCGGCCAGCGACAGCGCATCGCCGTGTACGAAGTTGATCTCCATCTGCGCGGCACCGACCTCGTGAATCAGCGTCTCGATATCGAGCCCCTGCATCTCGCAGTATTCGTAGATGTCCTCGAACAACGAATCGAACTCGTTCACGGCTTCGATCGAATACGACTGCCGGCCGGTCTCCGCGCGCCCGGTACGCCCGACCGGCGGACGCAGCGGCAGGTCGGGATCCGCGTTCATGTCGACGAGATAGAACTCGAGCTCGGGCGCGACGACCGGTTGCCAGCCTTTCGCCTTGTACAGATCGAGCACGCGTCGCAGCACGTAGCGCGGCGAAATCTCGACCGGCGAGCCGTCAAAGTGCACGCAGTCGTGGATCACCTGCGCGGTCGGGTCGACGGCCCACGGAATCAGGCAGATCGTCGACGGATCGGGCACGCACACCATGTCGGGATCGGTCACGCCGGTCAGCGTGCCGTCCTCCGGATAGTCGCCGGTGACGGTCTGCACCATCACGGCCTGCGGCAAGCGCATCGATTCGCCGGATTCGAACTTGTTGCGCGGAATGATCTTGCCGCGCGCAATGCCGGCCATGTCGGGAATGATCGCCTCGACCTCGGTGATGCGGTGCTGTCGCAGGAATTCGCTCAGTTCGGGTTGCATGATCGGCCTCTATCAGTCGACGTCGGATGCGGCCGGCGACGGCATCGCGCCGCCGGCCGCATGAATGCGATGCGTCATGCGCGCGCGGCACGCCGCGCCGAATGCCGCGAAGATGTCGCGCGACAGCGGCTGTTCCGCGTAGCGCCATTCGGGATGCCACTGCACGCCGAGCGCGAACGCGCGCGCGCCGCGCACGCTGACGGCCTCGACCAGTCCGTCGGGCGCGCTGGCCTCGACGACGAGCCCCGCGCCGAGCTGCGCGATGCCCTGGTCGTGCAGCGAATTGACCGTCGCCTCCTGCGCACCACGCGCGACCCGCTGCAGCAGGCCGCCCGGCGCGAACTGCACGACGTGCGCCGGACCGTACTGCCGTTCGAGCGGATCGGCCGGCCGCTCGCGGTGATCGTCGAAGCCGGTCGTCGCGTGCAGCCGCTGATGCAGCGTGCCGCCGTAGGCGACGTTCAGCTCCTGCATGCCGCGACAGATCGCGAGCACGGGCACGCCCGCTTCGATCGCCGCGCGGATCAGCGGCAGCGCGGTCGCGTCGCGCGCGGGATCGTGCAGCGTATCGGGCGCGCTCGCGGCGCCGCCGTAGTGATGCGGCTCGACGTTCGAATAACTGCCGGTGAACAGCAACCCGTCGACTGCCGCGACGATCGCGTCGGCCGGCTGGTGCGCACCGAGCGCGGGCAGCACGAAGGCAAGCGCGCCGGCGCCGTCGACGAGCGCGGCCAGGTACTTCTCCCCCGCCGTGTGGTTCGGATGCGCCCCGCGCAGGATGCGGTCGGCGGTAACGGCTACGATCGGGCGCATGCGCATGGGTGTCTCTCCGGTAATCGCGCGCGACTCGTTCGCACGCGGAACGATGATGGTTCGTGCCGGCGCTGCACGCGCGCACCGTGACGCGGCGCATGCTCACACGCGATCCTGCCGCGCGGACGATGCGGCAACAGGCGGTGCGACCCGGAACGGAAGCCGAAAAGGACGCTAGGGCAACAATGACGCGCTGCCGTCGCACTGCACCGCGCTGAACACGCGCGCGGTCACGAGATTGAAGCGGCGCAGGCCGCGATGGGAAATGGCGAAGAAACGAGGTTCGCGTAAAAAGGCGGCACGCGTGCCGCGATCAGCATGCCGGATCGGCCCGGCCTGAGGCGGCGCGCCCGCCGACGGACTTCGCGTCCGGCGTATCGAAGGGCTGGCGGCTTTCACGATCGTACTCGACTGACGGATGAAGGCAGGACACGTGTCGCGATGAAGCGCATGCGGCAACGCCGCGCGGCGGCACGTCGGCAAGGTGTCTCGCAGCGCAGGGCGGCGCGGGGCAGCCACGATCGATGGCCTCACCGCCGGTGCGCGCGTGACGACTTCCTAACATTCAGCTTATATCACCTAAAAATTGCGTCAAATTTTCAGGTGCCGATGACGACATCGATCAGACGAAAGCCGGACGAAAAAAAACGGCACCGATCTCGAGGATCGATGCCGTGTTGTGCATTGCATCGGTGCAGCACGCTGCGTGCCGGCGGACCGTGACACACCTGCTCCGCCGCGCTGCCGCATCCGTGCGGCCCGGGTTCAACGATGCGCGAGCGCGGTTTCGACGAGCGTCTGCAATAGCGGCACAATCCGCGCCGCAAGCGCTTCGTCATACGCGTACGGCCGCGTCTCTTCCATGTAGGTGATTTGCGAGAGCTCGAGCTGCACGGCCTCGACGCCGGTAGCGGGCACGCCATAGTGACGCGTGATGTAGCCGCCCTTGAAGCGCCCGTTCGCGACCGCCGTATAGCCGCCGTGTTCGAGCACGCGCGCGGCCAGCGCCTCTGCCAGACCCGGTGTGGCACTCGCGCCGCTCGACGTGCCGAAGTTGAAGTCCGGCAGGCGGCCGTCGAAGAAGCGCGGCACGTGCGAGCGGATCGAATGCGCTTCCCACACGAGCACGCGACCGTGCTCGTGCTTCAGGCGCGCGACCTCGCGTTGCAGCGCGTCGTGATACGGCAGCCAGTAGCGGTCGCGGCGACGCATGATCTCGTCGTTGCCGGGCAGCGCGTCCGCCGGATACAGCGGCGCCTTGTCGAACGTATCGACCGGCACGAGCCCCGTCGTGTCCTGCCCCGGGTACAGGTTTTCGTTGTCGGGCGGACGGTTCAGGTCGACGACGTAACGCGCGTGCGACGGCACGAGGATCGATGCGCCGAGGTCGGCCGCGAAGCCGTACAGCCGTTCGAGATGCCAGTCGCAATCGTCGACGAAACGCGCATCGGCCGTCATCGTCGCGGCGATGTCGTCGGGGATGTGCGTGCCTGCGTGCGGAATCGAGATCAGCAGCGGCAGCGTGCCCTGCTTCAGCGTGAATACAGCCGGTTGTTCAGTCATGTCGCATCACCGTTGGAGGTCTGCCGGCGCACGCATGCGGCGTGCGCCGGTTGCGCGCGTCAGCGCAGCAGTTGCGCCAGCGCGGCGCGATAGTCGGCATACGCGACGGCTTCGTCGCGATGGCGGCGGCCGCTCACGACGCGCTCGCCGCCCGTGTAGACGTCGAGCACCGGCGTCTCGCCATGCTCGGCGAACACGATACCCGACAACCACGACGCGCTGTCGTGTTCGGCGACCGCCGGATGATCGGGATCGAGCACGAGCCAGTCGGCGCGGCACCCTTCGCGCAGCGCACCGACACGCCGCCCGCTGGCCTGCGCGCCGCCCGCGAGCGATGCATCGAACAGGCGATCGGCGACATGCGCCTGCGTGTCGCTCGCCAGCACGTTGCGCGCGCGGTGCACGAGCCGCTGCCCGTATTCCAGCAGGCGCAACTCCGAGCGCCAGTCGACCGACGCGTGGCTGTCCGAGCCGACACCGATCACGCCGCCCTGCGCGAGATAGTCGACGGCCGGGAACACGCCGTCGCCGAGGTTCGCCTCGGTCGTCAGGCACAGGCCGGCGACCGCGCGACGCTTCGCGAGCGCGGCCGTTTCGGCCGCGTCGACGTGCGTCGCGTGCACGAGACACCAGCGCGCATCGACGTCGAAGCGATCGAGCAGCCATTGCACCGGGCGCGCACCGTAGGCACGCACGCAGTCGTCGACTTCGGCCGTCTGCTCGGCGATATGGATATGCACGGGGGCATCGTCAGGCAGCCCTTCGAGCAGCACGCGCAACCCGTTCTCGGATACCGCCCGCAGCGAGTGCGGTGCGACGCCATAACGAAGCCCGCCGTGCTCCGGCGCCGTGCGACGCATCGCGTCGAGCAGCTCGAGCAGGCCGTCGGGCGTGTTGATGAAACGGCGCTGGTCGTCGCGCGGCGGCTTGTTGCCGAAGCCGGCGAACTGATACGACACCGGCAGCATCGTGATGCCGATGCCGGCCGCGCGCGCGGCGTCGATCACGCGCGTGCCGAGTTCCGCGATCTGCGGATAGCGCGAGCCGTCCTGCGTGTGGTGCACGTAGTGGAATTCGCACACCGACGTGTAGCCGCACTTGAGCATTTCGACATACAGCCAGCGCGCGATCGCCGCGAGCGCGTCGGGCGTGATCTTCAGCGCGAAGCGGTACATCAGGTCGCGCCAGCTCCAGAAGCTGTCGGACGGATTCGCGCGGTATTCGGTGAGCCCCGCCATCGCGCGCTGGAATGCGTGCGAATGCAGGTTCGGCATGCCGGGCAGCACCGGCCCGGCCGCACGCGCGACACCGGCGGGTGCGTCGGTGTCGGGCGTCACGCCGGTCAGCGTGCCGGCCGCGTCCCAGCGCAGCAGCACGTTACGGCGCCAGCCATCGGGCAGGTACGCATGGTCTGCAAACAACGTGGTGTCGGTCATGAGGCTATCCATTCATCCGGCGAAACACGGTCGTGCCGCCGCGTACGACCTGCTCGCACAGCGGCCGGCCGATCCAGTAGGCGAGCTCCGCCAGCGAGCCGACCGACCAGGCGGCGAAGTCGGCCTGGCG
>NZ_CAJNKE010000379.1 GCF_905232215.1 Burkholderia sp. LMG 13014
CGTTGTAGGTCCCAAGTTCAAATGTCCGCTTCTGGCTAAGTTCAGATGTCCGCTTTTCGACCCATCGTAAGCTGACCGGCTGCCGGTTGTCCGGCGCTGGGAGCTTCGATGACTGCGACAGAACGGATCACGATGACGATGCGCGAGCTGGACCGATTCAAGGTCATTCAGGACGTAGCCGACGGCAAGCTCAAGCCATGGCGTGCGGCGGAACGGCTGGAGTTGACGACACGACAGATCCGCCGGCTGGTCGCCCGGCTGCGTGAGCACGGCCCGGCGCGATTGGTATCGGGACACCGCTCGAAGCCAGGCAGCCGCCGTCTGGCCCCAGGCCTCACCGCCGCCCGCGCGAGCCCCTGTCCGTCCGTCGATTTTCTCCGTCAGACACATTCACCACGGCCTTCGTCCGCTAAAATTTCCGCCGCTTGTGAAACGCAAGCCAATATCGGGCCGATGACGGCTGCGTCGCGCTATCCAGCGCGGCACTGCCACCGATCGGGGCAAGCATAAGGAAAGACCCCGCCAATCCACAGCGCGGGTCCGAGGTAGCGGTATGGCTAAGGTGCTGTTGCTCGACGACGAGGTCGAGTTGCGCGAGGAAATCGCCGCGTTTCTGGAAAAGCGCGGCTGGACGGTCGATCAGGTCGGCACGGTCGCGGCGTTCCAGGAACGGGCGTCGGATCTCGCATTTGCGATCATCGACGTGATGCTGCCGGATGGAAACGGTTTCGATGCGGCCGCGTGGCTCAGGGCTCGGCATCGCGATTGCGGCATCGTCATGCTGACCGCGCGCGGGGATACGCAGGACAAGATCGACGGCCTGATTGGCGGAGCCGATCACTATCTTGTCAAGCCGGTGAAACTGCTCGAACTCGACGCCATTCTTCAGGCACTCGGCCGCCGGGTGGCAAGCGACTGGCGGCTTGACTGTCAGGCGCGCGTGCTGTCCGCGCCGGTCGGCGGCCGGCTCGATCTGTCGGCAAGCGAGATCGCCCTGCTCGCCTTGCTGGCACGGCATCCGTCCAAGGCAGTGAGCCGGCGGCAGATCGCGGAGGATTTCGGCTTCGACTGGGTCGACTACGACGAGCGCAGGCTGGAAACGATGGTCAGCCGTCTGCGGCAGCGTTGGCGAAGCGAGACGGGTTCGGAACTACCGCTGAAGACCGTCCATCGCACCGGCTACACGTTCGCCGCGCCGCTCCTGCTCGCCTGAGCGGCGAAAGCCGCCCTGTCCGCGTTCGCGGGCAAAAAGACCGTAGCCCGGCAGCCGTGCCCCGCCACACTGACCAGGCTCAACGTACCGCCCTGCATTTCGACCATGCTGCGCGCCTGCGGAAGGCCAAGGCCGGTGCCCGGCTTGCGGCCGACGTTACGGCCGCGATAGAAACGATCGAACACGTGCGGCAGGTCCGCCGGCGGAATGCCGGGGCCGTCGTCCGCCACTTCCAGCTCCACGCCCTCCCGTGCACGCCGGCCGCGCAACACGATCCGCGTGCCGCCCGGCGTGTATTTGACGGCGTTGTCGGCGAGCGTGCGCAGCACGAGACGCGTGAGGCTGGCGTCACACGCGAAGGCGTCCGGCAGGTCTTCCGCGTCGATTTCGAGGCGGTGGCCGTCGGACAGCGCCCCGGCAGCGGCAGCCGCATCGTCGAGCAGCGCCGCCAGCCGGGTGTTGCCGATACGGGTTCCGCGTCGCTGCAGCTCGAACCCGTCCTCGTGCAGCGAGTCATTGATCAGCACCGTCAGGCGCTGCGTCGCGCGCAGGATCTTCTGATAGCGAGACGAGGTCAGCGGATCGGCACGAGAGTCGTCGAGGTCAAGATTTTGAGCGGTGGCGTCGATGACTGCCAGCGGCGTCCGCAGCTCGTGCGAGACGGTTGCCAGAAGCTGGCGCTGCTCGTCCTGTGCGCGCTTTTCCATCGCCAGCGACGCTTCCACTTGCTCCATCGCCTCGCGAAGCGCCTGGGTGCGCAGCGCGACCTTTGCTTCCAGATCGCGCTCGGCCTGGCGCGCGACGCGCAACGCGTCAGCCTGCGCCGCCTCCATCGCATTGCGCATCGCGTTGTAGCGCCAGCTGATCGCCGAATTCATGATCAGCATGAACGCGAGCATACCCAGATATCCGGCGTTGTCGGCGAGCAGCCCCGGCGGGATCCACCCGACGTTGCGCGCGACACGCAAAGCGCTGCCGCCGAGCAACAGCAGCAGCACGAGCACGACCACGCGTGCATGCCGGTGTCCGCGGGCGGTGAGCCAGAGCGAAACGGCCATCGTGACGAGGATGGCCACGATCTGCCAGAACAGGTAAAACGGCCTCACCCACCAGACATTGACGACCAGCATCAGCGGCGCGGCAGCCAGCGCCACGACGATCGTCAGTGCGGAAAAAGCGATCGTCGCGCGCCGCCAGCGCCCGTTGAACAGGCCGAGGTAGTGCGCGGTAAACAGCGTGCCGGCGGGCGTGCCGAGCAGCCAGCTGATCATGTAGACCGCATTGCTCGCAGCCGGAAAGTCCGGCAGCAGGTACTGATAGAGGTAGCCTTCGGCGCCGAGTGCGGTGAGCAGGTTCACGATGACGCTCAGCCCGAAGAGCCCGAAAGAGGCATCGCGCGTCACCCGGAAGAGCCACAGACTCGAGACGAGCAGCACGAGATGCGCGGCATCCAGCAGGCCGAACAGCAACGATTCCTTGCTCGTTGCGGAGATGAACGCGTCGGGCGACCATAGCGCCATAGAGAAACTCATGGTGCTGGTGCTGCGGATTCGCAGATAGAGCGTGACCGGTTGACCCGCCGGAAGGTCCAGGCGAAACACGGGGTTGCGGTAGGCGATGTCGCGTTGCTGCACCGGCATGCGATCGCCAGCGACGTGGCGCTGGTACCCGCCACCCGGCTGCGGCACGTACAGCGTGACGTCGTTCAGCAGCGACGACCGTAGTTCCAGGAGCCACATCGGCGGTGCGCTCGCCGGGCGCGTCAAGGTCAGGCGCAGCCACACCGCGCCGTCGACATAGCCGAGCGCCGGCTCCGACGTCTGGGCGACGAACGCGCGCGCAGTCTCGGGCTGCGACATGTGCTCGACAGTGAGCGTGTCGCCCGGATCGCGCAACAGATCCCAGCCCTTCCGGATGTTGACTTGCCCGCCATCGGGCAGCGGAATCGGCGTTGACGCGAAGGCCCCCGAGGCCCAGGTAATCAGGATGAGGAAGATGAGCCGGAACATCACGCGATTCGTGCTGGTGTCTGCGATCGGGCGACACTATAACCGAACACGCGACGCCCTCAGGCGTCCGGATGCCGCCTGCGCTCCGAATGTCAGAATTTGTCAGCTTTCGCCGCGCACGCTCATTTAAGATGCACGCCAATCAAGGAGGCACGGGCGCGGTTCGCCGGCAGTGGAGGCCCGAAGCCCTTGACCAGCGGCGCCACCCTTGCCTACGCCCCGCACGACGACGGCGCATCGACGCCGACAACAACCAGACGGCCGGGCTGGCGGCGGTATTCCGACGAGCATTGACAAAAAATCAGGCACGAGGCGCTCGTTGGACAGCAATGCCGTCGCCGTCCACGCAGGTCGGCAGGGTTTGCGGGCTTGTGTGGCGTTGCGCGCGAAGATGGCGGGCAGTGATCCGTCGTTCTCCAGTCTCGTCTGGCCCAATCGGGCCGGGCGGGACCGGAAACGCCGCGCTGCCCGGCGTCTCGATCGTGCGCATTCGGATGAAGCCCGCGCATCAAGCCAGATAGGCAGCCACTTCATCCGCCGTCAGGAAACGCACCAGCGTCACCGACGGGTTCTGCGCCGGATGGAACACGCCACCGAAGCCATCCCAGCTCCGCTGGATACCCTTTTCCGTCTCCAGTGCGATCAGCACGCATTTGCCGTGCTTGCGGTGGCTGCGCAACGGCGCTTCGCCCCACGCGAGTGCCAGGTTGTGGACCAGCACGCCGTTCTCATACGCATGGGCCTGCAGCCAGTGAAACTCCGAGGTGTCCAGCTCTTCGTCGCCGTTCCTCGGCGCAATCGCCTTGCCGACGCGCAGCGTCCGCGCGTGTTCGCCGATCAGGCGCTGGAGCAGCGTGAACGCGTGGAACGTGTTGTTGACCGCATGCGCGCTGGCGACGAAGCCGGTGCCTGAAGCCGGCAGCACGACGACGCACTCCGGCTCGTAGCTCAACGCCGACGCGCAGCATAGAAAGTGCAACTGGTCGAACGGCAAACCGTCGTTGTCGGCCACTTTGTCCAGCAACGCTTGCAGCGCGGCGTCAGCAATCAGGTCGCGGTGATTGTCACGATCGCGCATCAGCATGGCCATCAGCGGCAAGACGAGCGTATCGACCGCGTCCCGTAACGCATCGACTTCCCAGCTCTGCCGGGCGTCAAGTGCATCGAGCTGCTGCCGGGCCGCCTGCCAGTCGCGCCGTTCGTCGTCGGTGGCTTCATCGTCGCCCTCCTCGACGGCCCTTGCGCAAAACGGCGCGAGTTCGGGCAGCCACGCCCCAAGCCTCGCGTGCGCGGCAGGAAACAGGATGCGCGGATCGGCCCCGCGCTCGACGATCGCGCCACCGAGCAGCGCCAGCAACGCCGCACGATTCGGATGCAGCGTCGGCAATTCGGCCGCACACGCGTGCAGGATGGCGTCGGCACGGGCAGGATCCTGCGCCTGCTCGCGCAATTCGTCGACTTCGGTCAGCTCGAAGAAGTCGTCCATCGTGAAAAGATCGGCTTCGTCGAGTACGGGCCGGTGCAGGACGGCAAGGAATTCGGGGGGCAGCGGCGTCATGGTTGGTGTTGTAGCAAGAAAGGACGGTCGACGTAGGAATGACCGAAGCGGACGGAGCAGCGCTCGCCCGCTTCGGTGGCAAGCGCGCGTTACTCCCGCATCCCTTCCAGATCGCGGATCAACTCGCTTGCCGAGATCTCGTCGAGCGTCGACAGCGCATCCGGCTCGCGAATGCTGCCCCAGTTCGACGGCGCACCGGCCTGCAACGCACCGAGTTCCTGATCCGGATGCATGTCGACCGCCCCGACGATGATCCCCGGGTCGAGCGACAGCTCGATCACCTTGCCCGCGCCGAGCGGTTTCGTGAAATACCAGATGCAGCCGGCATCCTCCACCTGGCCACGGCGCCAGCCCTTGTTGACGAGCCCGAGCACGCGGCCGGTCGGCACCTTGACGCCCTTCCAGCGTTCGAGCAACCGCCCGTTGCGCTCATCGTCGGTCAGCCGGTACACGTCGCGGCCGAGCTGGGCGAACGGCTGCAGCAGTTCGTAGTCGGCGAACACCTGCCCGAACGCGGCGGCATCGGCCGGCGCGATTTCCAGCGCATGCGGCACACCGATGCGGATCGTCGCGCCTTCCGGCAACGTGAACGCGTCGTCGTCGGCCGTCGCCGCAGTGCCGTCTTCCGCCACGCGGAAGCAAGCCTTCAGCGTGCCGCCGAAGTTGCCGCCGTCGTCGACTTCGTACACTCCCCACACGAGGCGCTGCACGAGGTGGCGCACCAGCGGATGCTCGGCGAGAAACGCGCGAAACACCTCTGGCGTCCAGCGGCGCCGCCCGCACATCGCCACCTCGAGCCGCGCAAGCTGCTGGCTCGCGATGGTGCGCGCATCCTTCTTCAGCAGCTTGAAGCGCTCGACCGCGTCCTTGCCCTTCGCCGGATCGTCGGTCTTCTTCGGTTTCGGCAGGTCCGCCAGCCGCGCGCCGGGCACGCCGTCGGCCCCGGTCTCGCGGACATACGGTTTCAGCGTCTCGTCGAAGCCGACCCGGAACGCGCGCGGACCGAAGTCGAGCAGCATCGTGCCCTGCGCATCGAGCCCGAGATCCGGCGCAAGACGATCTTCCAGCTCCTCGGACGACAGCCCGCGCGCTTCCGCGATCGCATCGATCTTCTCGCGCGCACGGTCCTGCAGCGCGCGGAACTTGACCTTCTGCGCGATGCCGTTGAGCAGCATCAGCGCGACGTCGCTGCCGATCGAGGCCAGCAC
>NZ_CAJNKE010000380.1 GCF_905232215.1 Burkholderia sp. LMG 13014
CACCGCCGCGACAAGACGGCTGCCAACCACACGGTGGAGATTGGCGGTCACTACGAGCAACGCGTACAGGGACGAATAGACGTCGAAGCCGGACTGGCCATAACCACGCGGACCAAGGTCATCGAGCTGCAGGCTGGTGACGTGTTCCGACTGCGCGGCCCGGGCGGCACCATCACGCTGGATGACTGTGGTGTGGAGCTTGAAGGTGTTGCTATCCGCATGAAAGGTCCGATGACCCAAAACAGTAGCGGTGCGGGACAGGTTTTCTCCTTGTCCAGCGCCTCCTTGTTAGGCGATACACCTGACGATGCATTTCACCTGACCTTCTCGGGCGACGCCTGAGCGTAAGGAACCACATGACTGCATTCAAATACCCATTCAAGGACAAGGCGGGAACGGACGTGGTTGACGCCGATATCTACTACGGCGCGCTTGGTATGGCCACTGGTGGCTACTACGTGTTCGGACCATCCGGCGTGCACGGCGGCATTCACTATGAAGCTGCGATGGCCAATGTCCTGTCTCTCGATGACGGCATTGGCGCCATGACCAAGGGCGAAATCGTTGCGTACCGCATTAACCGCGACTATCCGACTGTTTCGGGGTCGGCTAAAGGGCCGGTGACCAACGAGTCCGCATCGGTTGCTTTTAGTACGGGCTTTGTCCTGACGCGGCATATGCTGGAGTATCCAGCGGGGAACACGCTGACCTACTTCTGTTTGGCCATGCACCTGCGTGCTTTCAACGATTACGAGCGCTTGGGTAGCGCGGTCAAGCGGCCAGGCTACTGGCGGGCCAAGGTCTATCGAGTCAAGGAAACTGCCAAGGAGCGGCAAGTCGTTGCGAAAGGCACTACCGATCAGCCTGTAATTGGTCTGAGCGTGCGTGAGAAACCTTCGGTTGCCAAAAGTTCACCAGCGCTCGGCATCCTTCCGCACGGTGCACGTATTACCGTGCTCGAGACCGACAAAACCAGGCAGTGGGTCAGGATCAAACGCGTCATCGAAAAAGCGATCGTGCCGGCGTCAACCGCGCAGACGGAGGTACCGGCCATCGCGCATAGTGGATGGGTTGCGGTCAGTGGGCTCCAGGCACAAGGCCAGGCACCTGACGATTTCGACGTTGTGGTTACACCTGACAGCCCGCCAGGAGTCAAAGCTGGAGAACTGCTTGGTCATATGGGCGAATACCATCGGATCCAAGACTCGGGGCAATCCCGCAAGCTGATGCATCACGAGGTCATCGCCGGTCCGGAACTGCGCACCTTTCTGGATAAGAGTCGGGCCGCGGCGGTAAAGGCCAGGCTCGAGCAGAAAACGCTGCTGAGAGTTGCGCCAGGTACGCAATTACACAACGCTATGCTGGCGCCACCACAAGCCGGCTTACTGCCGGTCAACACAATCGTCGCATTGGATGGAAATCCGCACGCAGATGCTTTGTATGTCAAAGTGAAACCGACGGGCACCATGCAATGGATCGAACGCACCAGCAAGCTACCTAAAGGGGCGCGGGAAACTGATTTATTCCGTCACGGCGATGGCGCTGCCTACACTGCGGCAGACATTATTCGCGTGCCGAGGCAGGGGACGGTCGGCAAACCCGGGGCTACGCGCTTCCGCGGTGTGATGGACGAAGCCGCTAGTCCAGCGTCGGTCTGGATTGCAAAAGACACATACGCTTCGTTGGTTGGCATTCAGGCTGGCAAGTTGCTGACCGAAGACTTGGCGCAAGGCTGGGCCGGTTTTCCGTTGACCTTCTCAGCAACGGGTACCAAGACCGGCTCACTTCCTCACCACTTCTCGCGACTCGCATTGGAACAAGGCCGTCCCGACAAACAAAATCCCGCTGAGGCACCGAAGGTATTTGCTTTGGATGAGGCGGGACGTGCGTGGTGGCAAGTGCAGTTAACGAGCGGCGACACTACTGTCATCGGATGGGTTGGGGAGATTGGGCACACAGGCATTTCGCTGCATTCGCCGCATGAATGGGTGGATTTTGTTCTGGTGGATGCCGAACCGACTACGGCGGCTTACGGTAGCTACTTTGCAGACTACCGGCAGATGGAAGCATTTCAACGTGGACAATTGGGATTGAAGGATGCTGACCTCGATGCCCCGTTGCGCGAAGTGCGTGCGATGCTCGATGCCAACCACGACGGGCAACTGACGTTGGCGGAGTTGAAAGCGGCGCAGCGTGATCGCGATACCAGTCGCCAACTGTCGCGTGTCATTCTGCGTTATCCATGTGAATGGAAAACCGACAAGAAAGCATGGGACGCTTACGATTCGCTAATGCCGCCGGAGTCGAAGAGCGTATGGGAAGCAGAGAAGGCACGTATTGAGCGATTAATGTGGTGGGATGACGTGGTCGGAAAAATAAACTCGCTCCCTTTGAATCCTCTTATTTTTCATTTTCATCCGATCGGGTTTATAGAGAATTTCCTCCATCCCTCTCCGGTGATTAAGCAGGGGCAACTGACATTCGACGCGGAAGGCAATGACATTGAAGGGTCTCAGTACTTTAGTCGCGTTGTCCACTGGCCAGGCAATGCCCTATCTGGCGTGACTCTTGGTAGGGGTTACGATATGGGGAGTCGTGATGAGCGAGGAATATCTTCTCATTTGATCTCGGCGGGCTTGTTGGAGGAGAAGGTAAATAAAATATCGAAGGCTGCGGGGCTGAGAGGTGCGAAGGCTCGAGATTTTGTCGCGTCTAATAAGAGTGAAATTGGCGAAATATCTCGGGATCAGCAAATTAAATTGTTTAATTTGATCTACCCGGAGTATGTGGCCAGGGCAGTCGCGAATTACGATCGCTGGACGGTTGGGGCATCTGGAAAGGTTGCTTGGGGGCAACTCCATCCCTTGATACGAGATGTCTTGGTCGACTTCGTCTATCAAGGATTTACGATGGGACCTAAACCGATGGAGGCTGGTATGGAAAATAATATAGATAGATTGATAGAATATATCGAAAATACCCCTGCTATTAGTCAGTACGAGCCGGGTCGACGGCGGGCACAGTATTTGAAAGAAAATCGGTAACTGCTATGTGTTGGATGAATTTACACGTTGTTGTGATGATATGTGTGTTCCTCATATTTTCTGAGGAGGGGTGGGCAGTCGAACCGGATTGCATGCGCGCGAGCACTAGTCAAGAGATTTTCGAGTGCTCAAATTTGACAAGGAGGGTAATGGAACGAGAAGTTTTGATTTCTAAAAAGAATCTTCTGAGGCGAATAAAAATGCAGTACATCAACGATGTGCCGCGCGGTATTGAGTATTCTGGGGTTGTTAGCGACTCGCAAAGACTGTGGAGGAAACTGGTTGATAAAGACTGTCGTGTCGAGACTGCTGAAATTGAACCTGGGACCCAGGCGTATGAAGCGACGAAAAATAATTGCGTTGTTCGAAAATTGAAGGAGCGTTCAACATATTTGGATTCTTTGATGGAATAGATGGAGAGTGACCGGTGGCTCTTGTGGGTTTGGTGTTGATTTTTCGGGGGTGCTTGAGAATTTTTGAAGGTTGATAATTTTTTGTTGCATTTGGTATTTTGGATGGAGTGTCAGGAAGGCTTGGTAATTTAGTTTCCTTGATGGCTGAATGGAGCGATGGCGCGAATTGTTGGTTTAATCGTATGTTGCTGTCTTGTTCTTTGTTTTGGAAATGCATTTTCTGATGTCGGGAGTGAGGTTATTGCTTTAAGTGGAGGCTCCGCTAAAATAAAGGTCCGATGCCGAAATGTTGGTAAGGGTATGGATTGTGAAATTTATGCATCCCGGGGCGGTGGTGAGAGGAAAATATTAAATTTCCCGGGTAGGCCGAACATCATATCTGTTGGCTCGGGAGTCTTTGTTATGGTGTTTTCTTGCGGGACGCAATGTTCGGCAACCTATTTTTATAGCGAGGAAAATGGGCTGGGAGGGCCGTTCCCCTTCGTTGAGGCGTACGATGTGGATCGAGGGGTGGTTTTGCTCAGCGAGAAGAATCCGCTGCCTATGTATTCTATTTTTTCAAAGAATTCTCGCGTCGTTGGGGAAATTGATTTGAATTTGCCTAAGGGGGTGGAGGCTTTTGCATCGATTGAGAGGGTCGTTGTTAATGATCATAGATTCATCGTTTCCTATGTCGATCGTGGTGGGAGTGTTGTGAAAATTAGTCGCCAGATTCCAATGTTGGAAGCTGACTCGATGCGCTAGGGTAAGTTGTCTTATATTTGTTGGGATGATGGTTGATTTTTTTAGAAATTTCTCTGAAAATTGTTTCTTGGTTGGTGTGTCGGATTGTTGATATGAGGTGGAGTGTGTATAAATTGCTTATTGCAATTTTGACCGCTTTATTGATTCCTGTGGTCAACGCGGCAGGTCTCCCTCTTGCTTTGGTTGGGAAATGGAAGGTGATTGAAGTTCATGTCGATACTGCATCTGGACGTACGATGCATTATGGATGGAATGATCCGAGGCTTCGGTGGCGGATTTTTACCTTCAATAATAAAGAAATTTCTCATAATTCGCCGGAACAAGGGAGGTGCGCAGCGCCGACCACTTCTGGCGAGCGCGTCCACCTTGACGACTTCCTGAGTATGAATCTCGGTGGCTACGGGAAAGGTTCTTCGAGGTCACCGTCAAAAGATTTTGGGCTAGGTTTGCCTGGAAATCGAGAAATAGAAGTGATGCGTGTGCTTTGTGGACAAGAGCGTTGGAATCCCGCACTTGGTGCCGTCTACGATGAGGGAGACTCAGGTGACTACGGATCGTGGTTGCTTATCATGAGCGGGAATCGTGTGATGTTGCGCTGGTACGATGAGACAATTCTTGTTCTCAAGAAGATAGAACCGCAAGCGGAGCCAGTCCCTACTTTCGCTTGCGCAAAGGCGGTGCTCCCAACGGAGCGAACCATTTGCGGATCGTTTGAACTGGCGGGTTTGGACAAGAGCGTAGATTTTTCTTATCGACTGGCATTACGCGAAGCGCGGCAGATTCCAGTCGACGCAATCGAAATTCGGCGACGGCAGAGCGCTTGGCTCGGTGAGCGGAATCGCTGTGGGAGTGACGCGAACTGCATCCAAGTGGCGATGAAAAGGCAACTCGAGTGGTACGCGTCGAAATCATTCTGATCGATGCGAGGATCGAAAGTAGGGGTCGACGGTTGAAGAATGCTGACCGTCAGGGGATTCTGCACGATTCGTCTCGGTTGTCACGCCCATGCCTTACTTGTCCCAGCCGTGTCAGCACCGATGGCGCCAGCAGCCCGCAGCGCCGCGCAATCTGCCCCGAACACCATTCGGCCTTCGGGGAATTTTTTTGTTCGTTGAGGGCCGCACTATGCGCCGAGCTTGCGCAGCAGGTCGTCCTCGTTCGCGACGAACCACACCGATGTGCCGCGATTGGACTCGCGCACGAGCGCGCGAAGCGCTTCGCTGCGCGCGAGCCAGCGGTCGATATCACCGACCACGCCGAGTCGGACCCCGTAGTTGACGAGTTTCTGCAGCACCGCGCCGGCGAGGCCACTGTCGAGCCGGTAGAAATCGTCGTGCAGCGCGTCGGCGGGGACCGCGATCCAGTCGGCTTCATGCTCGTGCGCGAGCGCGACGAGGTCGAGCGCATCGCCTTCGCGCTGGACGAGACTGGCGGCAGGATCGCGGACCAGCACACGGTGGCCGGCTGCCTGGACGATTCGGTGGTGCATGCGGGTTGGCTCCGTCGACATGAGAAATGCGAGCACGGTGTCGCGCTGCCCGCGGATGAAGTGGTATTGATCCGGAAGAAACCGGACCTGCGCGTACGGCACGAGACGCGTCAGGCGATCGCATGTATCGCGCGAATCGAGCATGACGTCGCGGCCGCCGACGATCGCCAGCATCGGCGGGGACAGAGTGCGCAGCGCGCCGTCGCCGAACACCGGGATCGTTTCGAGGCGCGGCCGAAGGCCGCGATCCACGG
>NZ_CAJNKE010000381.1 GCF_905232215.1 Burkholderia sp. LMG 13014
TGCACACCCCGCCTATGCTTTTGCGCCGCAGTCCGGAACCCGTATCCGCAACGGCACGGCGATCCGCGAGTTCTCGCTCGACCTTGCCGCGCGCGTCGCCGACGCGCGCAGGCGGCAGGCCTTTCCGATCGTGCTCGGTGGCGATTGCAGCGTCCTGCTCGGGTGCCTGCTGGGAAACCGTCGCGCGGGTGGCAACGGGCTTGTGCATGTCGACGGGCACAGCGACTTCTTTCACCCCGGCAATTACGACACCTCGACGCGGCTCGGTTCCGTGGCGGGGATGGATCTCGCGCTGTCGACCGGGCGAGGGGAGCCGCTGCTGACCGACTGGCCGGCGCTGGACGGTCCGCTCGTCGACGATCTCGACGCATGCCAGGTGGGCGAGCGTGAATCCGAATCCGCCGACTTCGAGGCCACGTACGGCGACATCGCCCGCACGGCGATCTCGCGCATCACGATCCAGCAGTTGCTGGCGCGCGGGCCTGCCGCCGTCGCGGCCGAACTGGTCGACTGGCTCGGTGCGCGGGCGCTCGGGCAGGCCTGGCTGCACGTCGATCTCGACGTACTCGATCAGTCGCACCTGCCGGCCGTCGATTCCCCCGGTTCGCCGGGGCTGGACTTCGACGGGCTCGACGCGCTGCTCGGCCCGCTCGTTGCGTCGGGGCGCGTGGCGGGGATCGACTTCACCATCTACGACCCCGGACTCGACCCCGGCCTCGCGCATGCGGATCGCATCGCGCGCAGTATCGGGCGATGCGCCGCTGTGCTGCCGGCACGGTGCGGCTGAAGTGGGCGCCGAGCGGGGCAGGGTCGTCGCTCGACCGCATTCGGGCGTGGTGATGAACGACCGGCGACGTCCCTGTCGTCGTCACCCCCGCCCGAAACTCGGCCGCTTCGGATCGTACGTCCACCCCGGCACGAGATAGCGCATCGCGACCGCATCGTCGCGCGCTGTGCCGCCAACCTGTCGGTACAGCGCATGCGCGGCCTCGACCTGCGCCATGTCGAGTTCGATCCCGAGCCCCGGCCGCGCCGGCACGGCCACCTCGCCGCCCACGATCTTCAGCGGCTCGCGCGTGAGCCGCGCATCGCCTTCCTGCCAGATCCAGTGCGTGTCGATTGCGGTGATCGTACCGGGCGCGGCGGCCGCCGCATGCGTGAACATCGCGAGCGACACGTCGAAGTGGTTGTTCGAGTGCGAGCCCCACGTGAGCCCCCAGTCGCGGCACAGCTGCGCGAGCCGCACCGAGCCCTGCATCGTCCAGAAATGCGGGTCGGCGAGCGGGATGTCGACCGCCTGCAGCCGCACCGCGTGATCCATCTGCCGCCAGTCGGTCGCAATCATGTTGGTCGCGGTCGGGATCCCCGTCGCCCGGCGGAATTCGGCCATCACCTCGCGGCCCGAATAGCCGTCTTCAGGCCCGCACGGATCCTCCGCATACGCGAGCAGGTGGCCTTGCCCGCGGCACAGCGCGACGGCCTCGTCGAGCGACCACGCGCCGTTCGGGTCAAGCGTCGCGCGAGCGTCGGGGAAGCGGGCCTTGATCGCGGCGATCGCTTCCATCTCGTCGGCGCCGGCCATCACGCCGCCCTTCAGCTTGAAATCGGCGAAGCCGTAGCGCTCGACCGCGGCTTCAGCCTGCCGCGCGATCGCGGCCGGCGTGAGCGCTTCCTCGTTGCGCAGCCGGAACCACGCGTCCGGTGCGTGCGTCTCGTCGCGATACGGCAGGTCGGTGCGGCGCCGGTCGCCGAGGTAGAACAGATAAGCGAGCATCGGCACCGCGTCGCGCTGCTGGCCTTCGCCGAGCAGCGCCGCGACCGGCACGTCGAGATGCTGGCCGAGCAGGTCGAGCAGCGCCGCCTCGATCGCGGTGATCACGTTGTCGAGCCGCAGGTTGATCTCGTGCGGCTGGCGCAGCACGGCCGCTTCGCCGGCCGACGTCACCTCGTGCCGGATCGTGCGGCCTGCACCTGCGCCGGACAACGCCGCGCGCACCGCGTTGAGCGTTGCCTGATAGCGTCCGATCGACTGGCCGAC
Organism: Burkholderia sp. LMG 13014; assembly: GCF_905232215.1. GTDB lineage: Bacteria > Pseudomonadota > Gammaproteobacteria > Burkholderiales > Burkholderiaceae > Burkholderia. The sequence goes on from NZ_CAJNKE010000381.1 coordinate 2,039, forward strand.
CACGCAATCCGTCATGCGCTCGAGCGCGTGGCGGATCCCTTCGCCGCCCGGCACTTCGCCGACGCCGGTGTGTCCGCTGCTGTCGTCGAGGATCACGAGGTTGCGCGTGAAGTACGGCGCGTGCGCGCCGCACAGGTTGAGCAGCATGCTGTCGCGGCCGGCGACGGGGATCACCTGCATGCGCGTGACGCGCGGGGTGCCGGCACGGCTTGATTCGGACATCGCTTCGCTCCTGGTTCCGGTAGGGCGCGCGGGCCGCCGGCCACGCCGGTGCGGCCCGCGTCGGTCATTGAAGCTCGACGCGGCGGATCTCGCCGACGACGAACAGGTAGCAGATCACGGCGACGAGCGCGTGCGCGACGACATAGACCAGCGCGCCGTTGAACGAGCCGCTGCGGTCGACGATGTAGCCGATCGCGATCGGCGTCGTGATGCTGGAGAGGTTGCCGCACGTGTTGAGCAGCGCGCCGCTCAAGCCCGCTATCTGGCGCGGCGCGGTGTCGGCGTTGACGGCCCAGCCGAGCGCGCCGAGCCCCTTGCCGAAGAACGACAGCGCCATGAACAGCACGACGAGCACGTGCGAATCGGTGTAGTTGCAGACGATCATCGACATCGACAGCAGCATGCCGAACACGATCGGCACCTTGCGCGCGACCGACAGCGAGCGGCCCTGCTTGAGCAGCCCGTCGGACACGATGCCGCCGAGAATCCCGCCGAGGAACCCGCACACGGCGGGAATCGACGCGACGAGCCCGGCGTTGAGGATCGACATCCCGCGCGCCTGCACGAGATAGACGGGAAACCACGTGATGAAGAAGTAGGTGAGCGCGTTGATGCAGTACTGCGCGACATACACGCCGATCAGCATCCGGTTCTTCAGCAGCGCTTTCACGTGGCGCATCGACGGGCCGCCGTCGCGGCTGCCGGTCGCCTGGTCGATGTTGACGAGCGCGCCGCCTTCGGCAAGGTAGTCGAGTTCCGCGCGATTGATGTTCGGGTGGTCCTTCGGGTCGTACATCGTGCGGTTCCACACCAGGACGAACGCGAAGCCGAGCACGCCCATCACCGCGAACACCGACTGCCAGCCGAACGAATGGACGAGCCACCCCATCAGCGGTGCGAACACGACGGTCGCCGCGTACTGCGCGGCGTTGAAGATCGCCGACGCGGTGCCGCGCTCGGCGGCCGGGAACCACGCGGACACGATCCGGCTGTTGGCCGGGAACGACGGCGCCTCGGCCGCGCCGACCAGGAAGCGCAGCCCGAACAGCAGCGCGAACGCGGCCGCGCCGCCGAAGAAGCCGATCGAGCCCTGCAGCAGCGTGAACAGCGACCAGAAGAAGATGCTGAACGCGTAGACGATGCGCGACCCGTAGCGGTCGAGCAGCCAGCCGCCCGGCAGTTGGGCGACCACGTACGACCAGCCGAACGCGGAGAAGATGAAGCCGATCTGCACGTGGCTCAGGTGCAGTGCGCGGGCAAGGCTCGGGCCCGCGATTGCGATCGCCGCGCGATCCGCGTAGTTGATCGTCGTGACCGCGAACAGGACGGTCAGCACCAGCCAGCGCACGCGGGTGCGCCGGGCCGTTGCCGACGCGGACGCCGGCAGCGCGTGAAGCGGATTCATGACTGTCTCCTCCGAAGGGCGGAAGGTGCCGTCGTGCGGCAGGCGCGTCGGGTGCGCGCTATTCGTGTGGGAGTTGCCGGCCGGAGGCCGGACGCCGATGCCTGCGGGCAGGGCGTCCGGGCCATTCTGTCATGTCGAAATTTGCGCTTTCATGCCAATTGCTGACTTGATCGATTCAGGAATTGAATCGTTCGGTCAGGCGATCACTCAGCCACCTGCGTCGTCCGCGGCGGTGCCGTGATGGCACGCCACGTGCTGTGCGAGAAACTCGACGGCGGCGCGCACGCCGGGCAACTGGCCACGCCGGTGCGGCATCAGCAGCGTCGTCGTGACGGTGCCGGCGCGCCAGCCGGGCAACACGCGCACGAGGGCACCGGACGCGAGCGCGGCGCCGGCGATCCAGTCGGGCAGGCACGCGATGCCGAGGCCGGCCATCGCCGCCTGCAGCAGCAGCGTCGATTCGTCGGCCTGCAGGCGCAGGCGCGGCGTCACGTCGACGGTGTCGCCGCCGTGTTGCAGCCGCCACGGCTGCTGGCCCGGTTGCAGCCCGTCATGCTGCGCGAGATCGGCCGGCGCGTCCGGCGTGCCGGCGCGCGCGAGATAGGCCGGTGACGCCACGGCGATGATCGGCGATGCCGCGAGCGGCCGTTGCACGAGCGCGGAATCGGGCAGCGGCGCGAAATGGCTGCGCACCGCGATGTCGAAGCCTTCCTGCGCGATGTCGACGAGGCGGTCGCTCGCGTGAATCTGCAGCAGCAGCTTCGGGTGCACGATCGCGAGCGCCGGCAGGCAGGGCGCGAGGATGTGCTGCGCGACCGGCACCGAGCTCGTGATCCGCACCACGCCGGCCGGCTCGGCGGCTTGTCGCAGCACCGCATCGCGCGCGCTTTCGGCCTCGATCACGGCCGCGCGGGCATGTTCGAAGAATTCGGTGCCGACCGGCGTGAGCCGGAAGCTGCGCGACGTGCGATGCACGAGCCGCGCGCCGAGCGTGCGCTCGAGTTCGGCAACGCGTTTGCTGACCGTCGATTTCGGCAGGTCGAGCCGGCGCGCGGCGGCCGACATGCTGCCGGCGTCGACCGCCTGCACGAACAGGTAGAGATCGTTCAGATTCACTTCCAGCGTCCACATGAAGAAACGACGGGTTTCGATTTTAGCGGCTACTGCGCCATCGTTCGCCGTGGGAGCATGACTGCTCGTTCAACTTCTGCGGAATCTCCCGATGTCTCCCATCCTTCTCTACGGCATTCCCGCCGGCTGCTCGTTCGGCTCGATCGTTGCGCTCGAATGGATCGGCCGCCCGTACCGGCTGTCGCGCATCTCGATGCCGGGCGTCGTGACGAGCGACGCGTTCCTCGCGCTGAACCCCGTCGCCGAGACCCCGGCGTTCGTGACCGCGAACGGTGACGTGCTGACCGAAAGCCTCGCAATTCTCGGCCACATCGGCGCGCAGGCGCTCGACAGCGGCCTCGCGTTTCGCCAGGGCAGCGCGGATTTCGACCGGCTGAACCGGATGCTGGGGTGGCTGAACACGACGTTCTTCAACGCGTTCGGCGCGCTCTGGTACGTGTACGAACACGACACCGCAGGCACCGAGAAAACGGCTTTGCAGGAGTACGGCCGCAGCAAGGTGCTGAAGGCGCACCGGCAACTCGAGGCGCTGCTCGAGCGCGGTGACGGCCCGTGGCTGCTGGGCGCACGGCGCACGCTGGCCGACGCGTACTTCGCCGGGATCGCGCGCTGGGCCGACTATCACGCGGTGTTCGAGCCCGCAGCGTTCCCGCGCATCGCCGCACTGCGTGCGCGGCTTGCCGACGATGCCGGCGTGCGGTTCGCGCAGGCGATCGAGGAAAACCTGCCGCTGCCGGCGTCGTCGGCGTTCGAAGGGCATGTGTCGCTCGACGACGTGCTGGCAAGCGCGCGCGGCATCGCGATGCCGGCCAGGGCGATCTGACCGGCGTCGTGATCGCCCGCAGGATGGAATACGTCGACGACAATTTTTACCCGGATAATATTGACATTCAATTTATACCCGGATAAAAATAGCGTCATTCCGATTTCAGCCTGCGGGCGACCACGATGACTACCACCACACTGCTTCCTTCCTATACGGCGTTCGACGGCCACCAGCGGCTCGCGTCGGGCCCGCTCGCGACGGTCGCGCTCGCGGTCCGGCAGGCGGCCGGCGATGCGATGCCCGGCACGATCCTGATCTTCGACGATGCGACGGGCCGCTCGATCGACCTCGACCTGCGC
>NZ_CAJNKE010000382.1 GCF_905232215.1 Burkholderia sp. LMG 13014
GTCGGTCCAGCCCGCTTCTCGCAAGATTCCGTCAGACAACGGAGCGAGTTGCGCCATGAACGCGATCGCGGTCGCCGCGTCGGTCGCGTCCTTGATCGCGACGACACCCTCGCGGACGGCCTGCTTCTGGATGTGCTGCGCGGATGCACGCGCCTTGATCGCTTCGGCTTCGGCGCGCGCCGCCTTCGCCTCGGCCTCGCGCAGGTTCGCCATTGCGAGCGCGTCTTGATACTGCTGCTCCTGCTGCTGCGCCTGCTCGCGCTGCACTTCCTCCGGCGTCGGCTCGGTCGCGTCCGGGTCTTTCTGGCCGTTCACCGACCGGATGCGCTTCACGAGCTCGTCGCGGTTCGGGATGTCCATGTTCTCGACGAGCAAGTCGAGCATGGTCAGTGCGATCTGCGGCGGCATCTTGCCAATCAGCTCCATCAGCTCGGCGACGGCCGCCTGGCGCATGGTCGCGCGCCATTCGGCCTCATCGATGATGAAGTCGGCCTTCGTGCGCGTGATGTCGTTCTCGGGCAGGCCGTCATTGACCGCCACGTATTCCGGGTTGCCGCGGCTGTTCGTGATGCGGAACTGCTTCTCCTCCGTCATGAACTGCTCGATGAGACTGAGAACCTTCTCGCCGTGCTGCTGGAACGACAGCCGCAGGTTGTCGAACAGCTTGTTCGTCGCGACACTGCCCTGTTCCTGACGCGCTTGGATCGCGACACCTGACACAGCGTTCGTCGAGCGGCCCAGCAGCTCATCCGTGACGCCGCCGACCTGCTGGATCATCTGCATCGAGCGCGATGCAAGGTCGAGATGCTCCGGGCCGAGGTCACGATCGACGTTGAGGATGATCTCCTTGCCCGGCTTCTTGACCAGCACCGCGTCCGGCCGGGACACCTCGCGGCGGAACTCGTCAAGGTCGTCAACCGCGCCCTCATCCATGATGACCTTGTTGGTCGAGAGGATGTAGAGCGCCTTCGACAGACGCTTGTTCACGTCGTCCTGCATGCCACGCATGAAGCGGATCACGCCATAGGGCATGCCGTCGCGCGCGCGGCGGAACCCCCAGATTGGGGTAAAGGGGTAGCGGTTGTGCCGGTACGGGCTCGCGCCGGCCCAGATGAGGTCACGCGTGGTCATGATGGCGCAGTGCATGCGCATCATCGGCGACTCGGCGAGCACGGCGCGTCCCGTCGCGACTTCGAGCTGGTGCCGCTCGTCGTTCGGGTCGAATACCTCGCCGCGGAAGTCGGAGTTGCGGCCGCGCAGGCGGTTCACACGCACCGGCTTGCGGAACCATGCCTCGATCATGCGCACGCGCATCCGCGCGTAGGCTTGCGCGCCGGCGACGGAGTTGTTCATCGAGCGCTCGTACTCGTTCGAATCCATCGCGTCGTCGCCGTCGATATCGTCCGCGCCCCACGTCTCGTAGTTGTCGACGGCGGCCGAGCGCAGTTGCTCTGCGCGGTTCGGGAAGATGGAGATCGCGACGTCGAGGTCGACCCACTTCACTCGGAACATGTAGCGGCAGTCGTCCGCGTCGAGCCGCCGGTAGGTGCTGTCCCAGAGCATGTTGCGCCAGCTCTCGGCGCCCTCGTAGATCGGCTCGCCGTCGTTCTCGTCCTGCACCTGCGATTCCAGCCAGCCGATGCCCGCCTTCGTCGCTTCCTCAAACGCCATCGAGCGCTCGAACGGCGTATGGTTCACGTCGGACAGGTATTTGAGCAACGCGGTCTTGCGCTCGGCGGCCTTGCCCCCCTCCTTCCGGCGCGGCAGCACCTTGAAGTCCGAGCGGCCCCGCTTCTCGCTGCCGATGATCCAGTTCACGCTCTGCGCGATGACGTTGTAGACGGTCGGCGCCTGGCCCCGCTCCTTCAGAGCCTCGATCTCCTCGGCCGTCCACTGGATGTTGTCGTAGTAGTCCTCGTCCACCGCCATCTCAGCCCGGTTTTCCTGCTGCCGGGAAAGCTCTTGGCGGTAGAACGAGAGGAGGCGCGCGTGCATGTCCTGCGCCGCCTCGCTGTCCAGCGCGTCGGCTGGCTTCTTGGTCTGCGCAGCAGCCTCGCCGGGGCTGACGTCGCTTTCGTCAGTGCGCGCGGGCACGAGCTGCGTGCTGTCTTCGTCGTTGAGGTCGAACATTCTGGGTTCCCGGTGCGTGCGCCGTCAGGCTTGGTCGATCGGCACGTGGTCGAGAATCTCGACGCTGCGCTTTCGCCCGTCGCCGAAGTCCACGTTTGCGGTTGCGCCGACGACGGCCTCGGTCGGGTTCTCAGGCATCTTGATGAGGTCGAGCAGGTGATCGTGGATGATCCCGCCGATCTTGTGCGCTGCGCTCATGATGTTTCCGTCGAACCCCAGAGCCTTCGCGAAATGCAGCGACACTGCTGCCAGATGGCGCGGATCAGTGTAACGGAACGCTGCCGATAGTGCTATACAGCACGGCACCACACCAATTGTGCGATACGCCGGCACCAGTACGAGGCACGGCTCGTCGTCATCCAGCTCTTCGTCGTAGAGCCATGTCCCGTACATACGGATGTCGCCGAGCTCGCGCACGAACGCGTAGCGCGTCAGGTCGATTGCGGGGCGTGCGGTTTCGATGGTCACGTTCATCTCCATGTTCAGGCGGTGCGCCAGCTACTACGGCGCGGTTTCTTCGATGACGGCTTGCGCACGTTGATGATGCCGGCGGCGTATGCCTGCGCGAACTGACGCAGGGCGTCCGCCGCTTCGGAGTGGCCGCCGGTCTTGTCGGGCTCGCTCATCCAGCGCTGCTGCTGCGCGCTCCACTTCTTCCGGTAGCTTTCGAGGTGGATGATCCCGTCCTTGCACTCCGTCTCGTCGAACCAGAGCAGCGGGAACGCGTCGCGCGTCTGCTGGATACCCCAGTTCACGTCCTCGATGCGTGGCACGATCTCGAACCGCACGCCCGGCATCAGCTCCTCGAGCATCTGCTTCGGGCTCTTGTTCGTCGTCTGGCCCTGCCGCACGTGATCAGCGTCATGTGGCAGCCACATCGTGTCCCACACAAGCCCCAGCCCTTGGAGCCACTTCACGAAATAGCTGTAGGGCTCGCCCCATCCTTCCTTGAAACGGATCGAACGCCACTCGTGCTCAATGCGCTGGAGCACCCAGATCGCCGTGCCGTCGCTGTTGCCGATGTCCCAGAAGGTGAAGCACGGGACGTTGAACAGCACGGGCAGCGCCGACTTGATGCGCCCCTGCTTACGCGCCGCCGTGAGCTGCTTCGCGTAGTACGTGCCTTCGGTCGACACCTGGAACGGCTCATCCGGGGTGGATGGGTACTCTTGCCACATACGCTCCTCGCTTCCAGAAAAGTCCGCGTCGCGCGTGGCGACGTACCAAGCACGCTGCTCGGCGTCGAGCGTCACGCCCATGCGCGCCTCAACCTCTGCGAAATACTCGACGTCGCGCTCGGTGATGACGACGCCAGCCGGGCCCATGCGGTAGTTGGGCTCCTCGAACCACGGATAGAAGTGGAATCGGTAGTCGCGCGGCGTGAGCGGCCGATCCTTCTGCTGATCGAGCGCCTCGGCGCGCTTCGTGATGTCGTAGAACTCGCCCTCGCGGCCCTCGGCCGTCGACTCGATCACGAGGATGCCCGACTTCGGCACGGCTGGAATCGAGCCGGTCACGACCTCCGCCGCCTTGTCCGGGTACTTCGCGCAGATCTTCCCGAACTCGGAGATATGCAGGCGGTGGATCGTGCCGCCGCGGACCGACGTCGCGACGCGGATGCTGCTGTTGTTGTGCCCGAACAGCATCTCCGACTTCGTGCAATTGGCGAGCGGCATCGCCTCGCGCAGCGCCTCGGGCAGGTTGTCGTAGGCGAACTTCACCTTGTCCCGAAAGGTCGCCTCGGCCGTATCGCGATCCTGCGCGATGATGCCGCACCGGCTGTTCGCATTGAACAGCGCGTGGTCGAGCCAGATGATGCAGATGAGGGTCGTGAACCCGAGCTGCCGCGCCTTCAGGATGACGTTGCGGTGCCAGAGGCGGCGCAGCAGGCGGCGCTGCGCGCGGTTCGGACGGAAGTGCATCACGAGCCCTTCGTCGTCTTCGTCCTGGTCATCGCCCTTGATGATGATCTTGTACAGACGCCCCGAGCAGATTCGCCACATCGGATCGGACAGACAGCGCGCCAGCTCCTCCTCTGTCAGAGGCGGATCGTCGATCTCGATCGTTGGCGCTTCGGTCATGGGCGTGTTGTGCGATAGTGCTGCGCCGCACTGTACCGCACTACTCCACACCAATCAAACGACGCCGCGCCCCTGATATTTCAATGCCGCGCGGCTGTTATGTCATTATTTGCACGCCCGCTGTTTCATTGCTCAGGAGGTCGCTATGGTGCCGGAGATTGTATTGGCCGTGATCCGCAGTTTCGCGAACGACGAGACGATCGATCCGCCCGCCGCGGTGCTTGATCTGATTCATGTGCTCGCGCGATCGCATGCGACGATGGACAACGACGATTGGGAGGTGATCGCGGTAGCTGGCGGGGTTCTCTGGCGAGCAACGATGGGTGATGTTGAGGCGACGGCCGATTCCTACGCGGCTCTGATGCGTCGCCTCGGAAAGTGAAGGCGGTCAGGTATCGGCGTGCTCTGCGCGGCGCGCCGCTGCGCGCTCGCTCACCCATGCTTCCGCGTCGTCCGGTTCGCCCAGCGCGCCAGTCTCGCGCCGCCGCACGCACATCGCCGAACACTGGCGCAGCGTGATCTCGACCGCGCCGAGCTTCACGGCCTTGTCCCGGTAGCTCTTGCAGATGTCGAAGTGCTCGCCGTGTGTGCCGATCTTCTGGATGTGCCTCTTCTGCACGCCGATCGCCTTCGCCATCGCCAGCAGCTCCTCGCGCGTGTCCGCGACCATGTGGCTCATCTTCATCACGCGGCCGGATGGCAGCTTGTACTCGCCGAGTGGGTACAGGTACATGTCGTCGACGTAGACGGTCATGGCGTCGGCACCTCCTCGCCGAGCTTGCTGGCGACGAACGCGCGCATCGCGGCGATCAGGGGCGTCGGGCCGATCGACAACGGCATTCCGCCGGCCTTCGGCATGCATGCGCCCCATGCCTTTCCGTAGTCAGCTATGGTGATTGAAATCTTCTCGCGCTCGATGATCGGGCCCGCGCTGCCCCAATACACGTGGAACGGCTGCCACCAGTCCGTGTAGCCGTGCGTCAGCGCCACGCACGTCGGCTTGTCCAGCAGCACGCCGTTGAGCCGTTCGCCCGGCTGCATGATCTTCGCGGCGCAGCCATCGGCCCGCGCGGTCCAGTAGTCGAGCTGCACGCCCTCCAGTTCGCTCACCTTCATGCCGCACCTCGCACGATCTCGTCCGGAACGTCGAAGATGCCGAGCTGGCCTTTGTACGCGATGAACGGCAGCGGCCGCGCGTTGCAGAGGTGCAGCCCGTAGCAGCCATCCATGTGCCACGGCGACGTGCGGTTCGTCGGTGGATCGACGGAAATCAGATCGGCCACGCCGACGATGCCGCCGCGCTCGAGGTCCTGGTCGCGCGGGAAGTAGCTGCGCAGGCCCGCGCGGATCGCGAACGCCATGCAATCCTCGTACTCCTGCCGCGTCATGCCCTTGCTGGCGTGGATCAGCAGCGGCCCGCGATACGCGGTGCGCCACGCCCGGTTCTCGATGTCCTTGTGGCCGGCGGCAATCAGCCATGCCCAAGGTTGTCGGATTGATAAGGCTTTCACTCGATTCTCCTGTTTCTCAGTAAGAACGTTTCTTTCGGGGGCGCGGTGCTCCGCAAAAATCCTCTCCGCGCCCGCCGGTCGTCAGGTCAAATCTGCTTCGCCGTGCGCCTCTCGAAGCGCGCGCCGAGCGCTGTCAGCTCGCGGTCGAGCATGAACATCTCGCGCGCCACGCCGGCGAGCTCGTGCA
>NZ_CAJNKE010000383.1 GCF_905232215.1 Burkholderia sp. LMG 13014
CGGGGAAAACATTCGGGAATAGCGGTTTGGGCGGCATCTATCGTTTGGCGAATCGCCCCTTGTCAACCGCGCCGACGCGGCACATTCGCGCACGGCGGGCCGCGCCGTCGCACCGCGACTGCGGCTGAGCGCAAACCGGGGAGGCGATCGGGTGACGGCTCGACAGGCGGCGAGCCTGCACGGCGGAAAGCTGACGCGGGGCGCGTCAAAAAAGTCGTGGGGTATTATATGGCAAGACGTTCCCCCCTCCTCCGAGTTTCATGACGCCCCCATCCGCCGCATCCCAGCCCGACGCCCGCCTCGAAGCGCTCACCGCGTGGCTGCACCCGCTCGCCGAGCGCTACGCGCTTGACCTGTCGACCCTCGCGCCCGCCTCGTCGGACGCCAGTTTCCGCCGCTATTTCCGTGTCGCATCGGCCACGAGCGCCGGCGGCACGCTGATCGCCGTCGACGCGCCGCCGCCGGAAAAATGCCGTGAGTTCGTCCAGGTCGCGCAGTTGCTCGCCGCGGCGGGCGACCACGTGCCGGACATACTGGCCCACGATTTCGACGCGGGCTTCATGCTCGTGACCGATCTCGGCCGCACGTCGTACATCTCGGTGCTCGATCCGGCCGACCCGGCCGCCGCAAAGCCGCTGATGCGCGCCGCGCTCGACGCGCTGATCCGCTTCCAGCTGACGTCGAAGCCCGACGTGCTGCCGCCGTTCGACGAGGCATTTCTGCGCCGCGAGATGGAGCTGATGCCCGAATGGTTCGTCGGCCGCCACCTCGGCAAGCCTGTCACCGACGCGATGCGCGGCACGCTCGACCGCACCTTCGCGCTGCTGGTCGCCAGCGCGCACGCACAGCCGCAGGGTTTCATGCTGCGCGACTTCATGCCGCGCAACCTGATGGTCTGCGAGCCGAACCCGGGCATCCTCGATTTCCAGGACGCCGTCTACGGGCCGCTGACATACGACGTCGTGTCGCTGCTGCGCGATGCGTTCATCAGCTGGGACGAGGAGTTCGAGCTCGACTGCTTCGCGTACTACTGGGAAAAGGCGAAAAAGGCCGGCCTGCCGGTCGCCCCCGATTTCGGCGAGTTCTACCGCCAGCTCGAATGGATGGGGCTGCAGCGCCACATCAAGGTGCTCGGCCTGTTCGCGCGCATCAACTACCGCGACGGCAAGCCGCACTACCTGAACGACCTGCCGCGCTTCATCACGTATGCGCGCAAGGTCGCGCTGCGCTACCGCCCGCTCGTGCCGTTCGCCAAGCTGCTCGACGAACTCGAGGGCAACGCGCCGGCCGACGTCGGCTATACGTTCTGACCGTTCCGACTCTCCTGAAACCCGGCCGAACATGAGCAACACCCTGACCACGGCGATGATCTTCGCCGCCGGGCGCGGCGAACGGATGCGCCCGCTCACCGACACCCGTCCGAAGCCGCTGCTCGAAGCGGGCGGCAAGCCGCTGATCGTGTGGCAGATCGAAGCGCTCGCGCGCGCAGGCATCGAGACGATCGTGATCAACCACGCGTGGCTCGGCGAGCAGATCGAGGCCGCGCTCGGCGACGGTTCGCGCTGGGGCGTACGGCTCGCGTATTCGGCCGAGGGCGAAGCGCTGGAAACGGCCGGCGGCATCGCGCAGGCGTTGCCGCTGCTCGAGCGCGACGGGCAGCCTGCCGTGTTCGCGGCGGTCAGCGGCGACGTCTACTGCGCGTTCGACTACCGGACGCTCGCGCCGCGCGCCGCCCGGATGGCCGCGCTCGAAACACCTGCGATGCACCTCGTGATGGTGCCGAACCCGCCGTTCCACCCGGCCGGCGACTTCGCGCTCGGCGACGACGGCCGCCTGGCGCTCGACGGCGCCGCGCGCTTCACGTTCGGCAACATCGGCCTGTACGACACGCGGATGTTTCGCGATCTCGCACCCGGCACGCGGCGCGCGCTGACGCCGTACTATCGCGCGGCGATCGAAGCCGGCCGTGCGAGCGGCGAACTGTATGAAGGTATCTGGGAGAACGTCGGCACGCCCGCGCAGCTGGGCGAGCTTGACGCGCGGCTGCGCGCCGCGGGGTGACCGGTTGACTGGTCGTCGGGTTGATCGATCCGCTGGCTGATTGAGCGGCCGGCTGATTGAGCGGCTGGTCAGTTGGCCGGCTGTTCGGCTGTTCGGCTGTTCGGCTGTTCGGCTGTTCGGCTGTTCGGCTGTTCGGCTGGTCGGCTGGTCGGCTGGTCGGCTGGTCGGCTGGTCGGCTGGTCGGCTGGTCGGCTGGTCGGCTGGTCGGCTGGTCGGCTGACTGGCCGAACTGGCTGGGTTGGCTTGACCAATCAACAGGTCCAGCCCCTGCCGGATCATCCGGCCGGCCCGACTCCGCCCATCGAGCAAGCCCCCTTCCGCTGCGCGCCCCCGCGCGCAGCACTGCCGCTCACGCGGCTTCCGCCTCTTCCCCGCCCGCCGCCGCGCGCTGCTGCTGCAACGCCCACATCTGCGCATACAACCCGTCGGCGCGCACGAGTTCGTCGTGCGTGCCGCGCTCGACGATCCGCCCGTGGTCCATCACGAGGATCTGCTGCGCGTGCACGACCGTCGACAGCCGGTGCGCGATCACGAGCGTCGTGCGATGCCGCGCGATCTGGTCGAGCTCGTGCTGGATCGCACGCTCCGAGCGCGAATCGAGCGCCGACGTCGCTTCGTCGAACAGCAGCACCGGCGGGTTCTTCAGCAGCGTGCGCGCGATCGCGACGCGCTGCTTCTCGCCGCCCGACAGCTTGAGCCCGCGCTCGCCGACCGGCGTGTCATAGCCCTTCGGCAGGCTTTCGATGAAATCGTGAATGTGCGCGGCGCGCGCGGCCGCGATCACCTCGTCGCGGGTCGCGGTCGGCCGCCCGTACGCGATGTTGTAATAGATCGAGTCGTTGAACAGCACGGTGTCCTGCGGCACGATCCCGATCGACGCGCGCAGCGAGTCCTGCGTGACGTCGCGGATGTCCTGGCCGTCGATCCGGATCGCGCCGCCCGCCTGCCGGTCGAGATCGTAGAAGCGGAACAGCAGCCGCGACAGCGTCGACTTCCCGGAGCCGCTGTGGCCGACCACCGCGGTCGTCGTGCCCGCGTCGATCGTGAACGACACGTCGTGCAGGATCTGCCGCGCCGGCTCGTACGCGAAATTCACGTGCTCGAAGCGCACCTGCGCGCCGGCCACCGCGAGCGGTTGCGCATCGGGCAGGTCGGCCACTTCCTTCGCGGCCGACAACAGCCCGAACATCCGGTCCATGTCCGTGAGGCTCTGCTTCAGCTCGCGATACACGACGCCGAGGAAGTTCAGCGGAATGTACAGCTGCAGCATGAACGTGTTGATCAGCACGAGATCGCCGAGCGTCAGCTTGCCGGCGAGCACGCCCTGCGTCGCGCGCCACAGGATGAACACGAGCCCCGTGCCGATGATCGCCTGCTGGCCGAAGTTCAGCACCGACAGCGAATTCTGCGAACGGATCGCGGCCTTCCGGTAGCGCCGCAGGTTCTCGTCGTAGCGCTGCGCTTCCCACTCCTCGTTGCCGAAATACTTGACCGTCTCGTAGTTGATCAGCGAATCGATCGCCCGCGAGTTCGCGCGCGAATCGAGCTCGTTCATCGTGCGGCGGAAATGCGTGCGCCAGTTGGTGACCTTCACGGTGAACACGATGTAGGTGACCAGCGCCGCGAACGTCACGTACGCGTAATAGGCCTCGTACTTGACCACGAAGAAGCCGAGCACGAGCCCGACCTCGACGAGCGTCGGCAGGATGCTGTACAGCGAATACGAAATCAGCTGCTGGATGCCGCGCGTGCCGCGCTCGATGTCGCGCGACATGCCGCCCGTCTGGCGCTCCAGGTGAAACCGCAGCGACAGCCCGTGCAGGTGCCGGAACACCTGCAGCGCGAGCTGGCGCACCGCGCTCTCGGTCACCTTCGAGAACAGGATCTCGCGCAGCTCGGTGAACAGCGAAGTGGACAGCCGCACGAGCGCATACGCGACGACCAGCAGCCCCACGCCGCCCGCGAGCACGATGCCGGCCGACTGTTCGGCGCGGCCGATCGCGGTGATCTGCTGCACGTAGGACAGGTGGTCCACGATGCGCTTCATCACGACCGGCACGCCGAGGTTCGCGACCTTCGCGCCGATCAGGCAGCCGAGCGCGAGCGCGACGCGCCATTTGTAGGTGGTCAGGTACGGCAGCAACGACCGGATGGTCTGCCAGTCGTTGCGGGGCCCGGTCGAAGCCGGCGCGGGCTCGCCGGAAGCAGGAAATCGGCGCATGGGGGAAGGATCGGCGGCGGTGCCGGGCGCGTGCATCGGCGGCCGGCTCGCTCACTTTCTCGTACAATTTGCGGACGTTGTATTGTCGCAGAAGCCGCTTCGCGCCGCTGCCGGCGCCCTCGCCGGCCGGCCTGCGCGCGGCGGCACGTTTATTACAGGATGAAAGCCCCCGCCATGACCGATTCGACCCTCGAACTCCCGCAGAAACAGCCCGCGCTGCGTGTCGTCCCGCAACCGCACGACGCGAACGTCCACGGCGACGTGTTCGGCGGCTGGATCATGTCGCAGGTCGACATCGCCGGCTCGATCCCCGCGAGCCAGCGCGCGAACGGCCGCGTCGCGACGGTCGCGGTCAACTCGTTCGTGTTCAAGCAACCGGTGTTCGTCGGCGATCTGCTGAGCTTCTACGCGACCATCACGCGCACCGGCAACACGTCGATCACGGTCGACGTCGAGGTGTACGCCCAGCGCATGCGCCTGATGGGCGAAATCGTGAAAGTTACCGAAGCGACGCTCACCTACGTCGCGACCGGCTCCGACCGCAAGCCGCGGCAACTGCCGCCGCTCTGACCGGCGAGCGCCGCGACCGCGCGGCACACGGCCGCGTCAATGCGTGGCCGTCAGCCCGAACTCCCGCATCGCGGGCAGGAAATCGTGGTTCAGCTTCGGCTTGCGCGACAGTTTCACCAGCACGTAGCGCTGGAACGGCGCGAGCCGCTGCCACTGCGCGAGCTCGGGCGCCATCAGCCCGGCCAGCGCGCTCTGCTGCACGAGCGACTCCGGCACGATGTGGGTGGCGCGCCAGGTCGGCTGCTCGTCCGGCTGGAACCACGATGGTTCCAGATCGGCGTGCGTGCGCAGCATTTCGAACAGCGCGTGATCGAAGTTGGGCTCGATCGCGGTGTCTTCGTCGGCCGGAAAGCGCGCGAGCAGCTTGCGGTCCTCGAGCGGCAGCAACTGCCACTGCTCCAGTGAAATCCGCAGACCGAAACGGTCGAGATTGAAACGCACGATCATCGGGATGTACGTGAAGTTTTCCGACGAATCGTGTTCGAAGGCGAATAGCAGTGGAGCGTCGCTGAGTCCCATGATCGTTACCTGATGTGGCGGATACCGGCGCGGCCGGCTTGCCTGAGGTATTTTAGAACCTCTGCGCGCGGGCGGCGGATACGATTGCCGCTGCCCGTGCTTCGAATCAACGGGAGTGCTCGTGAATCCGACCGAAACAACCGAACCGCGCGGCGCGATCGAATTGTCCGTGCGCCGCACGCGCGGCGACGCCGTCGAAACCGCGCACGACTACGTGGGCCAGGAATGGCCGGTCGCACTCGTCTTCAACGGCATCTCGCACGCGGTGATGATGTGTACGCCGTGCGACCTCGAGGCATTCGCGGTCGGCTTCGCGATTTCGGAGGGGATCGTCGCGCGCGGCAGCGACATCAAGGACATCGAGGTGATCCTGCACGCCGACGCACCGCTGCCGCACGCGGAAGTCCACCTGGAAGTCGTCCAGCAGGCGTTCGCCGCGCTGAAGGACCGCCGCCGCGCACTCGCGGGGCGCACCGGCTGCGGCGTATGCGGGATCGAAAGCATCGACCTGCTCGACCTCGCGCCCGAACGCGTGCC
>NZ_CAJNKE010000384.1 GCF_905232215.1 Burkholderia sp. LMG 13014
CAATCGGATCAGTCCGCGCCTGTCGTGCTGTGCTTCTGCCTTCTGTCTGTGTCAAAGATCGTTACCAAGGGGGAGATCGGTACGATCGTTGTCGGCTCGGGATGTATGGTTGTGTTCAGCCGATTACAGATCGGGTGCGTGTCCGAAGTGCATGAGTGTTTCCCTGCGCGCCATGGCTTCTGCTTCGGCATCCGAGATGATCGGCAACTGGCACTTCGAGGGATCGATGCGTCCCACGTTGAAGACGGCTCGTTTCGGCGGGGAGGCGGATGTGACGGCGGCCCGTGCGTCGTGCTCGATGGCAGATTTGCGCATGACCCGAGCCAGGCTGTGATGGAGTTCGCGCGTGACGACTGCATCAAGGAGGCGGCGGGCTTCCGAGAGGCGAACGGGACGATGTTCGCTCGTCGGGCGACCACGGCGCGTGATCCGGAATCCTGCGATCGGAGTGTGCTTTGCGTTCATTCGTAAATCCCCTTTTCGATCAAGTAGTTCTGCAACGTCTGCACGGATTTTCCGTGCGGCGTCACGTCGAAAGTCATCCAGCGATGTGATCCCGCGACGCGCCAGAAATCTCGCCCGAATCGCGTCGCATAGAGTGCGTGCAGAGATCGAAGCGATCCGTCGGCCAGACCGACCGGGTCGCTCTGGAAATACTGGAACAGGGCTGCTTCGTCGCTTTGCCGGTCGGGAATGGGCGCATCGAAACCGA
The DNA here is from genome assembly GCF_905232215.1 of Burkholderia sp. LMG 13014. GTDB lineage: Bacteria > Pseudomonadota > Gammaproteobacteria > Burkholderiales > Burkholderiaceae > Burkholderia. The sequence goes on from NZ_CAJNKE010000384.1 coordinate 713, forward strand.
ACCGAGGCCAGGCGTAGTACCCAAACAGTCGACGCCCGCCGGGTTTTGGCGCGGCCTTGCGGCCACCCGCTGCCAATGCGTTGATGCGGGTAATTCCCAGCGTATCGCACGCTCTTGCGATCCGCCATAGCATGGCCGCTCCGAGGCCGGCGATAGCGCTATCAGCCAGATCGATTGTCTTGAGTTCGAGTGCGAACGTGTCCGATTCTCGAAAGACGGCGATGCGGTTTTCGGATCGGATCAACGCGGAATGGGTGACGCTGAAAGTCAGCCTGTCTGCGTTGTCGAGATAGGCTTGAATGTCCGATCCGGCTGGCGCGCCACACAACGCAACGAGCAGTGCGTCGGGGACGTTGCCGCTCACCCCAAGCAACGCGGAAATATCGAGATCGTTTCGATCGACCTCGAGCCGATCGTCGAAGTACGACGTTTCGTATGGCAGAACATGACTGAGATCGACGGGTCGAGCGGGCATGGCTTCCGGCGATGAGTGGAAAGCCCCCAGCATATCGGCGCGAATCCGGCGGGCAGAGTCCGCCAAACGGCCAATCACGAGACGGAGCGATCGCCCGTCCCGCCCGCCTTACGACCAGTCGAACGTCAGCAGCGCCACGCGGCTGGCCGGTTCGTAAAACAAGAGAATCGAGTCCGCGCCCATCGCGCGGTATTCCCAGCCGGTGACGCTGGCGACGAAGCGAAAGCGCGCCCCGTCGGGGCCGATCGGCCGGATGTTGTCGGGATCGCTGTCGTCGATCGGAAAATCCGAGGTGCCCGACCAGTTGCCCCAGCCGACCGATCCGCCGAGCTGGTCGATCAGGTTGCACGGTTCTTCCTGGCTGAAATCGCGCTCGTCCGGCGCGTACTGGTTGGACGAGTAGAGCACGCCGTATTCGGCGAACCGCTTGCGCGCGGTTTCGATGCTGGCCTGTTGCTCGGCGTAGTGCGCTTCCAGTCCCTCGCGATAGCCCGCGTCATGCGCGCCGGGCGGGTTTTCCAGATAGAAGTAGCGCGGGTCGCCGAGCAGCGTGTAGCGGTTGTTGTCGTCGAGCCGGAATGCGATCCAGTTCGCGCGCAGATAGTCGTTGTGGTACGCGGCCGTGTCCTGCCCGACGAGCCCGTCATAAGGTTCGATGGGGCTGAGCAGGTGGATCCAGCCCTCCCACGACGGATTGACCGCCGACAGGTCGATCGACACGAGCGGATGCAGATGGCGCGCGAGTGCGGCGTTGGACTCGGCAAAGACGTCGGCGTCTGGCGGGTAGACCTTCAGGCCGGGTTGTGGCGTGACGATGTCTTCAATCATGATCGGTGTCCGCACGGTGAGGGTCCGGTAAGGCTACACGAGTGAAGGCGGAAACCGGATGAATGTCCGGCGCTAAGGCAGCCCGCCTGAAGCACGTCCGGTTCCGTCCATCCGCCTTATCGGCACGTCGAAAGCATTCGCGCCGACCCCCTGGAGGTCGCCTTGTTGATCTGAATGCGTGTCAAACATCGTACTTCAAGGCGGGGAAGGATAGGGTAGACGCCGTAGGCGTCCTTTCGGGCGGCTAGTGGGGCGCTTTCTGTTGGTCGATGTATTTGCGAATGATTTCGACAGGCGCTCCGCCACAACTTCCGGCGAAGTATGACGGAGACCCCAGCGCGCCGCCCCACAACTTTTTACGAATGCTCGAGTAGCACTTGAAAGACGTAATAGCGACCACGTCGAATGGCTTGACTCGCTCTTGTGTGCCAGACATACAATCGTCCGATGCGACGACTCCAGGCCTTCAAGTTCGAACTGATGCCGAACGGCGAGCAGCAGCGCGATATGCGCCGCTTCGCCGGAGCGTGCCGGTTCGTCTACAACAAGGCACTGGCGTTGCAGAAGGAGAACTACGAGGCGGGCGGCAAGTTCATTGGCTACGTAGCGATGGCCAAGCATCTGACGGAGTGGCGTAACGGAGGCGAAACGCCATGGCTCAAGGGCGCACCCGTTCACCCGTTGCAACAGGCTCTCAAGGACATGGAGCGGGCCTACAAGAACTTCTTCGCCAAGCGAGCGGCGTTTCCGAAGTTCAAGAAGCGCGGCCAGCGCGACAGTTTTCGCTACCCGGACCCCAAGCAATTCAAGCTCGACCAGCCCAATGGGCGCATTTTCCTGCCCAAGCTGGGCTGGATGCGGCTGAGGCTGTCGCGTCCCGTGCTGGGCGAACTGCGCAACGCAACGGTCAGCTTCAACGCGGGCAAGTGGAGTGTCTCGATCCAGACCGAGCGGGAGGTCGAGCAGCCGGTGCCCCATGCCACCCGCGTGATCGGCATCGATGTGGGCATCGTCCGCTTCGCCACGATGAGCGACGGCACGTTTATCGCACCGCTCAACAGTTTCAGGAAACATGAGGCTCGTCTGCGCCGATGCCAACGTGCGATGAGCCGCAAGGTCCAGTTCAGCAATAACTGGATAAAAGCCAAGGCCAGAGTCCAGCGCATCCATGCGCGGATCGGCAATGCGCGCCGCGACTACCTGCACAAGGCCACGACCACGATCAGCCAAAACCACGCGATGGTGTGTATCGAGGACTTGCAGGTTCGGAATATGTCCAGGTCGGCGGCGGGTAGCACCGATGCACCGGGCAAGAACGTTCGGGCCAAGTCCGGTCTGAATAAGGCCATCCTCGACCAAGGGTGGTTCGAGTTCAGGCGGCAGTTGGAATACAAGCTGGCTTGGAATGGCGGCTGGCTGGTGGCGGTCCCGCCCGCGAATACAAGCCGGACGTGTCCGGCTTGTGGATACGTGAGTGCGGATAACCGGACCGCGCAGGAAAAATTCGCTTGTGTCGAATGCGGTTACGCGGAGAACGCCGATGTCGTCGGCGCTCTGAACATTCTGGCGCGGGGACACCGCGTTGCAGCCTGTGGAGAGCCGGTGAAGTCGGGCCGCTCAATGAAGCAGGAACCCGCTGAGGCGATCTGAGATAAGCATCATCATTTCAGACGCGGTAGGAATCCCCCGTCTTCAGGCGGGGGAGGATGTCAAAATAGTTGATAGCTGGGATACGCTGGATGCATCGAATTCAATCCGGTCGGGAGGTTGACATGATCACTGCAGAATTGGGGCAGCAATTGGAAGCTTACGTCGCGAAGCTGGTCGAATCGGGGCGCTACGGATCCAAGAGCGAAGTGCTTCGCGAAGGCGTGCGCCTGATTCAGGATCGCGAGGCACAGCTGAACGCGCTGGACGCGGTGATCGCGCGCAGCCTGTCCGATGCGGAAGCCGGACGCGGCGCCGATGCGGCGGAAGTCTTCGATCGTCTCGAGGCGAAGTATCGGGCCCAGGCGGATCGGCAGGCCTGACCGTGCGCCTGTCCGATTTTGCGATTGCCGAACTCGAAGCGATCGCGGATTACATTGCACGCGACAACCCGCAACGCGCCGTGACGTTCGTGCGGGAAATTCGCGACAAATGCCTGGGCCTGGCCGGGATGCCGCTGGCGTTTCCGCTGGTGCCGCGCTTCGAGCGTCACGGCGTGCGGCACCGCGTGTACGGCAACTACCAGATCTTCTATCGGGTCGTCGGCGATCCGCCTACGCGGATCGACATTCTTCACATCCTGCACGGCGCGCGCGACTACGCGTCGATCCTGTTCTGAGCGACCGCGCGCATCGCATCGCGTCCCAAATGAGCGAACCCGGCCACGGCCGGGTTCGTCCGAATCGCGCGCTGCATCGCCGCCACGCATCAGCGGCGCGTCGATGCGAAAGCCTCGATTGACCGCGATGAAGCCGGCGAGCACGCAACCCGCCACCCTCGTCAATGCCCCGACGCCTCCTCCAGCGTCAGATGCTTCGTCTCCGGCGCCCACGCGATCGACACGATCATCCCCACCAGCAGCACGCCCGCGAGCGCGAACATCGTCGCGTGAAAGCCGAGCGTCGCGATGCCGACCGGCAGCAGGAACGTGCCGATCGCCGAACCGAGCCGGCTGCACGCGATCGCGAGCCCCACGCCACTTGCACGCACTTCGGTCGGGAAGCACTCGGGCGGGAACACGCCGACGAGGTTGCTGAATGCCGACATCGTCAGCGTGAAGATCGCGAACGCGACGATCATCGCGAGGGCCGCCGACGACGGCAGCACCGCCAGCGCGACGAGCGACGCGCACGTCACCGCGAACGAGCCGATCAGGAAGCCGCGCCGCGACAGCCGGATCGTCAGCCAGATGCCGATCAGCGCGCCCAGCACGAGGAAGCCGTTCAGCAGCAGGTCCGCGCCGAAACCTTCGGCAAGGCCGATCGTCTTCAGGATCGTCGGCAGGAACGTGTAGATCGCGAAATACGGAATCACGAGGCACACGAAGAACGCACAGTTGAACACCGTGCGGCGGATCAGGTCACGCTGGAACAGCCGCGAGAAGCCGCCGTGCGCATGCGGCTCGGTCGAACCGTCGAGCATCACGTGCGGCCCGAAATGCTTCGCGACGATCGCACGCGCCTCCTGCACGCGCCCTTTGCCGAGCAGCCAGCGCGGCGATTCGGGCGTGCCGATCCGCAGCACCAGCACGATCAGCGCGGGCAATGCCGCCGACGCGAGCAGCCAGCGCCACGCGTCGGGCGTGGCGTCGCTGTACGCGAGGCCGAGCACGTTCGCGGCGACATAGCCGATCGTCCAGATCACGCTGAACGATCCGAGCAGCGCACCGCGATGCTTGCGCGGCGAGAATTCGGCGAGGATCGCATGGCCGACCGTGAAGTCGCCGCCCATCCCGAAGCCGATCAGCACGCGCAGCAAACACAGTTCGAGCGGCGACGTGACGAAGAACTGCGCGAAGGCGGCCGCCGTGATGATCACGAAGCTCGTCAGGAAGATCTTCTGCCGGCCCATCCGGTCGGACAGCCAGCCGAACACGAGGCTGCCGAAGAAGATGCCGATCAGCGCCGAGCTGCCGATCATCCCCATCCAGAACGCGTCGATCGGCATCTGCCTGCCAAGCGCGGCCAGTGCATACCCGATCGTGCCGAGCGTGTAGCCCTCGGTGAAGTGCGCGCCGAACGTCAGGCCGGCGATCTTCACGTGGAAACGGTTGAGCGGCACGTCGTCGAGCGCGACGGGGCGGTGCGGCGCGTCGGCGCCACGCGACAGCGGCAATGCGCGCGCGGAGCCGGATTGAACGTTGGCTTGAGTCAAGCTGCCTCCTGGATTGTTATCGGGTG
>NZ_CAJNKE010000385.1 GCF_905232215.1 Burkholderia sp. LMG 13014
CGAAGACGCCGCGCGCCGCGACTTCACGATCAACGCGATGTACTACGACCCGTCGACGCAGACGGTGCTCGACTACCACGACGGGATGGCCGACGTGCGCGCCCGCCTGTTGCGGATGATCGGCGATCCGGCCACGCGCTTCCGCGAGGATCCGGTGCGGATGCTGCGCGTCGTGCGCTTTGCGGCGAAGCTCGGTTTCGAGATCGAGCCGCATACGCGCGAGCCGATCAACGCACTCGCCGACCTGATCAACAACGTGCCCGCGGCGCGCCTGTTCGACGAAATGCTGAAGCTGCTGCTGTCGGGCCACGCGCTCGCGTGCCTGAAGCAGCTGCGCAAGGAAGGCCTGCACCACGGGCTGCTGCCGCTCCTCGACGTCGTGCTCGAACAGCCGCAGGGCGAGAAGTTCATCACGCTCGCGCTGAACAACACCGATGCACGCGTGCGCGCCGGCAAGCCGGTCTCACCGGGCTTCCTGTTCGCGACGCTGCTGTGGCACGACATGCGCCAGCGCTTCGAGCAATACACGGCGGAAGGCGAAATCCCGGTGCCGGCGCTCCATCGCGCGATGGACGACGTGCTCGACATGCAGACCGAGAAACTCGCGATCCACAAGCGTTTTTCGGCCGACATGCGCGAGATCTGGGGCCTGCAGTTGCGCCTCGAGAAACGCTCGGGCCGCAGCGCGATGCGGCTGCTGGAACACCAAAGGTTTAGAGCGGGGTATGATTTCCTCCTGTTACGCTGCGAATCCGGCGAGCTCGATGCGGAAGTCGGACAGTGGTGGACGGATTTCATCGAAGGCGACGCGGCCGCTCGCGAGGCATTGCTCACGCAAGGCGGCTCGAAGGAAAAATCGCCCCGCAAGCGGCGCCGCCGCGGCGGTGTGCGAAACCGCAAGCCGGGTGAAGGTGCCGCCGAGCAGGCACCGGACACCTCGGACGGTTCCGACGACTGACGCGCTCGCCGGCGAACGACGTAGGAAGTGATGCCATGACGGTTGCATATATCGGACTGGGGGCGAATCTCGGCGATGCGCGCCAGACCCTGAAGGACGCGGTGGTGTGCCTCGCGCAGCAGCGCACCATCTCGATCCTCGGCAAATCGAGCCTGTATCGCACGGCGCCGTTCGAAGCGGGCGGCGACGACTACTACAACTGCGTCGTCAAGCTCGACACGACGCTGTCGGCCCGCGAGCTGCTCGCGCTTTGCCAGAAGATCGAACATCACTTCGGCCGCGAGCGCCCGTATCGCAACGCGCCGCGCACGCTCGATCTCGATATCCTGCTGTTCGGCGCCGACTCGATCGACGAACCCGACCTGATCGTCCCTCACCCGCGTCTCACCGACCGTGCGTTCGCGCTCGTGCCGCTCGTCGAGATCGAGCCGGCGCTCGACATCCCCGCGCGCGGCCGTGCCGATGCCTTCCTCGCCGCCGTCGCGGATCAGCGCGTCGAGAAGGTGCAGACCTGCCAGTGCCTGATGCAGAAGGCGCTCGCTGCCAGCGAAGACGCCGACAAGAACCGCTGCCGATGACCCCGACTCCCCTCACCGTCACCGCGCCCGACCTGCGCGCCCCGCACCGCTATCTCGTGATCGAAGGCCCGATCGGCGTCGGCAAGACGACGCTCGCGCGCCTGCTCGCGGAACGCTGGTCGATGCAGACGCTGCTCGAGCGCCCGCAGGACAACCCGTTCCTCGAACGCTTCTATCGCGACACCGCGCGCTACGCGCTGCCCGTGCAGCTGTCGTTCGCGCTGCAGCGCGCGCAACAGGCGCGCGAGCTGATCGGCGCGCTCGAAACGGGCCGCCCGGTCATCGCCGATTTCATGCCGCAGAAGAACGACATCTTCGCGCGGCTGAACCTGCCGGAAGACGAATGGCAGCTCTACCGCTCGGTCGCGACGCACGTGGACGTGCCGCAGGCGCCGTCGCCCGACCTCGTCGTCTACCTGCAGGCGAGCCCCGAAGTGCTGTTCTCGCGGATCCAGAAGCGCGGGCTGCCGATGGAGCTGCAGATCAGCGATGCGTACCTGCGCTCGCTCGTCGACGCGTACAACGAATTCTTCTACCACTACGACCGCACGCCGGTGCTGACGGTCGCCGCGGAACACCTGAACCCGCTGGACTCCCCCGAAGATCTCGCCCTGCTGGTCGAGCGCATCGAGACGATGCGCGGCCGCAAGGAGTTCTTCGTCAAGGGCGAGACGACGCGCTGACGCGTCCTCGCCTGTCGTTCCTTACCCATTCGAACCGGATTTCCCATGACCTATCTCCAGGAATCGAGCCGGCCTGCCGTCACGGTGCCCAAGCTGCAGGCAATGCGCGACGCCGGCGAGAAGATCGCGATGCTCACCTGCTACGACGCGAGCTTTTCCGCACTGCTCGACCGTTCGGGCGTCGACGTGCTGCTGATCGGCGATTCGCTCGGCAACGTGCTGCAGGGCCATACGACCACGCTGCCCGTGTCGCTCGACGACATCGCGTATCACACCGCCTGTGTCGCCCGCGCGCAGCCGCGCGCGCTGATCATGGCCGACTTGCCGTTCGGCACATACGGCACGCCGGCCGAGGCATTCGCAAGCAGCGTCAAGCTGATGCGCGCCGGTGCGCAGATGGTCAAGCTCGAAGGCGGTGAATGGCTCACCGAGACGATCCGCTTCCTCGTCGAGCGTGCGGTGCCCGTGTGCGCGCACGTCGGCCTTACGCCGCAGTCGGTGCACGCGTTCGGCGGCTTCAAGGTGCAGGCCAAGACCGAAGCCGGTGCCGCGCAACTGCTGCGCGACGCGCGTGCGGTCGAGGCGGCCGGTGCGCAGGTCGTGCTGCTCGAAGCCGTGCCGACGCTGATCGGGTCCGAAGTCACGCAGATGCTGCGCGTGCCGACGATCGGCATCGGTGCAGGCGCCGACTGCTCGGGCCAGGTGCTCGTGCTGCACGACATGCTCGGCGTGTTCCCCGGCAAGCGGCCGCGCTTCGTGAAGGATTTCATGCAGGGCGAGCCGAACATCCAGGCGGCCGTCGAAGCGTACGTGCGCGCGGTCAAGGACGGTTCGTTCCCCGGCCCCGAGCATTCGTTCTGACGTCCGTCACGGGGCCGGCGATGCGTTCGCCGGCTCCTCGATGAAAAAAGCGCGGCGCCCTTTGCGGGGCGCCGCGCTTTTTCTTTCACACGCTGCCGGCTGCAGTTGGTTGTCGGCCGGTTACTTCAGTACCGCGTCGAGCGCGCCACGCAGCGCGTTGGTCAGCAACAGCGCCTCCGCACGCGCGAGGTCGTCGCGGGTCACGATCCGCTCCGTCGCGCCGAACGCACGATCGTCGAGCAGCACGCCGCGCATCACGCCCGGCAGCACGCCAGACTCGAGCGGTGGCGTCACCCACTGACCGTCGAGCTTCACGAACAGGTTCGAGCGCCCGCCTTCCGTCACCTCGCCGCGCTCGTTGACGAACAGCATGTCGAAACCGCCAAGCGCCTCCGCTGCCTGCCACGCGCGATCGTATTCGGCGCGGCGCGTGGTCTTGTGCAGCAGCAGCGCATCGCTCGCACGGGTCGGTGCGAAGCCGTGCGCGGACGCCAGCAGCACGCCGACCGGCCCTGCCGACAACGGCTTGAGCGGTGCCGAGACGATCTCGATCGTGCCGTCCTTCGCGAGCGCGAGCTTCATCCGGTAAGCGCCGTCGTCGTCGAGCGCCGCGCAGCGCGCGTCGATCTCGCGACGCAACGCATCGGCGTCGAAGTGGAAACCGAACGCATCCGCGCTACGCTGCAGCCGCGCGAGATGGCGATCGAGATACCGGATGCCGTCCGCACGCGTGGCGGCGGTCGTTTCGAACAGCTGGAAGCCGGGATCGGCGTCCGTCAGGAATCGCGCTTTCAATTCGCACTCCGCATATTCGTCGGCCGCGACGCTGTCGAGCACGATGCCCGCACCGACGCCCATCGTGCCGCGGCGCCGGCCGGCCGTTGCCGTTGCCGGACGGTGTGCGTCGGCACCGGCCGCACCGTCGCTGTCATCACCTTCGCCGGCTGCGTCGAGCGTCAACGTACGGATCGCCACCGACAGGCAGAAATCGCCACAGCCGGCCAGGCGATCGCCCTGCGCTTCGGAATCCGCGCCTTGCTTCGCAGCGTCGAGCCAGCCGATCGCGCCCGTGTAGAGCCCGCGCGACGTCGATTCGATCGCATCGATCAGTTGCATCGTCTTGTGCTTCGGCGCGCCCGTGATCGATCCGCACGGGAACAGCGCACGCAGCATCTGCGCGAACGTCGTCCCGTCGCGCCAGCCGGCCTCGACCGTCGACGTCATCTGCCACACGGACGCATACGGCTCGACGGAGAACAGGGCCGGCACGCGGACCGTCCCGGTGCGCGCGATCCGCGACACGTCGTTGCGCAGCAGGTCGACGATCATCACGTTTTCCGCGCGGTTCTTCGGATCGTTCGCGAGGAACGTGGCCGCTGCCGCATCGTCGCGAGGATCGGCCGAACGCGGTGCCGTGCCCTTCATCGGCCGCGCGCGCAGCACGTCGCCGTGCTTCTCGACGAACAGCTCGGGCGAGCACGACACAACCCACGCCCCGTCGGGCAACGCGATCAGCGCGCCGTAGCGCACCGGCTGGCGCGCCCGCAGCCGCCGGTACAGCGCGAGCGGCGTGCCGAACACGTCGAAGTTCAGCCGGTACGTGTAGTTGACCTGATACGAATCGCCCGCGCGCAGCGCGTCGTGCACCGCGGCGATCGCCGTGTCGAACGCATCGCGCGACACGCTTTTTTCGACATGCGCGACGCCCGCGATCGACGGCGTTGCACCGCCGTCCTGCTGCGCGAGCCACGCGTCGACTTCGTCGCGCGACAGGCGCTCGCAGCGCGCATACAGCAAAAAGCGCAGCGGGGCATGGCCCGGCTGCGCTCGTTGCAGGTTGCGTCCGAATTCGTAATCGCCGACGACGACCGCATGCAGCCCGTCGCGCAGATCCTGCGCCACCGCCGCATCGACCTCGTCGAGCCGAGCCGGATCCGTGCACACGCGTTCGCGCACGAACCCCGAATACAAACGACTCGACCGCGCGAGCGCGGTCGAGTCGCAATCGTCCAAGAGCGCGAACGATGCGCTCTCGTTACCTTCAGTCATGCTGTTACTCGCGTTACTCGAAGAAGCTCTTCACACGATCGAACCAGCTCTTGCTCTGCGGGCTGTGACGCGCGCCGCCCTCGGCCAGCGATTTCTCGAACTGCTTGAGCAGGTCGCGCTGGTTGTCGGTCAGCTTCACCGGCGTCTCGACCTGCACGTGAACGTACAGATCGCCCGCGATGCTCGAACGCAGCCCCTTGATGCCCTTGCCGCGCAGGCGGAACGTCTTGCCCGACTGCGTGCCTTCCGGCACCGGGAACGATGCACGACCGGCCAGCGTCGGCACCTCGATCTCGCCGCCGAGTGCGGCGGTCGTGAACGGGATCGGCATCTGGCAGTGGAGATCGTCGCCGTCGCGCTCGAACACCGAGTGCGGCTTGATGTGGATCTCGACGTACAGGTCGCCCGGCGGCCCGCCGTTGATGCCCGGTTCGCCGTTGCCGGCCGAGCGGATCCGCATGCCGTCGTCGATCCCGGCCGGGATCTTCACTTCGAGCGTCTTGGTTTCCTTCACCTTGCCCGACCCGTGGCAATGCACGCACGGCTCGGGGATGTAGGTACCCGTGCCATGGCACTTCGGGCAGGTCTGCTGGATGCTGAAGAAGCCTTGCGACATGCGCACCGTGCCCTGGCCGTGACAGGTCGGGCAGGTTTCCGGCTTCGTGCCGGGCTTCGCGCCCGAGCCGTGGCAGACCTCGCACGATACCCAGCTCGGCACGCGGATCTGCGTGTCGTAGCCGTGTGCGGCCTGCTCGAGCGTGATTTCCA
>NZ_CAJNKE010000386.1 GCF_905232215.1 Burkholderia sp. LMG 13014
ACCTCTCTATTCGTCGGCAGCGTCAGATGTGTTTAAGCGACAGTCCGAAGGCGCTGCCGCGCCGGCCGCAGGCGGCGCTGTCGCACCGGCGGTCCCGCAGGGCCACGTCGTGACGTCGCCGATGGTCGGCACGTTCTATCGTGCGCCGTCGCCGGGCGCTGACCCGTTCGTCCAGGTGGGCGACACGGTCAAGGAAGGCCAGACGATCTGCATCATCGAAGCGATGAAGCTGCTCAACGAGATCGAGTCGGACAAGGCCGGCGTGATCAAGGAAATCCTCGTCGAGAACGGCCAGGCCGTCGAATACGGCCAGCCGCTTTTCGTGATCGGCTAAGTCCGCCGCGCGGCCTGCGGGCCGCGCGCCGCCGATGCCCGCCAGGCGCCGTTCGCGCGCCCCTCGAAGAGACGAATACTCGCTATGTTTGAAAAAATCCTCATTGCCAACCGCGGTGAAATCGCGCTGCGCATCCAGCGTGCGTGCCGCGAGCTCGGCGTCAAGACGGTGGTCGTCTACTCGGAAGCCGACAAGGAAGCCAAGTACGTGCGCCTTGCGGACGAAGCCGTCTGTATCGGCCCGGCCCCGTCGAACCTGAGCTACCTGAACATGCCGGCGCTGATCAGCGCCGCGGAAGTCACCGATGCCGAGGCGATCCACCCCGGCTACGGCTTCCTGTCGGAGAACGCCGATTTCGCGGAACGCGTCGAGCAGTCGGGCTTCACGTTCATCGGCCCGCGCCCGGAAACGATCCGCATGATGGGTGACAAGGTCACCGCGAAGCAGACGATGATCAAGACCGGCGTGCCGTGCGTGCCGGGCTCGGAAGGCGCGTTGCCGGACGATCCGAAGGAGATCGTCAAGATTGCGCGCGCGATCGGCTATCCGGTCATCATCAAGGCGGCAGGCGGCGGTGGCGGGCGCGGGATGCGCGTCGTGCACACCGAAGCCGCGCTCGTCAACGCGGTCAACATGACCCGCGAGGAAGCCGGCCGTGCGTTCGGCAACCCGCAGGTGTACATGGAGAAGTTCCTCGAGAACCCGCGCCACATCGAAATCCAGGTGCTGTCCGACGCGTACAAGAACGCGATCTGGCTCGGCGAGCGCGATTGCTCGATGCAGCGCCGCCACCAGAAGGTGATCGAGGAAGCGCCGGCACCCGGCGTTCCGCGCCGCCTGATCGACCGCATCGGCGACCGCTGCGCGGACGCGTGCAAGAAGATGGGCTACCTCGGCGCGGGCACGTTCGAATTCCTGTACGAAAACGGCGAGTTCTACTTCATCGAGATGAACACGCGCGTGCAGGTCGAGCACCCGGTATCGGAGCTGATCACGGGCGTCGACATCGTGCAGGAACAGATCCGCATCGCGGCCGGCGAGAAGCTCACGCTGCGCCAGCGCGACATCCAGTTCCGCGGACATGCGATCGAATGCCGGATCAACGCCGAAGATCCGTTCAAGTTCACGCCGTCGCCGGGCCGGATCACGTCGTGGCATACGCCGGGCGGCCCCGGCGTGCGCGTCGATTCGCACGCCTACAATGGCTATTTCGTGCCGCCGAACTATGATTCGATGATCGGCAAGCTGATCACCTACGGCGCGACGCGCGAGCAGGCGATCAGCCGGATGCGCATCGCGCTGTCGGAAATGGTCGTCGAAGGCATCCAGACCAACATCCCGCTGCACCGCGAGCTGATGATCGATTCGAAGTTCGTCGAAGGCGGCACCAGCATCCACTACCTCGAAAACCGGCTCGCCCAGAAGCAGCAGGTCGCACCGGAAGAAGCGTAAGCATGAGCTACCGCGAACTCGTCGTCGAACTGGCCCGTGAGCATGCGGAGGCGCTGTCCGACGCGCTGCTCGAACTCGGCGCGCTGTCGGTGTCCGTCGAAGACGCCGACGCCGACACGCCCGACGAACAGCCGCTCTTCGGCGAGCCGGGCCTCGTGCCCGACCGCACTGCGTGGCAGCACTCGCGCGTGGTCGCGCTGCTCGCGGCCGACCATGAGCCGGCCGTGCTGCTCGCGGCCGCCGCGAACGAAATCGGCGTCGCCGACACACCGGCGTTCACCGTCCGCGAAGTCGAGGAACAGGACTGGGTGCGGCTCACGCAATCGCAGTTCGAGCCGATCCCGATCGGCGAGCGAATCTGGGTCGTGCCGTCGTGGCACGATGCGCCCGATCCCGATGCGCTCATCCTCGAACTCGATCCGGGCCTCGCATTCGGCACCGGCAGCCACCCGACCACGCGCCTGTGCATGGAATGGCTCGAGCAGTCGGTGAAGCCCGGCCAGTCGGTGCTCGACTACGGCTGCGGCTCGGGCATTCTCGCGATCCTCGCGAAGAAATGCGGGGCGAACCCCGTGATCGGCATCGACATCGATCCACAGGCAGTCGAATCGGCGCGGCAGAACAGCGAACGCAACCATGCGGAAGTCACGTACGGGCTGCCCGACGCGTGCCCGGACGGCGAATTCGACATCGTCGTCGCGAACATCCTGTCGAATCCGCTGAAGCTGATGGCGTCGATGCTCGCATCGAAGGTCAAACCGGGTGGGCGCATCGCGCTGTCGGGCGTGCTCGCGCGCCAGGCGGACGAAGTTGCGGCCGTCTACGCACGCTACGTCGACATCTCGGTCTGGCGCGAACACGAAGGTTGGGTATGCCTCGCCGGAACCCGGCGCGAAAGCCATTAGAATAGCGCTGTCCTTCACTCTGGCCAGCAGGCCGCCCGGCTCGACATGCTTCTTGCGACGCGCTGCCCTCATTGCGAAACCGTCTTCCGGCTGCAGCAGGAACAGCTCTCGCTGCATCAAGGGCTCGTGCGCTGCGGGCATTGCCACGAAGTCTTCAACGCATCCGAGTCGCTCGTTCCCGAGCACGCGCAGCAGCCCGAGCCGGCCCTGACCGAACCGGCTGCCGCGCCGGACGACGGCGACGCGCACCATCCGGCCCCGCCTCGGCTGTTCGCCGCCGAAGCGCCGGCCGGATCACCTGCAGACACCGATTACAAGCCGGAAGGCTGGGACATGTGGGCGCCGTGGCTCGATGCCGGCGTCGACCCGTCGCTGCAGCACAGCGTGCAGACCGTGCGCACCGAACCGCTGATCCCGCTTGCGCTTCCGTCTACGGAAGCCGGCGTCGTTCACCTGTCCGGTACGCCCGCACCGTTCGCGCCCTCCCCGGCCGAGCTGGACACGTCCACTGCCGTCGAGAAACCAGCCGAATCGACGCAGACGCAGACGCAGACGCAGACGCAGACGCAGACGCAACAGGATACCGAACCATCGGCCGCGCCCGTCGAGCGCGACCCGCGTGAACCCCGTTTCGTCGCCCACGTTGCGTCGGACGCAGATACCGCTCGCGATGCCGCCGAACCCGTCGGCACCGCGCACTTCGCCATTCAGGACGACGAACGCACGCCACGCGAACCGCGCTTTGCGTTCACACCGGCGCCGGCTGTCGCCGCACCTGGATCCGAGCCCGACACTGGCGCCACACGGCACGACGAGACACCCGCCGCGGCCGCCAACGCGCCGGCCGCCCCATTCCCCGCTGCGCTGACCGACGACGATCGTCCGCACTTCGCCGTCACGCGCGAGACGCGCGCGCCGCAGCGGCGCGGCATGCTCGGCGGCTTTTTCGGCGGCCTCGTCGCTGCCGTACTGGCCGTGCTGCTCGTCACGCAACTCGCGTGGTGGCAACGCGAAACGCTGATGATCTACTGGCCCGTCACGCAGGGCTGGTTCCGGCAGGCCTGCGCGCCGCTCGGCTGCAAGGTCGCGCCGCCGCGCGCGATCGACGGCCTGCGGCTCGACGCCACCGACTTGCGCCAGCTCGACGGCCCGCGCGAGCTCGAGCTGAAAGTGCCGCTGACGAACCGCTACCGCGTTGCACTTGCGTACCCGTCGCTCGAGCTGACGCTGCTCGACGACACGAATCACGTCACCGTGCGCCGCGTGCTCGCGCCGCGCGACTACGTGCGCCCGGGCACGCCGATCGACGCCGGGCTGCCGCCCGGCACGACGCAGACGATGGTCGTCCGCCTCGATACGAACGGCACGCCCGCCTCGAATTTCCGCGTCCAGATCTTCTATCCGTGACGCGCCGTGGCGCGCGCCTGCGCGCCCGTCTCAACCCGCGCGCCCGAGCGGCGCGCTATTTCGGAGCACGAACATGAGCAAAGTTACGCTGGGTGGCAACCCGATCGATCTCGCCGGCACGTTCCCGGCCGTCGGCGCACAAGGCGCCGATTTCAAGCTGGTCGGCAAGGACCTCGCCGACCTGTCGCTCGCCAGCTTCGCCGGCAAGCGCAAGGTGCTGAACATCGTCCCGAGCCTCGACACGCCGACCTGCGCGACGTCGACCCGCAAGTTCAACGAAGCCGCATCGTCGCTCGACAACACGGTCGTCGTCGTCGTGTCCGCCGACCTGCCGTTCGCCGCCACGCGCTTCTGCACGACCGAAGGCCTCGAGAACGTCGTGACGGCTTCGACGTTCCGCACCGGCCGCGCGTTCGCGAACGCGTACGGCGTCGACGTGACGAGCGGCCCGCTGAACGGCCTGACCGCACGTGCGGTCGTCGTGCTCGACGCGCAGGACAAGGTGATCCACGCGGAACTCGTCGGCGAAATCAAGGACGAGCCGAACTACGATGCAGCGCTCGCCGCACTGAAGTAAGCTTTCTCTCGCTTTGCCCTGCCGCGCCGCGCCTTTCGCGCGGCGCTGTCGCGCAGGGTCCCTCATTTCTACAGGAACGCACACCTTGGCTACGTTGATTTGCGGCTCGATCGCCTACGACTCCATCATGACTTTCGAAGGGCGGTTCCGCGAGCACATCCTCCCCGACCAGGTGCACCTCATCAACCTGAGCTTCCTCGTGCCGACGATGCGCCGCGAATTCGGCGGCTGCGCGGGCAACATCGCGTATGCGCTGCACCTGCTCGGCGGCGATGCACGCATCATGGGGACGATGGGCGCGCTCGACGCGCAGCCGTATCTCGACCGGCTCGACCAGTTCGGCCTGCGCCGCGACCACGTTCGCGTGCTGCCCGATACGTATACGGCGCAGGCGATGATCACGACCGATCTCGACAACAACCAGATCACTGCGTTCCACCCGGGCGCGATGATGCAGTCGCACCTGAACCACGCGGGCGACGCGCCGGGCATCAAGCTCGCGATCGTCGGCCCTGACGGCTTCGACGGGATGGTGCAGCACGTGGAAGAGCTCGCCAAGGCCGGTGTGCCGTTCGTGTTCGATCCGGGCCAGGGCCTGCCGCTGTTCGACGGTGCGACGCTGCGCCGCAGCATTGAACTTGCGACCTATGTAGCGGTCAACGACTACGAGGCCAAGCTGATGAGCGACAAGACGGGATGGTCCGAAGATGAAATCGCCAGCCGGGTCGACGCCCTCGTCATTACGCGTGGCGAGCACGGCGCGACCATCCGCCACAAGCAGGGCACGGAGCAGGTTCCTGTCGTGCCGGCCGAGCGGATCGCCGATCCGACCGGTTGTGGCGATGCCTTCCGGGGTGGCCTGCTGTACGGCATCGAGCATGGCCTCGACTGGGCAACCACGGGCCGCCTCGCGAGCCTGATGGGCTCGATCAAGATCGCCCACCAGGGGCCCCAGACTTACGTACTGACGCGCGCCGAGATCGACGCGCGCTTCGAGGCTGCATTCGGTTACAGTCTCAAATGAATATTGTGGGAGAGCAAAGATGTTGACGAAAAAGACCCTCACGCTCGCGGCCATGCTGACGGCCTCGCTGACGCTCACCGGCTGCTTCACCGCACCGGGCTCGGCGGATGTCTATAGCGTCGGCCAGGCGCAGCGCGAACAGACGGTCCGCATGGGCACGGTCGAAAGCGTCCGTGCGGTGCGCATCCAG
>NZ_CAJNKE010000387.1 GCF_905232215.1 Burkholderia sp. LMG 13014
CGAGCCCGAAACCGTCAGCTTCACCGTGAAGGCGCCGGCGATCACCACCTATGAGGTGGACGACACCGACAAGCCGAAGATCACCGTGCATCCGCTCGAAGTCGTGTTCGCGCAATCGGCGGCGCCGATCGAACAGGTCGGCAAGCCGGCCGGCGACGGCATCGAGATGACGCCCGCGCTGAAGGGCGCATGGGAGTGGGTCGACGACAAGACGCTGCGCTTCACGCCGGCGGCCGACTGGCCGGTCGGCGCGCACGTCGAGGTGCGTTTCGCGGTGCACCGGGTGTTCGCGCCGCAGGTGACGATGCGCGACGACCGTTTCGCCTTCGATCTGCCGGCGTTCGCCGCGACATTCGGCAACAACGAGTTCTACCAGAACCCCGACAATCCGGCGGAGAAGCAGGCGCTGCTGCAGTTGCACTTCAACTACCCGGTCGATCCGGCCGAGTTCGAGAAGCGCATCGGCCTCGTGCTGGTCGGCCGCGACGGCAAGAATTCAACGCCGCTGCGCTACACGGTCAACTACGACAAGATGAAGACGAGCGCGTGGGTCTACTCGCAGCCGCTCGAGATTCCGCGCGATCCGCTGGTGGCACGACTCGACGTCGACAAGGGCGTGAAGAGTGCGCGCGGCGGCAACGGCACGCCGGACGTGCTGCATGCGTCGGTCAACGTGCCGGGGCTCTACAGCCTGTCGATCGCCAACATCGCGCCGACGCTCGTCGACAACGAGCGTTACGAGCCCGAGCAGGTGCTCGTCGCTGAAGCGTCGGACGGCGTGCGCAGCGCCGACCTGGCCGCGCGTGCCAAGGCGTGGGTGCTGCCGAAGCGCAAGCCGGGCGTCGATCAGTCGGACGACGAGCCGCCGTACGAATGGAACGTGGCCGACATCAGCGATGCGGTGCTGAAGCAGTCGAAGCCGCTGCCGCTCGACGCGGTGCCGACCGAGAACGACTACGCGACGCTGCAAAGCTTCAAGTACCACGCGACGCCGGGCGATCGCATCGTCGTGCGTTTCGCGGGCGACCTGAAATCGGCGGGCGGCTACCTGCTCGCCGAGCCGGTGACGACCGCGTTCACGGTACCCGACTATCCGAAGCTGCTGCGCTTCATGGCCGACGGTTCGCTGCTGTCGATGAGCGGCAGCAAGCGGCTGTCGGTCGTGTCGCGCAACCTGCCGGGGATGAAGGTCGAGATCGGCCGCGTGCTGCCCGACCAGCTCCAGCATCTCGTGAGCTTCAACAACGGCACGTACGCGCGGCCCGAGCTGTCGTATTCGTTCAGCGAGGATCACATCGTCGAGCGCTTCGTGCAGACGCGCGCGTTCCCGGCCGGCGAACCCGGCAAGGCGCACTACGAAGGCATCGATCTCGGCCAGTACCTGAAGGGCGGCAAGCGCGGCGTGTTCCTGCTGCACCTGACGAAGTACGACCCGGCCGCCGAGAAGAAAAAGGCCGACGACGCGAAGGACAGCGATGCGTCGTCCGACGGCAGCCAGGATCAGTCCGACAACGCCGATTCGAGCGACAGCAACGGCAACGGCGACGACAGCGACAACGCGCTCGGCGACACGCGCCTGATCGTCGTGACCGATCTCGGGATGCTGGTCAAGAAGGCGCTGGACGGCAGCCAGGATGTGTTCGTCCAGTCGATCCGCACGGGCCGCCCGGTGGCGGGCGCAACGGTGTCGGTGCTCGCCGTGAACGGGCAGGCGCTGTTCACGCAGACGACGAGTGCCGACGGCATCGTGCATTTCCCCGCGTTCAAGGGGCTCGACCGCGAGAAGCGGCCGCAGCTGTATGTCGTGAAGAAGGACACCGACCTGTCGTTCCTGCCGGTGGCCGGCCGCGATCGCCAGCTCGATTTCTCGCGTTTCGACGTCGACGGCGAGCGCAATGCGACCGGCCAGGGGCAACTGTCCGCGTACCTGTTCTCGGATCGCGGGCTGTATCGCCCTGGCGATCCGTTCCACATCGGCCTGATCGTGCGCGCGGCGAGCTGGGCGCGCAGCCCGGCCGGCGTGCCGCTGCAGGCGGAGATCGTCGACCCGCGCGGGATCACCGTCGAGCGCAAGCCGGTGACGGTCGATGCGACCGGCTTCACCGAGCTCGGCTATACGACGGCCGAAACGGCGCCGACCGGCACGTGGACGGTCAACCTGTATATCGTCAAGGACGGCCAGCCCGGTGCGGAGCCGATCGGCAGCACGACGGTGCAGGTGAAGGAGTTCCTGCCCGACCGGATGAAGGTCGACGCGAAGCTGTCGCAGCAGGTCGTCGAAGGGTGGGTGAAGCCGAAGGGGCTGAAGGGTGTCGTCGATGCGCAGAACCTGTTCGGCACGCCGGCGGAGAAGCGCCGCGTCGCGGCGACGCTGACGCTGCGCCCGGTGTGGCCGTCGTTCCGCAGCTGGCAGGGCTATCGCTTCTTCGACGCACGTCGCGCGAAGGAGGGCTATACGACGACGCTGCAGGACGGCACGACCGACGACAAGGGTCATGCCGAGTTCGATCTCGATCTCGACAAGTACGCGGACGCGACCTACCAGCTCTACTTCCAGGCGAAGGCCTATGAAGCGGAAGGCGGGCGCAACGTCGCCGCGAACGCGCAGACGCTCGTGTCGAACAACGACTGGCTCGTCGGCTACAAGTCGGTCGACGATCTCGGCTACGTGAAGCGCGGCAGCCCGCGCACCGTGCGGCTCGTCGCGATCGATCCGAACGCGAAGGCGATCGACGTGAAGGACCTGCGCGCGCAGCTCGTCGAGGAACGCTATGTGTCGGTGCTGACCAAGCAGGATTCCGGCGCGTACAAATACGATTCGCGGCTGAAGGAAGTGCCGGTCGACGAGAAGCCGTTGACGATTCCGGCGGCCGGGCTCGACTTCACGCTGCGCACCGACAAGCCGGGCAGCTACGCGCTCGTGATCCGCAACGCGGACGGCGCCGCGGTGAACCGGATCGAGTATTCGGTGACGGGCGATGCGAACGTCACGCGCTCGCTCGACCGCAACGCGGAACTGCAGGTGAGCCTGGCGAAGCACGACTTCAAGCCGGGCGAGCAGGTCGAGATTGCGATCCGCGCGCCTTACGCGGGCAGCGGCCTGATCACGATCGAGCGCGACAAGGTGTATGCGCACGCGTGGTTCCATGCGGACACGACGAGCTCGATCCAGCACATCACGGTGCCGGCCGGCTTCGAGGGCAACGGCTACATCAACGTGCAGTACATCCGCGATCCGTCGTCCGATGAAATCTTCATGAGCCCGCTGAGCTACGGCGTCGTGCCGTTCTCGGTGAACCTCGACGCGCGCCGCAACGCGGTGTCGGTCGATGCGCCGGCGCTCGTGAAGCCCGGCGACACGGTGAATTTCACCGTGCATTCGGCGAAGCCCGCGAAGGTCGTCGTGTTCGCGGTCGACGAGGGCATCCTGCAGGTCGCGCGCTACAAGCTCGGCGATCCGCTGAAGTTCTTCTTCCGCAAGCGGATGCTCGAAGTCGGCACGTCGCAGATCCTCGACCTGATCCTGCCGGACTTCGAGAAGCTGATGGCGATGGCCGCGCCGGGTGGTGACGCCGACGATGGGATCGGCCGCCAGTTGAACCCGTTCAAGCGCAAGCGCGACAAGCCGGTCGTCTACTGGTCGGGGATCGTCGACGTGAACGGCGACACGCGCCTGAGCTACACCGTGCCCGACTATTTCAACGGCAAGCTGCGCGTGATGGCCGTGTCGGTGTCGCCGGACCTGGTTGGCACATTCGAAGGCGCGACGACGGTACGCGGCGATTTCGTGCTGTCGCCGAACGTGCCGACGACGCTCGCGCCGGGCGACGAGGCCGATGTCAGCGTCGGTGTCGCGAACAACCTGACGGGTGTCGGCAACCAGCCGGTGCCGGTCGCTGTCACGCTGAAGACGGGCCCGCAGTTGCAGGTGATCGGGCCGGCCACGCAGAACGTCGCGCTCGCGCCGCAGCACGAGGGCGTCGCGATGTTCCGCGTGAAAGCGACCGATACGCTCGGCTCGGGCGCGCTGTCGTTCGGCGCGCGCTACGGCGCGAAGGGCGCGCAGCAGCGCGTCGACGTGTCGGTGCGTCCGGCTGCCGCGTTCCGCACGCAGCTCGATATCGCACGCGTCGATCCGGGCAAGAAGGCGAACGTGCCGAACCTGCGCTCGATGTACGACGCGTATGCGTCGCGCGACGCGAGCATCTCGACTGCGCCGCTCGTGCTGTCCGAAGGGCTGTCGTCGTATCTCGTGAACTTCGAGCACTACTGCAGCGAGCAGATGGTGAGCGCGGCCGTGCCGCGCGTGTTCGCGGCGAAGTGGCTGTCGGTGCGTGCGCTGACGAGCGCGATGCATGCGACCGACCCCGGTGCCGATACGGCGAATGCGGCTGCGATCACGCAGTTCCTCGGCGTGCTGCGCAGCCGGCAGAACGCGCAGGGCGGGTTCGGCCTGTGGAGCGCGACGCCCGACGCCGACCCGTTCGTGTCCGCGTACGCGATGCACGTGCTGCTCGACGCGCGCGAGCGCGGCATCGCCGTGCCGAAGGACATGCTCGACGCGGGCAACCAGTATCTGCAGAAGCTCGCGGCGAACGATTCGCTCGGCTCGCTCGACCTGCTGCGGCAGCGTGCGTACGCGGTGTATCTGCTGACGCGCCAGGGCAACGTGACGACCAACAGCCTCGCGGCCGTGCAGAA
Organism: Burkholderia sp. LMG 13014; assembly: GCF_905232215.1. Classification (GTDB taxonomy): domain Bacteria; phylum Pseudomonadota; class Gammaproteobacteria; order Burkholderiales; family Burkholderiaceae; genus Burkholderia. The sequence goes on from NZ_CAJNKE010000387.1 coordinate 4,702, forward strand.
GCGGCTGCAGGATGCGTATCCGAACGACTGGAAGAACGATCTCGCGGCCGCGTGGCTCGCCGCGTCGTATCAGTTGCTGAAGCAGGACAAGGAAGCCGCGGCACTGATCGCGGGCCCGCAGGCGCTGCTCGAGCGCAAGCGCGCGTCCGATGGCGGTTACGTGACGGGCTACTACCTCGATCCGCTGACGCGCGACGCGAGCGTGCTGTACCTGATCGCGAAGCACTTCCCGGAACGCGTGCGCAAGCTGTCGCCGCGCGCGATGGACAACCTCGCCGCGCCGCTCGTCGACAACCGCTTCAACACGCTGTCGTCGGCGATGACGATCCTCGCGCTCGATGCGTATGCGGCGTCGAGCGCGGGCCAGCTCGACCAGCTCTCGATCGACGAGGTGCGCGCGGGTGCCGCGCCGAAGGACGTGTCGTCGATCCAGGCGAACCTCGTGCGCTCGGGTACGTGGTCGGGCGGTGCATCGCGTGTCGACTTCGTGAACGGCAGCACGCTGCCCGCATGGTGGGTCGCGAGCCAGTCGGGCTACGACCGCGGCACGTCGACGAAGGCGATCAAGAACGGGCTGGAGATCGTGCGCGACTACACCGACACGGACGGCAAGCCGCTCGACAAGATCACGCTCGGCCAGGAGATCGACGTGCACGTGAAGATCCGCGCGACGGGCTCGGCGAACGTCGGCAACGTCGCGATCGTCGATCTGCTGCCGGGCGGCTTCGATCCGGTGATCGCGCCGCCGCCTGTCACCGACACGCAGGACGGTGACGGCAACGGCGATGGCGGCGCGTCGGCACCAGTGGCCGATGCACCGTGGCGTTCCCCGATCGGCGTGAAGGGTTCGACGTGGCAGCCGCAATTCGCGGACGTGCGTGAGGATCGCGTGGTGATCTACGGCACCGCGACGACCGACGTGCGCGAGTTCGTCTACCGGATCAAGGCGAGCAACGCGGGCCGCTTCATCGCGCCGCCGGCATACGGTGAGTCGATGTACGACCGCCGCGTGCAGGCGCAGGCGCCCGGCGGCACGACGCTGACGGTGGAGCGCGTGCGATGACGATGTGGCTGCAACGTCGTTACAGGTTGCGCCGGCTGCGAGGAGCGCCCGCGCGTGGCTGACGCTTCCGTGCTCCGGCGCGCGCTGCACGGCGCCGGCCGCTGGCTGCATCGCTGGCAGAA
>NZ_CAJNKE010000388.1 GCF_905232215.1 Burkholderia sp. LMG 13014
GCGGGCGAAGCGCTCGCGCGGCATCCGGACGTCGACTGCATCGCGTTTACCGGCTCGACCGCGGTCGGCCACAAGGTCGCGCGCTGCGCGGCCGATTCGAACCTGAAGCGCGTGTGGCTCGAACTCGGCGGCAAGTCGCCGCAGATCGTGCTGCCCGATTGTCCGGACCTCGAACGCGCGGCGCGCACCGTCGCGCATGCGGTGTTCTACAACACCGGGCAGATGTGTACGGCAGGCTCCCGTTTGCTTGTCCATCGTGCGATCCGTGACGAACTCGTCGCGCGCGTGCTCGCGATCGCACCCGAGTACGCGCCCGGCGATCCGCTGTCGCCCGCCACGCGCATGGGCAGCCTGATCGATGCCGCGCAGGTCGAGCGCGTGCTCGGCTACGTCGATGCGGGCCGCGACGAAGCGACGTTGCTCGCGGGCGGCAAGCGCGCACGCACCGGGAGCGGCGGCCAGTACGTCGAACCGACCGTGTTCGACTGCCCGCGTGCCGACGCGCGGATCGTACGCGAGGAGATTTTCGGGCCGGTGCTGGCGGTCACGGCGTTCGACGATCTCGATACGGCCATCGCGCACGCGAACGACACGCGCTACGGGCTCGCGGCATCGGTGTGGACGGCCAACCTGACGACCGCGCACGAAACCGCGCGCCGGCTGCGGGCCGGCACGGTGTGGGTGAACGGCTACGAGGAAACCGACGACATGAACTTCCCGTTCGGCGGCTTCAAGGAATCGGGCAACGGGCGCGACAACTCGCTGCACGCGCTGGAGAAATATACGGAGTTGAAATCGACGGTGATTCGGTTGCGGTGACGCGAAACGGGCGGCGCCTGCCACCCGTTTCGTCATGCATTAGATTTGTCTGAACAACCGCGCGCACAGCAATTCATTCCCAACAGGAAACAATCAATCGCCATCCGGCGATTCACCTCCCCGCCCGCACGCTCTAGACTGTCGCATCGCTCCCCTTCCCGGACACACGCAATGACCGACGTCCTGCCGCTGACCACCGATCCCGAGTCGGGCCTCCAGTACCAGCTCCGCCCGGCCGCCGGCCGCCCCGTTGCCCGCCTGTTGCTGCTGCATGGCGTCGGCGGCAACGAAACCAACCTGCTGAACCTGGCCAACCTCATCGATCCGAGCATCGAGATCGCGTTCCTGCGCGGCCCGCTCACGTTCGGGCCCAACCAATACGCATGGTTTCCGGTGCGCTTCGGCCCGAACGGCCCCGAAATCGACGCGGCCCGCGCCGACGCAAGCCGCACCCAGCTGATCACGCTGCTGCGTGCCTTCCACGCCCGCGATGACGCAGACGCCGCCTTGCCGACCGTGATCGCCGGCTTCAGCCAGGGCGGCATCATGAGTGCGGGCGTCGGCCTCACGTCGCCGGACGATGTCGCTGCCTTCGCGGTGCTGTGCGGGCGCATCCTGCCTGAAATCGATCCGCTGATCGCGCCGCGCGCCGCACTCCGCCCGCTCCATGCGCTGATCGTGCACGGCCGCTTCGACGACAAGCTGCCCGTCGCATGGGCCGACACCGCCGACGCGAAAACCACGGCGCTCGGCGTCGCTCACGATACGCGGCTGTACGCGGCCGGCCACGAACTGACCGCGGAAATGGCCCGCGATTTCAGCCGATGGGTCGGCGAACGCGCCGGGTTGAACTGACTGTAACGGGGCGCCGGTCGCGAACGAGCCGGCGTGCCCGACACGTACCGTCGTCAGGCGCCCCGTGCCGAATCGGCGACGGCGCGCGTAGCCGCAGATGCACCCGCATCCGCCGCCTGCTCTCGCGCGGCACCGCGCTTCGCCAGCTTCCAGCCGACCACCAGCGCGAGCACGACGACCGGAATCGTCGCGATGGTCCACGTGCCGCCCGGATAGTCGAATGCCATCAGCACCAGCACGCCGACGAGGAAGGCCAGCGTGAGCCATGACGTGAACGGCGCGCCGGGCATCCGGAACGACACGGCCTTCAGCTCGCCGCGATCGACCGCGCGGCGGAACAGGATCTGGCACATCACGATGAAGCCCCACGTCGTGATGATCCCGAGCGACGCCATGTTCAGCACGATCTCGAACGCCTGGGCCGGCACGATATAGTTCAGCGGCACGCCTATCGCATTGATCGCGACCGTGATCAGGATCCCGCCGTACGGCACACCGCGCGCGTTCATCCGCGACACGAAGCGCGGCGCCGAGCCGCCCATCGCGAGCGAGCGCAACACGCGCCCGGTCGAATAGAGACCGGAGTTCAGGCTCGACAGCGCGGCGGTCAGCACGACAACGTTCATCACGGTGCCGACGTACGGCACGCCGAGCTTGCTGAAGAACGTCACGAACGGGCTTTCGTGCGCGCTGTATGCGGTCCACGGCAGCAGCATCGTCAACAGCACGACCGAGCCGACGTAGAACAGCGCAATGCGCCACATCACGCTGTTGATGGCTTTCGGCAAGACCTTGCGCGCATCGGCCGTCTCGCCCGCCGCGACGCCGACGAGCTCGATGCTCGCGTACGCGAACACGACGCCCTGCACGATCAGCACGGCCGGCAGGATGCCGTGCGGAAAGATCCCGCCGTGATCCGCGACGAGATGCAGCCCCGGCATCTGGCCGGCGACCGGATGGCCGCTCGCGAGAAACACGGCACCGACCGCGAGGAACACCGCGAGCGTCCCCACCTTGACGATCGAGAACCAGAATTCCATCTCGCCGAACACCTTCACGCCGATCATGTTCATCACCGACACGATCCCGAGCGCGCCGAGCGCGAACACCCACTGCGGCACGTCCGTGAACACGGCCCAGTACTTCATGTAGATCGCGACCGCGGTGATGTCGACGATGCCGGTCGTCGCCCAGTTCAGGTAGTACATCCAGCCCGCGACGAACGACGCGCGCTCGCCCATGAATTCCCGCGCATACGACACGAAGCTGCCGCTGGTCGGCCGGTGCATCACGAGCTCGCCGAGCGCGCGCATGATCAGGAACGCGAACACGCCGCAGACGAGATACACGAGCGCGAGCGCGGGCCCCGCGTGCTGCAGGCGCCCGCCCGCACCGAGAAAGAGGCCGGTGCCGATCGCACCGCCCATCGCGATCATCTGCACGTGCCGCGGCTTCAACTGCTTCGCATAGCCGGCTTCGTGCGACGCGAACATCGCATCGGGGTCGGCATGACGGGAATCCGCGCCGCCGGCCGGATCGGCCGGGCGCTCGCTGCTGTGTTTCATCGTGAGTCTCCGTTGTTTCTTGATGTGTCGCGCCCCGCGCGGGGGGCGCTTCTGGATCTATCGCGCGCAGGCCGCCGGCAGCATGTGCCGGTGCCGCGCCGCCGGCGTCAAAGCACGCGCGGACGGATCAGCGCTTCGGGCTGCAGCGCTTCTTCGACCTGCGCATCGGTCATCCACTCGCGCTCCAGCACGACCTCGCGGATCGACTTGCCGGTCGCATGCGCCTCGGCCGCCACGGCGGTCGCGCGCTTGTAGCCGATGTACGGGTTCAGCGCAGTCGCGAGCGCGACCGAGCGCTCCATCGTTTCGCGCAGCCGCTCGGGATTCGCGGTGATCCCGCTCACGCACCGCTGCGCGAGCGTCGTGCAGGCCGCCGTCAAATGGCTGAAGCTGCGGAACAGCGCACTGGCGATCACCGGCTCGAACGCGTTGAGCTGAAGCTGCCCCGCCTCGGCGGCGAAGGTCACGGTCAGGTCGTTGCCGAACACCTCGAACGCAACCTGGTTGACGACTTCCGGGATCACCGGATTCACCTTGCCGGGCATGATCGACGAGCCGGCCTGCACGGGTGGCAGGTTGATCTCCCCGAACCCCGCGCGCGGGCCGCTCGACAGCAGCCGCAGGTCGTTGCAGATTTTCGACAGCTTGACCGCGATCCGCTTGAGCACGCCCGACACCTGCACGAACGCGCCGCAATCCTGCGTCGCCTCGATCAGATTCGGCGCGGTGCTCAGGTCGAGCCCGGTAATGCGCCGCAGCGCCGCCAGCGCCTTCTCCGCGTACTGCGGATGCGCGGTGATCCCCGTGCCGATCGCGGTCGCGCCGAGGTTGATCTCGCGAATCAGCCAGCCGGCTTCCTGCAAACGCGCAATGTCTTCCGTCAGCATCACCGCGTAGGTCGAGAACTCCTGGCCGAGCGTCATCGGCACCGCGTCCTGCAGCTGCGTGCGGCCAAGCTTCAGCAAACCGGCGAATGCGTCGGCCCGCTCCGCGAACGCATCGCGCAGGCGCGCCATCGCTTCGAGCAGGTGTTCGACCGCGAAGCAGGTCGCGACCCGGATCGCGGTCGGATAGACGTCGTTGGTGCTCTGCGCGAGGTTCACGTGCTCGTTCGGATGCAGGTATTCGTACTGCCCGCGCGCATGGCCCATGATCTCGAGCGCGCGGTTGCAGATCACCTCGTTCGCGTTCATGTTGGTCGACGTGCCTGCGCCGCCCTGGATGATGTCGACGACGAACTGGTCGTGCAGGCGCCCTTCGCGGATCTCGACGCACGCGGCGGCGATCGCATCGCGGTACGGCTGCGGCAGCAGCCCGAGCTCGCAATTCGCGTCGGCCGCAGCCTCCTTCACGGCGGCGAGCGCCATCACGAGGTACGGCAGCGACGCAATGGTGCGGCCCGAAATGTCGAAATTCTCCTTCGCGCGCAGTGTATGGACGCCGTAGTACACCTCGTTCGGAATACTTCGTTTACCTAAAAGATCCGCTTCGACGCGGAAGCCGTTTTCTGTCATCGTGCCCTCCTGAGTGTCTCGTGCCGCTCGTCGTTCGCCGCTTCCCGACGCGACGGGTTCGCATTCTATGCCTTTGCAAAAACAAGCTCGCTTCTGTATTATCGAAAGCGGTTTTGCGTGAGACGCAACAGCGAGAATCGAATGAAAAAAGGCGCGAAAGAATCCGGCATCGATCACATGGGCGCGATGCGCGCGTTCGTCAGAGTGGTCGAAACGGGGAGTTTTTCGGCGGTCGCGAAGGAGATGCACGTGTCGACATCCACCGTCGCGCGCAAGGTCACGGCGATCGAGGAGGCGCTTGGTGTCGCGCTGCTGCACCGCTCGACGCACAGCGTGACGCTCACCGAAGCCGGTCATATCTACCTGGAACGCGCCGTCACGCTAATCGCCGATCTCGACGACACCTTGCGCGTCGTCGCCGAACTGAATGCGCAACCGAGCGGCCCGCTGAAGCTCACCGCACCGGTGGCATTCGGCCGCCGCCATCTCGCGCCGCTGGTCGCGCCGTTTCTCGCACGCTACCCGACGATCCAGCTCGACGTGCGGCTCACCGACAACCACAACGATCTCGTGGCCGGCGGCTTCGATCTCGACATACACGAAGGCGAAAACTACCTGGACAACCTCGTCGTCCACCGCCTGTCGCGCAACGACAGCATCCTGTGCGCGACGCCCGGCTATCTCGACCGCTGCGGGCGCCCGTCCACGCCGGACGACCTCAAGCAACACAACTGCCTGCGCTACGTGCACCCGGAAGGCGATCCGCGCTGGGATCTCGTGAACGGCGACGCGCATCACAGCCTGCTGCCGGCCGGCAACCTCGTCACCGACCATTCGGAGCTGCTGCTCGAAGCGACCTGTGCGGGGCTCGGCATCGCCGAGTTCGAGATCTGGCTGGTGCGCGACCTGCTCGCGAGCGGCCGGCTCGAAGCCGTGCTGCCGCGCTACCGGCTGCAGAACCGGCTGACGGGCGAATACATCTACATCGCGTATCTGGCGAACCGGCGCAGCTCGGCGAAGCTGCGCGTCTTGAAGGACTTTCTCGCGGAACACCTCGCGCATATCGGCGAGCTGTCGGAGCGGGAGCTGACGAAGATTCGCGG
>NZ_CAJNKE010000389.1 GCF_905232215.1 Burkholderia sp. LMG 13014
CTCGGGTCGTTCAAGGACGACGCGACGGCCCGTTCGTGGGCCACCAAGTTGAAATCGGCGGGCGTGCCCGCATATGTCGAGCATCGCAAGCAGGCGGACGGCAGCACGGCTACACTGTTGCGTGCGGGACCGTTCGCGGATCGCGCGGCGGCTTCCGCCGCGATCGCGAAGGTGCGCGAAGCCGGGCTGACGCAGTAACGCACGATGCTGACGGCTTTCGACTACGCTGTATTGGCGGTGATCGTGTTGTCTGCGTTGCGCGGTGCGTGGCGCGGCTTCGTGTCCGAGATTTTCGGGCTGATCGGCTGGATCGCGGCGATCGTGATCGCGGGCCGCTACGTCGGACTGGTCGTGCCATATATCCCGGCGAACTGGCCGGGTGGCGCGCTGACGCAGTGGGTGATCGCTTTCGCGTTGATCGTGATCGGCGTGGTGCTGGTCGCCGGTGTTGCGAACGCGCTGCTGTCGCGGATCGCGCAGGCGAGTGGCCTGGGCGGCGTCGACCGCTCGCTGGGCATGATGTTCGGGCTCGTCCGCGGCTGCGTGCTGGTGGTGCTGCTGGTCGCGGCGGCCGGGCTGACCGAGCTGCCCAAACAGGATTTCTGGCGCAATGCGCTATTGCGTCCTTTCGCCGAGCAGGGCGTGCACGAGCTGAAGCAGCTCCTGCCCGACGGCATGGCCCAGTACGTACGCGTGTGACGACGCGGCCGGGCAGGACGGAACCGATTTTGTCATTCTGAAGGACATGCCATGTGCGGCATCGTAGGCGTTATCTCCCAATCCCCGGTCAACCAGCTGATCTATGACAGCCTGCTGCTGCTGCAGCATCGCGGTCAGGACGCGGCGGGCATCGCGACGGCGGACGGCAGCAATTTCCACATGTACAAGGCGAACGGCATGGTGCGCGACGTGTTCCGCACGCGCAACATGCGCAGCCTGCCCGGTACCTACGGCATCGGCCAGGTGCGCTACCCGACCGCCGGCTCGGCGTCGAGCGAAGCCGAGGCGCAACCGTTCTACGTGAACGCGCCGTTCGGGATCATCCTCGCGCACAACGGCAACCTGACGAACTGGCAGCAACTGAAGGACGAGATGTTCCGGATCGACCGCCGGCATCTCAACACCAATTCCGACAGCGAAGTGCTGCTCAACGTGTTCGCGCACGAGCTGCAACTGTCGACCACGGGCCTCGAGCTCGATCCGGCGTCGGTGTTCAAGGCCGTCGCGGGCGTGCATCGCCGCCTGCAGGGCTCGTACGCGATCGTGTCGCTGATCGCCGGCTACGGCCTGCTCGCGTTCCGCGATCCGTTCGGCATCCGCCCGCTGTGCATCGGCAAGCTCGAAACCGAACACGGCACCGAGTGGATGGTTGCTTCGGAGTCGGTGGCCGTCGAAGGCATCGGTTTCGAATTCGTCCGCGACGTGCAGCCGGGCGAAGCGATCTTCATCGACCCGGCCGGCAACTTCCACAGCCAGCAGTGCGCGGAGCAGCCGACGCTGAACCCGTGCATGTTCGAATACGTGTACCTCGCGCGTCCGGATTCGTGCCTCGACGGTGTGCCGGTCTACAACGTGCGCCTGCGCATGGGCGACTATCTCGCCGAGAAGATCAAGCGCGAGCTGCCGAACGTGCCGATCGACGTCGTGATGCCGATTCCCGATTCGTCGCGCCCGGCTGCGATGCAGGTCGCCGCGAAGCTCGGCGTCGAGTATCGCGAAGGCTTCTTCAAGAACCGCTACGTGGGCCGTACCTTCATCATGCCGGGGCAGGCCGTGCGCAAGAAGTCGGTGCGCCAGAAGCTCAATGCGATGAGCATCGAGTTCAAGGACAAGCACGTGCTGATCGTCGACGATTCGATCGTGCGTGGCACGACCTCGCATGAAATCGTGCAGATGGCGCGCGATGCAGGCGCGAAGTCGGTGATCTTCGCGTCGGCTGCGCCGCCCGTGAAGTTCCCGAACGTGTATGGCATCGACATGCCGACGCGTGGCGAGCTCGTCGCGCATGGCCGCACCGATGAAGAAGTCGCGAAGATCATCGGCGCCGATCACCTGATCTACCAGGACGTCGACGACCTGCGCCGCGCGGTGCGCGACATCAACCCGAAGCTCGAAGGCTTCGAGGCGTCGTGCTTCGACGGCAATTACATCACCGGCGACGTGACGCCCGAGTATCTCGATGCGATCGAGCGCGCGCGTCTCACGCCGGCATCGCAGGCCGATCGCGATACGGCTGGCGACACCGAACGCTCGCAGATGAACCTGCAGCTGTCGGTCGAGTGACACCGGCACACGCTTCTGACGAGGCGTGATAGGATGTGGCCTTGCGTCGATTTGATATCAGCTTGCGGACGCGGGGCGACTTCCCAAAACAGCTAAAGCGAAGGCCGGTGGCAACCGGCCCGAGTCGATCGCTGTCGTACCGCACCGAAGCCCGCTGATGCCGACGCATAGCGGGCTTTTTGTTTTGGCCTGGTTTTGACTGGGTTCGCGCCATCCGCGCGGCCATCGAATACGGAAAACGGAACATGGACGACTCCCTCAACTTCGACACGCTTGCCGTGCGCGCGGGCACGCTGCGCAGCGACTTCAACGAGCACTCGGAAGCGCTGTTCCTTACGTCGAGCTTTTGCTTCCAGAGCGCGGCCGACGCGGCCGAGCGCTTCGCGAACTCGGAAGACTACTTCACCTATTCGCGCTTCACGAACCCGACCGTCACCATGTTCCAGGAGCGTCTCGCGGCGCTCGAGGGCGGCGAGGCATGCATCGCGACGGCGTCGGGGATGGCCGCGATCATGTCGGTCGTGATGGCCGCGCTGCAGGCCGGCGACCACCTCGTCAGCTCGCGCAGCCTGTTCGGCTCGACGCTCGGGATGTTCTCGCAGATCTTCAGCAAGTTCGGGATCACGACGACCTTCGTCGACCCGACCGACCTGAACGCATGGCAGGAAGCGGTGCGGCCGGAAACGAAGATGTTCTTCCTCGAGACGCCGTCGAACCCGCTGACCGAGCTTGCCGACATCGAGGCGATCGGCAAGATCGCGAAGGCATCGAATGCGCTGTTCGTCGTCGACAACTGTTTCTGCAGCCCGGTGCTGCAGCAGCCGCTGAAGCTCGGCGCGGATGTCGTGATGCACTCGGCCACCAAGTTCCTCGACGGCCAGGGCCGCGTGCTCGGCGGCGCGCTGGTCGGCTCGAAGGAATTCATCATGGGCAAGGTGTTCCCGTTCGTGCGCAGCGCGGGCCCGACGCTGTCGGCGTTCAACGCGTGGGTGCTGCTGAAGGGGATGGAGACGCTGTCGCTGCGCGTCGAGAAGCAATCGGCGAACGCGCTGGAGATCGCGCGCTGGCTCGATTCGCATCCGGCCGTCGCGCGCGTGTTTCATCCGGGCCTCGAGTCGCACCCGCAGCACGAACTCGCGAAGCGTCAGCAGAAGGCGGGCGGGGCGATCCTGTCGTTCGAGCTGAAGGGCGACACGCCCGAACAGCAGCGTGCGAACGCGTGGCGCGTGATCGACAACACGAAGCTGATCTCGATCACCGGCAACCTCGGCGATACGCGCACGACGATCACCCATCCCGCGACGACCACGCACGGCCGCATCACGCCGGAAGCGCGTGCGGCAGCGGGGATCAGCGAAGGGTTGATCCGCCTGTCGGTCGGCCTGGAGGATGCGGGCGACCTGCGCAAGGATCTCGCACGCGGCCTCGAAGGCTGAGCGCGGCACGTCACGCATGTCGTGACGTGATTTGACGTGATACATGGACAAAGGGCCGTTCGCTTGCGCGAACGGCCCTTTGTTTTGGTGTGGAGGCAAATCGCCCGGCTTACCCGGCGCGATGCTCGCCCGCGTGTGCGTCGTTGCGCATCGCCTCCACCATCCATCGCAGCGTTTCATCGAGCGGCGTGACGGGCAGCTCGCCCACCGCGCGCCGCAGCTTGTCGCGCGACCCGCTCAGGCTCTTCACCTCGTTGTGCCGCACGAAACGCGGATCGATCGTCACGTCGATCACGTAGCCGGCGATGCGCGACAGCATCGCCAGCACCTCCTTCAGCGAATACGCGCGCTCCGAGCAGACGTTGAACGTCTCGCCGGCCGGCGCGGCTTCGACCAGCTTCAGGTACGCGGCAGTCACGTCGCGCACGTCGGAGAAATCGCGGCTCACGTCGAGATTGCCGAGCGAGATCCGCGGTGCGTTGCGCGCGTAGTGCGCGACGAGCTTCGGCAGCAGGTACGCATCGCTCTGGCCGACGCCCGTGTAGTTGAACGGCCGCGCGATCACGATCGGCAGCCGGTCGGCCCACAGCTTCGCCGCGTATTCCATCGCGAGCTTGCTGACCGCGTAGTCGTTCGCCGGGGCGGGCGCGACGGTTTCGTCGAGCACGCCCGCCGTCGAATTGCCGTAGATGTTCGCGCTGCTGGCGAGCAGCACGGCCGACGGGCGGCGGTCGAGGCCCGCAAGCGCGGCGAGCAGGTTGCGCGTGCCGACGATGTTGACCGCGTAGGTTGGCGACGGCTCGTCCTGCGCGACATGCGCGCGCGCGGCGAGATGCACGACCGCATCGGGCCGGGCGTCGGCGGCGGCCGCGCGCATGGCCTCGGCGTCGAGCAGATCGACCGGCAGCAGCGTGCAGTGCGCGAAGGCCGGATCGTCGGGCTGCGCCACGCCAGGCGCGACCGTGCCCCAGACGTCATAGCCGGCCGCCTGCAGGCGCTCGGCCATGTAGCGGCCCGTGAAGCCCGTCAGGCCCGTGACGAACGCACGGCGCGACGGGCGTCCGGCTTCAGAACGTGTCATGGTGTTGATTCCGCGTCAAATCGGCTTCGACCATCATCTGGCAAAGTTGTTCGAGCGTCGTCTTCGGTTCCCAGCCGAGTTTGCTTTTCGCCTTGTCGGCGCAGCCGATCAGCAGGTCGACCTCGGCAGGGCGGTAGAACTTCGGGTTCACTTCCACGAGCACGTTGCCGTTCGATGCGTCGAGGCCGCGCTCCTGCTCGCCCTTGCCGGTCCATTCGATCTGGTAGCCGGCCGCCGCGAACGCCATCCGCACGAAATCGCGCACGGTCTCGGTACGGTTGGTCGCGAGCACGTAGGTGTCGGGTTCGTTGGCCTGCAGCATGCGCCACATGCCTTCGACGTATTCGAGCGCGAAGCCCCAGTCGCGCTTCGCGTCGAGGTTGCCGAGCTCGAGGCGGGTCGCCTTGCCGAGCTTGATCTTCGCGATGGTGTCGGTGATCTTGCGCGTGACGAACTCGCGGCCGCGCAGCGGCGATTCGTGGTTGAACAGGATGCCGCTACTGCCGAACAGGCCGTACGACTCGCGGTAGTTCACCGTCATCCAGTGCGCGTACAGCTTCGCGACGCCATACGGGCTGCGCGGATAGAACGAGGTCGCTTCCGTCTGCGGAATCGACTGCACCTTGCCGAACATTTCGGAGGTCGAGGCCTGGTAGAAGCGCGTCTTCGGGCTTACGACACGGATCGCCTCGAGCAGGTTCAACGGGCCGATGCCGGTCACTTCGGCGGTCGTCGCCGGCTGGTCGAACGACACGCCGACGAAGCTCTGCGCGGCCAGGTTGTACAGCTCGTCCGGCTGCACGCGCTCGAGCAGGCGCAGGCTCGAACCGGCGTCGGTCAGGTCGTGCTCGACGAGCGTGAGATTCGGGTGCGTGTCGACGCCGAGCTCGGCGATACGCCAGAAATTCACCGAGCTGGTGCGGCGGTAGGTGCCGGTGACCTCGTAGCCCTTGTCGAGCAGCAGCTTGGTCAGGTAGGCGCCGTCCTGCCCCGAAATCCCGGTAATGATGGCCTTCTTGCGAGTTTGGCTCAT
>NZ_CAJNKE010000390.1 GCF_905232215.1 Burkholderia sp. LMG 13014
TACGGCCGCCGCCGCGGACAGCGGCACGGCCGCGTCGTCGCGATGCTCGAAGGCCTCTTCGGCCGCAGCAAGCCATGCGTCGGCCGCGCGCACGGCCCCGCCGCGAGGGTTGGGCAGTGCGTCAGGGTGGGGAACGTTCGCCGGTTCTGGCCTCATGGACACGCGCGCCTGTCATCGTCAAGTCGCTCGCGCGAACCTCGGCGCGCAAGCGCCGGGCCGATGCGAGGCCTGAGCGGGGTGTCCGTGGGCCGGGGATCCGGTCAGATCTGGACCATCTCGAAGTCTTCCTTGCGGGCGCCGCATTCAGGACACGTCCAGTTGATCGGGACGTCTTCCCAGCGCGTGCCCGGGGCAATGCCCTCTTCCGGCAGCCCGGCTTCTTCGTCGTAAATCCAGCCACAAATCAGGCACATCCAGCTCTTGTATTCCATCTTAAGCCGCGTCGGGAAAGTCGGTAAATTCGGGAGCCATGATGGTACCGTGTCGGGGCCGGACTGCCTAGCAATCGCGCTGGAGTAACGCGACTACGTTGCGCTGCGCTAAAAAATCCGTCGTGCGGGCCGGATTCCGCCGCATAATGACTGAAAAGTGCGGCCTGCCGGGCAACACAGGGCCAAAAACGCCCATTTCGCCTCGCCGTCCGCATGTCCGTCGCTTGTCCGTTTTTCTCTTGCCCCATTTCTACATGTCCAGCAACGCCCCTCCGATCGTCCTCACCTTCGGCCTGTCCGACCCCACCGGCGGCTCTGGCATTCAAGCCGATCTGTTGACCCTGGCGAGCATGGGCTGTCACGGCGTGTCCGTCCTGACGGGCTACACCGTGCGCGACTCGGCCGCCTGCGACGAAGTGACGGGGCTCGATCCCGACGTCGTCGCCGCCCAGGCGCGCATGCTGCTCGAGGACATGCCGGTCGCCGCGTTCAAGATCGGCGCAACCACGCGTGCGGAAGTCGTCAGCGCGATCGCCGAAGTGGTCGCGGACTACGACGGCGTGCCGCTCGTGCTCGCACCGGACTTCACGCTCGACGACGAGCACGTGCTCGCCGCCGACGACCTGCGCGAATCGATCGCCGACCTGCTCGCGCCGCAAACCACGCTACTGGTCGCCGACTACGCGACGCTGATCGCGCTCGCGCAGCCGGACGGCGATGCCGAGGCGCCGAATCTCGATGCGGCCCTGTCGCACCTGCTGTCGCAAGGCTGCGAGTACATCCTGTCGTCCGAGACCGGCTCGCACCGGCTCGTCAACACGCTGTACGGCGAGGAAGGGCAACTGCGCGAGGACATGTGGGATCGTTCGCCGCACCGGCTGATGGGCATCACCGACACGCTGGGCGCAGCGATCGCGGCGCTGCTCGCGAATGGCCAGGAGCCGCCCGAAGCCGTGCGTGAGGCACAGGAATACCTGTACCAGGCCGTCCGCGACGCGTTCCGGCCCGGCATGGGCGCGTACCTGCCCGACCGGTTCTTCTGGGCGCGCAGCAACGAAGACTCGGACACGCCGCCAGCCGCGAAAGCCGACCCGGTGCCGAGGACATCGCACCGGCATTGAGGCGGCGCGGCGGGGCATGCCCCACCGCCGCGCATGCGCGCCATATTGGGCGCGATCTCTCGGATTCCCCGCGCGCACATCGAAATCTGCGCGCATAAAAAAAGACCCGCATCGCTGCGGGTCTTTTTCTTTGGCTGGAACGCGCATCGCTGCGCGCTCCGGACACCATCGACCGAAGTCGATTACATGTCCATGCCCATGCCGCCCATGCCGCCCGGCATGCCGCCCGGCATCGGTGCATCTTCCTTCGGCAGTTCTGCGACAGCTGCGTCCGTCGTCAGCAGCAGGCCTGCAACCGAAGCTGCGTTCTGCAGTGCGGTACGCGTGACCTTGGTCGGGTCGACGACGCCGGCTTCAACCATGTCGACGTACTCGCCCGTTGCTGCGTTGTAGCCGTAGTTGCCCGTACCTGCAGCAACTGCCGCCACCACGACGCTGGCTTCTTCGCCGCCGTTCGTGACGATCTGGCGCAGCGGCTCTTCCATTGCGCGCAGTACGATCTTGATGCCGGCGTTTTGATCGGCGTTAGCGCCGGTCAGGCCTGCGATCGCGGTGCGAGCGCGGATCAGCGCAACGCCGCCACCTGCCACGATGCCTTCTTCCACAGCTGCGCGCGTTGCGTGCAGTGCGTCTTCGACACGTGCCTTCTTTTCCTTCATTTCGACTTCGGTCGCAGCACCGACCTTGATCACTGCAACACCGCCGGCCAGCTTGGCCACGCGCTCTTGCAGCTTTTCACGGTCGTAGTCCGACGTCGCTTCTTCGATTTGCGCGCGCACTTGCTTCACGCGTGCTTCGATGTTCACGGCTTCGCCTGCGCCGTCGATGATCGTCGTGTTTTCCTTGCCCACTTCGATGCGCTTCGCCTGGCCCAGTTCTGCCAGCGTTGCCTTCTCGAGCGTCAGGCCAGTTTCTTCAGCGATCACCTGGCCGCCGGTCAGGATCGCGATGTCTTCCAGCATCGCCTTGCGACGATCGCCGAAGCCAGGCGCCTTGACCGCAACGGTCTTCAGGATGCCGCGGATGTTGTTGACGACCAGCGTTGCGAGCGCTTCGCCTTCGATGTCTTCAGCGATGATCAGCAGCGGACGGCCAGCCTTCGCGACTTGCTCGAGTACCGGCAGCAGATCACGGATGTTCGACACCTTCTTGTCGTGCAGCAGCACGAACGGGTTGTCGAGAACAGCGACTTGCTTTTCCGGGTTGTTGATGAAGTACGGCGACAGGTAGCCGCGGTCGAATTGCATGCCTTCGACGACGTCGAGTTCGTCAGCCAGCGACTTGCCGTCTTCGACGGTGATCACGCCTTCCTTGCCGACCTTGTCCATCGCTTCAGCGATGCGATCGCCGATCGACGTGTCGCTGTTCGCCGAGATCGAGCCGACCTGTGCGATTTCCTTGTTCGTCGTGCACGGCTTGCTGATCTTCTTCAGCTCTTCGACAGCCGCTGCGACTGCCTTGTCGATGCCGCGCTTCAGATCCATCGGGTTCATGCCCGATGCGACGTACTTCATGCCTTCGCGAACGATCGATTGCGCGAGGACGGTTGCCGTCGTCGTGCCGTCGCCTGCGTTGTCGCTGGTCTTGGAAGCCACTTCCTTGACCATTTGCGCGCCCATGTTCTGGAGCTTGTCCTTCAGCTCGATTTCCTTCGCGACCGACACACCGTCCTTGGTGACCGTCGGGCCGCCGAAGCTGCGCTCGAGCACGACGTTGCGGCCCTTCGGACCCAGCGTGACCTTGACTGCGTTGGCGAGAATGTTCACGCCTTCGACCATCTTCGAACGGGCGGAATCGCCGAATACGACGTCTTTAGCTGCCATCTTCTAACTCCTTGAATTCTTGGGAATATGTACCGTCGGTGGACGCTTACTTCGCGTTGACCACGGCCATGATGTCTTCTTCGCGCATGACCAGCAGTTCGTTGCCGTCGACCTTCACGGTCTGGCCTGCGTACTTGCCGAACAGGACGCGATCGCCGACCTTCACGTCGAGCGCGATCGGGGCGCCCTTGTCGTCGCGCTTGCCCGGGCCGACGGCCAGGACTTCGCCCTGGTCCGGCTTTTCAGCAGCGGCGTCGGGGATCACGATGCCCGAGGCGGTCTTGGTTTCCTGATCCAGGCGCTTGACGATCACGCGATCGTGCAAAGGACGAAGGTTCATATTCACTCCTCTCTTGACTGAGATTGAAGAACGCTTAGGGAATCTGCCCGGCTTATCGCCCGGCAGAGAATTGTTAGCACTCTCGTGCAGCGAGTGCTAATTATATGGACGGGTTTTGACAAATTCAAGAAGGGGAATCGGACGAATTTTCAGGGCGGCAATGCGACGGCAAAAGCACGCAAAAACAATCAAAAACCCTTTTAAAACAATACCCTGACGAACTCAGCCCGGCTTGGCCGGCGGGCCCGAGCGGCCCGCGAATCTCATCCAGCCCCGTTTGGACACCGGGTAAGCACGGAGTTCCTGCGATCGGCGGCATCGCATGAAAAAACCTGCGCGGGCGTCGATTCCGTCCGCCGCGACGCGCCCGCCCACCTCCGCTCGGGGATCCTCTCCCCCTCTCCCGCGGATCCATCGATCCATATCGAATCATACATTTTCATTACACAGATATTTACGGTTTACCTCGACGCAAAACACGTGTCAGGCCCCATCCGTAAGGGTTCGGATTACATTCAGTAATTCAGATGCGAATCATTCTCGTTTACATTGACTTTCCCATTTGACACTCCTACGATGCGCCGGATTGCAGTCATCTGCGTGCCCTGGCCGATCGGCGCCGCCCTTGCGGACAGCGCCTTAAAAGCAGGACTCCACACTAAATAGAACCAGGGATTTGATATGAAGTTTGCGTCGTTCCAGGGAGACAACATCCGGGCCCGGATGCGCCCCGCCGCTTGCGCGGCCATCCTCGCATGCGCATCGTTCGCGAGCGGTGCGGCTTTCGCCGACACGCCCGTCGACGCGCAGCCCGAAGCGCCCGAGGCCGACCTCGCGATCCAGGCGAAGCCGACCAACGCGTTGACCGGCATCTGGACGCGCCAGAACCTGCTCGGCGACATGGGCGGCATCCGTCCGTGGCTCGGCAAGTACGGTGCGACGCTGCAGATCACCGAAACCAGCGAATACCTCGCGAACCTGCGCGGCGGCCTGAACCGCGGCGGCGCGTACGACGGGCTGACGACGGCCACCTTGACGGTCGACACGCAGAAGGCGATCGGCCTGCCCGGCGGCACGTTCAACGTCAGCGCGCTGCAGATCCACGGCACCAACCTCAGCACGAGAAACCTCGGCACGCTCAACACCGCGAGCGGCATCGAGGCGCAGGGCACGACGCGCCTGTGGGAGCTCTGGTACCAGCAGTCGTTCCTCGACAAGCGCGTCGACGTGAAGATCGGCCAGCAGAGCCTGGACCAGGAATTCATGGTCAGCACGTATGCGAACACGTTCGTCAACACGATGTTCGGCTGGCCCGCGCTGCCGTCGTACGACCTGCCGAACGGCGGCCCCGCGTATCCGCTCGCGGGCCTCGGCGTGCGCGTGCGCGCGCAGATCACGCCGAAGCTCACCGCGCTCGCGGGCGTGTTCGACGGCGATCCGCTCGGCAACAACCAGAGCAACCTGAGCGGCACCAACTTCAACCTGCACAACGGCGCGCTCTATATCGGCGAACTGCAGTACGCGCTGAACCAGCCGTCCGACGGCGAAATGGACACCGGCCACTCGAACGGGCTGCCGGGCACCTACAAGATCGGCGTCTGGTATCACAACGGCCGCTTCGCGGACCAGAACGTGGGCACTGACGGGCTGTCGCTCGCGGATCCCGCGTCGAACGGCAGCGCGCAGCAGCGTCACGGCAACTACAGCTTCTACGCGGTGGCCGACCAGATGATCTGGCGCCCCGACCCGACCGGCCCGCGCAGCCTCGGCGTGTTCGCACGCGTGATGGGCGCGCCGGGCGACCGCAACCTGGTGAGCCTGTCGGCCAACGCGGGGATCGTGCTGAAGGCGCCGTTCGAAGGCCGCGACAACGACAGCGTCGGCCTCGGCGTCACGTACATCCAGGTCGGCAACCACGTGACCGACCTCGACCAGACCGCGCAGTCGTTCGCGGCCAGCCCGTACGGCGTGCGCACCCGCGAGACGACGCTCGAAGCGACCTACCAGTACCAGGTCAACCCGTGGTGGATCGTCCAGGCCGACGCGCAGTACACGTTCAATGCCGGCGCCGGCCAGAACCCGAGCGACGCGACCCAGCCGCTGCGCAACACGTT
>NZ_CAJNKE010000391.1 GCF_905232215.1 Burkholderia sp. LMG 13014
CACCGTACGAACATCGTCGCGAATGACATGGAGGGATCCGGTCGTTGACGTTTTTACCCAATAGCTAAGACGAAGCGGACGGCCGCAAACCGCAGGATTTCTCGTGGCCGGGACGCTCGTCGCGGCGCCGCATCGCGCATGCGGTGCGCGGAAACGGTCTCGTGTGCGTCTCGTGCATATCTTCAGCGGAATGTCACAAAAACTTCCCGGTTGAAACCTGAGGATTGTCGAGCCGCACGCAGGGGGAGGGTGGCGCGCCTCGCGCGCAGCCTTCGGGGCGGCAACACGTTTGCCGACGCTCGCGCGAGCACGCGGTGCCCGGAAGCCTTGGCAGCCACGGCAGACGATACGTACACGAAACGGGGGCCACGCACATTCCTGCGCAACGCGCCGCGCGATTCGCGCCGGCGCTCGTTGCGCGCGCCTTGCAGGCCGCACGCTGGCGGCCGTGTCCTGCTTCCGGTGTCGCGTCGGACGGCCAGTCGGACGGCCCGCGAAAAAAGTCTGCGGCAATGCGCGACCCGTTCCGTCTAGGTAGGTGAGAGCGGCGACTCGTGCGACGCACACGATGGTCGTTGCCGATCGACGCAGCAGTGCCGATGTGTCGGCAGGCAGTCGATCGCGACGATGCGTGACGAAGGTTGCGGGTTTTCCGGAGTCGCTTCGTCCTTTCCGATAGATGCGGTTGAACGCACCGGGTACGGAAATCGGGAAATGCATTGCGTAGATCATGCTAAGGATGACGAATAAATCGTCATCAAAGTGAAACAGGCATTTGATAGCGGAGCGAACGGCTGGCGCGGTGCGCAACGCTTCGATCCGGAACAACAAAGGGGAATGGCGCATGCCGCCGAGAGTAGACCGCAAGTCACGTGAACGATGGCGGCTGAACTGCCGATGCCTGGCTGGTGTCGTGCTGGCCGGAGGGCTGGGCCTCGCGCCGGGCGTTCATGCGCAGGAAGCCGCGCCGGCTGCGAAGGCGGCACCGGCCACGCCGCAGTCGTTCGACGTGAATGCCTTCGTGGTGCGCGGCAACACGACGTTGCCGACGCTCGAGATCGAGAAGGCCGTGTATCCGTTCGAAGGGCCGGGCCGCACGCTCGCCGACGTGAACGCGGCACGTGACGCGTTGCAGAAGGTGTACCAGGATCGCGGCTACCAGTCGGTCGTCGTCGAGCTGCCGCAGCAGCAGGTGAAGAACGGCGTGATCCTGCTGCAGGTGACCGAGGCGAAGGTCGGCCGCTTGCGCGTCGACGGCGCGAAATACAACTCGCCACAGAACATCCGCGATGCGGTGCCCGCGCTGGCCGAGGGCCAGGTGCCCGATTTCAACCAGGCGCAGCAACAGCTCACCGACCTGAATCGCTCGGCGGACCGGCAGGTAATTCCGATCCTCAAGCCGGGCGCGCTGCCGCAGACGGTCGACGTCGACCTGAAGGTCGACGATCACAGCCCGCTGCATGGTTCGCTCGAACTGAACAACGACCACAGCCCCGGCACGTCGACCCTGCGCACGACCGCGAACCTCAGCTACTCGAATCTCTGGCAGCTCGGCCACGTGATCTCCGGTACCTACGTGCTCGCGCCGCAGCATCCGAACGATGCGCGTGTCTACGCGTTCTCGTATCTCGCGCCGATCAAGGATTCGCGCTGGAGCTTCCTCGCGACGGTCGTGCATTCGGACAGCAACGTCGCGTCGGTCGCGAACACCAACGTGCTCGGCAAGGGCACCACGTACGGCTTCACCGCGATCTATTCGCTGCCGGCAACGGAAACCTACGCGCACTCGGTCAGCGTCGAGATCGACCGCAAGCACTTCGACGAAAACGTATCGATGCCGGGCCAGCCGAGCTCGACGGCGCCGCTCACGTACGTGCCGGTGACGCTGTCGTACAACGGGCAGCTGAGCCTGAAGAACTCGCAGACGTCGTTCGCCGCGTCGGTGACGACCAACATCCGCGGCCTCGGCAGCGACTGGGGTGCATGGGACAACAAGCGCTACAACGCGACGCCCGATTTCGTGTACGGCAAGTTCGACGTCAACCACACGCAGCGCTTCGCGAACGACATGCAGGCCAACGCGCACGTGAACGCGCAGATCTCGAACTCGCCGCTCGTGTCGAGCGAGCAGTTCGCCGCGGGCGGGATGAACAGTGTGCGCGGCTACATGCAGGCCGAGGACACGGCCGACAGCGGCGTGATCGCATCGGTCGAATTGCGCAGCCCGTCGCTCGCGAAGTGGCTCGGCGGGGCGGTCGGCAGCCGCGTGAACGAGTGGCGCTTCCACGCATTCTTCGACGCGGCGCACCTGTGGCTGCTGAGCCCGCTGCCGGAACAGACGTCGCGCTTCAACCTGATGAGTGTCGGCGTCGGCACACGGGTACAGATCATGAAGTATGCGAGCGCGGATTTCGAAGCTGGTTGGCCGTTGAAGGCGGGTGTCTATACGCGGCAGTACAGCCCGCGATTCGATTTCTACGTAAGGCTGGGTTTCTGACGGATTTTTTTGATCGTGCCGGGGCGATGCGACGAGCGCGGCGCCCGCACATTCGGGGAGTGGATCGTGAAGCGAGTCTTGTTTTTCCTGTTGGCGGTGATGCTCGGCGTGCTGCCCGGCATCGCGAACGCATGGTGGCAGAACGACTGGTCGTACCGGAAGGCGATCACGATCGACGCGAGCGCGAAAGGCGCGAACCTCGCGGAATCGGCCGGCCGTGTGCCGCTGCTGATCCGCCTGCACTCGGGCAACTTCCAGTTCGACGGGCTGGCCGACAACGGCGCGGACATCCGTTTCGTCGCTGCCGACGACAAGACGCCGCTGAACTACCACATCGAGCAATACGATCCGGTGCTCGGCGTTGCGCTGATCTGGGTCGATATCCCGAAGATGCCGGCCGGCGCCGCGGAGTCGATCTGGATGTACTACGGCAACAAGAAGGCGCCTGACGGCAGCAAGCCGGCCGAGACGTTCGATGCCGACTACACGCTCGTGTACCACTTCAACGGCGCGGCGGGTGCGCCGCCGAAGGACCTGACCGCATACGGCAACCATGCGCAGAACGCGTCGTTCCAGACGGTCGAGGACGGCATCGTCGGCAAGGGTGCGCGGTTCGACGGCAACGGGTCGCTGACGCTGCCGGCGAGCCCGTCGCTGAATGTACCGGCCGGTGGCAGCTTCACGTTCAGCGCGTGGGTGAAGCCGTCGGCGCTCACGCCGAACACGCTGCTGTACAGCCGTCGCGACGGCGCAAACGCGCTGCTGATCGGCCTCGACAACGGCGTGCCGTTCGCGGAAGTCCAGGGCGCTGCCGGCAATCCGGCACCGGTACGCACGCCGGCCACTGCGCCAGTCGCCGTGAACCAGTGGACGTATCTCGCGGTCACGGCCGACGGCAAGAACCTGACCGTCTACGTGAACGGCAAGCAGGCCGCGCAGGTCGCGGCGACGCTGCCTGCGCTGAACAGCGCCGCAACGGTCGGTGCTGACACCACCGGCGCACCGGTGGGCTTCGCCGGTTACGCAGGCGCGCTCGACGAACTGCGTTTGTCGAAGATCGCGCGCTCGCCGGCCGCGATCGCGGTCGACACGCTCGCGCAGGGCTCGGAATCGAAGCTCGTCGCATACGGTGCAGACGAGAAGCAGTCGGGCTTCGGCTTCGGCTACTTCGGCGTGATCGTGCAGTCGGTGACCGTCGACGCGTGGGTCGTGATCACGATCCTGCTCGGCATGGCGCTCGTGTCGTGGGTCGTGATGTGGACGAAGGCACGCTACGTCGGCACCGTCGACAAGGCGAACCAGTATTTCGTGCAGCGTTTCCGCGAAGTGGCCGGGCGCCACCTGGTCGGCCTCGCGCATGTCGACGAAGCGAGCGCCGACGGCCGCCGGCTGTACCAGTCGTCGCTGTACCGGCTGTACAAGGCCGGCGTGCATGAAATCCACAGCCGCGTGGACGATAACGGCCGCACGGTGATCACGTCCGAATCGATCGAGGCGATCCGCGCGTCGATGGACGCGACGCTCGTGCGCGAAAACCAGAAGCTGTCGAAGTCGATGGTGCTGCTGACGATCGCGATCTCGGGCGGCCCGTTCCTCGGGCTGCTCGGCACGGTGGTCGGCGTGATGATCACGTTCGCGGCGATCGCCGCGGCCGGCGACGTGAACGTGAACGCGATCGCACCGGGTATCGCGGCCGCGCTGCTCGCGACGGTCACGGGCCTGTTCGTCGCGATCCCGGCGCTGTTTGGCTACAACTACCTGCTGATCCGCAACAAGAACGTGACCGCGAACATGCAGGTGTTCGTCGACGAATTCGTCACGCGCCTCGCCGAAGCGCACCGCGCGCCGGATCACGCGGTGCTGGCCGACTGACCCACGCAGGAGACCACCATGCAGGTTCAGGACGACGACAAGCCGTACGACGACATCAACATCACGCCGATGCTCGACCTCGCGTACGTGTTGCTGATCATCTTCATCATCATGACGACCGCGTCGGTGCAGGGCATCAAGGTCGATCTGCCGAAGGCGAGCTCGTCCGCGAGCCTCGCGAAGCCGAAGACGAAGGCGATCACGGTGGCCGATTCGGGGCAGGTATTCCTCGACGCGTACCCGGTGACGATGGACGAGCTCGAGAGCCGGCTGCGCACCGAGAAGGCGACCAATCCGGAGTTTCCGATCGTGTTGAAGGGCGACGCGGGCGTGCAGTACCAGAAGGTGATGGACGTGCTCGACCTGTTGCGCCGCCTCGATCTGTCGCAGGTCGGTCTTGTGACCGGCAAGGCGAAGCAGGGCGGCTGACGCGATGGAAATGACCTACAACGGCGGCCCGCCGGACAAGGGCCCCGGCCGCTACGTGAAGCCCGTCGCGATCGCGCTGGTGCTCGCGGGCGTGGCCGCGCTGATCTGGCGTTTCGCGGGCGACACCGCGGGCGTGAAGCGCGTGAGCGCGCCGCAGGTGACGACGGTGATTCCGTTGCCGCCGCCCCCACCGCCGCCGAAACAGAAGCCGCCGCCCGAGAAGGTGAAGGAAGAGGTCAAGACGCCGGTCGACCGGCCGACGATCGCACCGAAGCCGTCCGAGGCGCCGAAGCCGTCGGACAACCAGCCGAAGCAGATGACGATGAATGCCGATGCGCAGGCGGGCACCGACAACTTCGGCATCGGCGCGGGCGACGGGTCCGGCATGCTCGGCAGCGGCGGGGGCGGCAAGTTCGGCAACGCGAGCTATGCGCAATACATGGTGTACGTGCTGCAGCGCGCGATCGAGCAGGACAAGGGCGTGCAGGAAGCCGGCGGCGCGCGTTTCGCGGGCAGCCTGAACCTGTGGATGGATGCGGCGGGGCGGATCACGAAGGTGACGGTCGCGCAGTCCACCGGCGACGCGAAGATCGATGCGGCCGTCGTCGCGGCGGTCGAAGCGCTCGGCAGGGTCGACGAGGTGCCGCCGCCCGCGACGTCGTATCCGGTGCTCGTCAAGCTTCAGGGGCGCAAGCCGGCATGACGATGCGTACGCGAAACGACGAAAGAATCATGGGGTGGCGCCGTCGCACGGATGCTGCCGGAAAAGAAACGAAAATTGTTCGGAGTACTTCGATGATTGGCAAGATGAACGGACGGGGTGGGGTGCCCCGCAACGGCGCGCTGCCCGCGCGCCTGTCGCGCGTCGGCGCGGCGGTGCTGACGCTCGGGCTGGCCTGCGCGTCCGCCGCGCACGGGCAGTCGCTCGAGGCGCAGGCAGCATCGGGGAAGGCCGCGCCGACCGAGAGCGTGGTGATCAACCTGATCAACCTGCTCGTGAAGCGCGGCGTGCTCACGCAGCAGAACGCGA
>NZ_CAJNKE010000392.1 GCF_905232215.1 Burkholderia sp. LMG 13014
ACCGGTGCGCCTGCTGTAACGCGAGCCACAACCCGATCTGCCGAACCGGCCTGAAGAGGCCGCGCGCGCTGAACACGGTGCGCCGTTCGACGCGTGTCCTGCCGCCTTCGATTGGCGTCAGCGTGAATTCGTCCTCGAGCAGCCCGACCCAGTCGCGGCACCACACCGTCGACGCCACCATCCGGTAACGCAGCCGGCGATTCTCGTCGAGCACGAGAATCCGCTGGTCGATCGTGCCGCGATCGGTCGTGCACTGCCGCGTGTTGCCGATCGCCGGCACGCCTTCGAGCACGCGGCAACTGACCGGCTTCGGCACGCCGAGGCGGAACAGCAACGGCCGCGTGTCGTCCATCCGGGCATGGAGGAAATGCGGCCATACATGCTCGGGCCGGCAATCGAAGGTCCACTGCGAATGAATTTCCACGACCGTCTCCTGGCGGCTGTCGGTGCTGACATGATGGCACAACCGCGCCGCCACCTCCGTTACTTCACGACCGCGCGCCAGGCGGTTCGCGCGTAGATGAGCAGCAACGGCAGCAGCCCGAGCGCGAACAGCAGGCAGAGCGCCAGCACCCACACCGGCCACTGCTCCGGATTCCCGCGCGCCCAGTAGCGGTACGGCACGCTCAGGAAGCCGATTTCCATCAGCAGCGCGCCGAGCGGCACGAGCCCGTTCATCACCACCGCCACGCCGAAGCGGGCCGCGCCGTCGAGGTTCCGGCCGGCGCCGTACGCGGCGATCAGGTAGAGGAAGTACCCGATCATCGCGACCATCAGCCCGCCGCCGGCCAGCAGGCCGACACTGCGCACGCTGCGCTCGTGCAGCTGATTCGCGCCCTGCGGCAGCACGACATCGACGCGCTCGCCGATCTCCGGCACGCTGCCCGAGCGGATGTTGCCCGGCAGCACGACCCGCTGGCCATCCGGCATCACGGCCTCCAGGATCGACGTGTACTTGATGCACGGGTATTTATCGGTACGCCCGCTGCTGTCGCGACGCTCGCAGGTGTCCCACTCGGACTGGTAGGACACGACGGTCGCCTCGTATTTCGGCGACACCGCCAGGTCGTAGAGTTCGTCGCCGATCCAGTACGCGAACGGGAAGCACAGCGACACCAGGCAAAAGCACACGAGCCACCAGAATGCGACCGCGCCGCCCGATCCGCGCGTGCCGCCGTTCTGGCGGCGCACCATGCGCGACGCAAGCCAATACGCGGCCACACCGAATACGGCCACACACACCACGAAAACCTTGCCCGCATGCGTCAAAGCCATCTGCGTTTCCCCTGATAACCCGGCCGGATCTTCGTCGGCCGTTTTTCATACCGATCGATCACTTCGTCGCCACCGCGACCGCCACACCACCCGCTCCGCTATTCCGGTTCGCCGACGAATCTCAGCTTCCCCGATTCGCCCGACAGCAGCGCGCGATTCGCGTCCGCCGCCGCGCGCAGGTAATCCCACAGCGCGGTCACGCGCCGCAGCTTGCGCAGATCCTCGCGGCAGGTCAGCCAGAAGCAGCGTGTGACGACCACGTCGTCCGGCAGCACGGGCGCGAGCGCCGGCTGCGTGGCCGCCATGAAGCACGGCAGGATCGCCAGCCCGCCGCCCTGCAGCGCCGCGAAATACTGCGCGATCACGCTCGTCGTGCGAAGCCCGGCCGTGGCGCCCGGCACCGCGCGATCCAGGTACAGCAGTTCGTTGCTGAACGCGAGATCGTCGACGTAGCTGATGAACGCGTGCTGCGCGAGATCGTCCGTGCAGGTGATCGGATCGTGATTCGCGAGATAGTCGCGCGTCGCATAGAGCCGCAACTGGTAGTCGCACAGCTTGGTGACCACGTAAGGCCCGCGCTCTGGCCGCTCGAGCGTGATCGCCAGGTCGGCCTCGCGCTTCGGCAGGTTGACGAAATGCGGCACCGGCAGCAGGTCGACCGTCACGTGCGGATGCTCGGCACGGAACTGCGCGAGCTGCGGCGCGAGGAAAAAGCACCCGAACCCTTCCGTCGACCCGATCCGCACATGGCCCGACAGCGCCTCGCCCGTATTCGCGACCTGGTCGCACGCGGACTGCACGGTCGTCTCCATCGCGTCCGCATACGCGACCAGCCGCTGCCCTTCCGCCGTCAGCGTGAAGCCGCCGGAGCGCGACTTGTCGA
Source organism: Burkholderia sp. LMG 13014 (assembly GCF_905232215.1). Classification (GTDB taxonomy): domain Bacteria; phylum Pseudomonadota; class Gammaproteobacteria; order Burkholderiales; family Burkholderiaceae; genus Burkholderia. The sequence goes on from NZ_CAJNKE010000392.1 coordinate 2,159, forward strand.
ACAGCAGCGTGCCCATCGCGGCCTCGAGCGCGCGAATGCGCCGCGCGACGGTCGTGTAATCGACCCCCAGCCGCTTCGCGGCGCCGCTCGCGCGCTGCGTGCGCGCGACTTCGAGGAAAAAACGCAGGTCGTCCCAGTTCAGGTTGCCGGAAACCGGCTCGGTGGCATGTCGCATCGGCGAGGGAAAAAGGGGCTGGAGTCTCCGGGCCGGCCGTCGTTATGCATAAATGCACATCCAACCGGTTTCTTTATCGGTACATGATGAATCTGCGCATAACTATACTCGACCGTGACCTGCGGACCACGAGCCGCGGCACCCACCACGGAGACACCATGCAGACCCGATCCACCCTCGATGAGCATGCGACAGTCGCGGCGCCGGCGCCCGAGCGCACCGCGAAGCACCACCTGCTGGCCGGCTGGGCCAGCATGGCCGGCACCACGATCGAGTGGTACGACTTCTTCCTCTACGGCACGGCCGCCGCGCTGGTGTTCAACCGCATCTTCTTCCCGTCGCTGGATCCCGTCGTCGGCACGCTCGCCGCGTTCGGCACGTTCGCGGTCGGCTTCATCGGGCGGCCGATGGGCGGCATCGTGTTCGGCCACTTCGGCGACCGGATCGGCCGCAAGTCGATGCTGATGATCACGCTGCTGCTGATGGGCGTGCCGAGCATGATCATCGGGCTGATCCCGTCTTACGACAGCATCGGCTACTGGGCCGCCGCGCTGCTGATCGCGATGCGCTTCCTGCAGGGGATGGCCGTCGGCGGCGAATGGGGCGGCGCGGTGCTGATGGCCGTCGAACACGCGCCGAAGGGCCGCAAGGGGCTGTTCGGCAGCCTGCCGCAGACGGGTGTCGGGCTCGGCCTGATCCTGTCGTCGGTCGCGATGGCCGCGGTGGCCGCGCTGCCGGAAGCCGACATGCTGTCGTGGGGCTGGCGCGTGCCGTTCCTCGCGAGCATCGCGCTCGTCGGCCTCGGCTGGTTCATCCGCGCGAAGGTGCCCGAATCGCCCGACTTCGAGAAGATGCAGCGCCAGGGCAAGGCCGAGAAGTCGCCGGTGACGGCCGCGCTGCGCCGCCATCCGCGCGAGGTGCTGACGATCGTCGGCGCACGCGCCGCCGAGAACACCTGGTTCTACATGGTCGTCACATTCGCGCTCGCTTACGCGACGCAGCAGCTGCATCTGCCGAAGGCCGAGATGCTGCACGCGATCACGGCGGGCGCGGCGCTGTCGCTCGTCACGATGCCGCTGTGCGGCCACCTGAGCGACCGCATCGGCCAGCGCCGGATGTTCGCGATCGGCCTCGTGCTGATGTGCGCGTTCGCCGCGCCGTTCTTCATGATGCTCGGCACGCAGCAGACCTCGTACGCATGGTGGGCGATCGTGCTCGGCCTCGGCGTCGTGTTCCCGATCCTCTATGCGCCGGAATCGCTGCTGTTCGCGCAGCAGTTCCCGGCGGAAATCCGCTACAGCGGCATCTCGCTGTCGGTGCAGCTCGCCGGCGTGATCGGCGGCGGCTTCGCGCCGATGATCGCGACGTCGCTGCTCAAGGCCGGCGGCGGCCAGCCGCACTACGTGATCGCGTACCTCGTCGGCTTCGGCGTGTTCGCGCTCTTGTGTACCGCGCTGATGCGCCCGGCACGTGCCTGACGCGCCGGCCCGCATTCGATCGATTTCAGTTCGTCCTGCCGTCCGCCGCGCGCGCATGCGCGGCGGAGACGGGGCCCCTTTTTAGTTGCCACACCGTTTCCCGGAGAGTTCCATGAACGCCGCAGTTCCCCAGACCACCCTCGCCCTGCCCACCGCCAAGCTGCTGATCGACGGCGCATTCGTCGAATCGCAAAGCGCCGAATGGGGCGACATCGTCAACCCCGCGACGCAGGAAGTGATCGGCCGTGTGCCGTACGCGACGCTCGACGAGGTCGACGCCGCGATCGCGTCCGCGCAGCGCGCGTTCCAGACGTGGAAGACGACGCCGATCGGCGCGCGGCTGCGCATCATGCTGAAGTTCCAGGATCTCGTGCGCCGCAATCTCGAACGGATCGCGCACACGCTGACCGCCGAACAAGGCAAGACGCTGCCCGACGCGCAGGGCGACATCTTCCGCGGCCTCGAAGTCGTCGAGCACGCGTGCTCGATCGGCACGCTGCAGCAAGGCGAATTCGCGGAGAACGTCGCGGGCGGCGTCGATACCTACACGCTGCGCCAGCCGATCGGCGTGTGCGCGGGCATCACGCCGTTCAACTTCCCCGGCATGATCCCGCTGTGGATGTTCCCGATGGCGATCGTGTGCGGCAACACGTTCGTGCTGAAGCCGTCGGAGCAGGACCCGCTGTCGACGATGCAGCTCGTCGAACTCGCCATCGAAGCCGGCGTGCCGCAAGGCGTGCTGAACGTCGTGCACGGCGGCAAGACGGTGGTCGACCGCCTCTGCACGCATCCGGACATCAAGGCAATCTCGTTCGTCGGCTCGACGCGCGTCGGCACGCACGTGTACAACCTCGGCAGCCAGCACGGCAAGCGCGTGCAGTCGATGATGGGCGCGAAGAACCACGCAGTCGTGCTGCCCGATGCGCACCGCGAGCAGTCGATCAACGCACTCGTCGGCGCGGGCTTCGGCGCGGCCGGCCAGCGCTGCATGGCGACGTCGGTCGTCGTGCTGGTCGGCAAGGCGCGCGACTGGCTGCCCGAACTCGTCGAGAAGGCGAAGGCGCTGAAGGTCAATGCGGGCGCGGAAGCCGGTACGGACGTCGGGCCTGTCGTGTCGAAGGCGGCGAAGGAACGCATCCTGTCGCTGATCGACGCGGGCGTGAAGGAAGGCGCAACGCTGTTGCTCGACGGCCGCGACGTGAAGGTGCCCGGCTACGAGCAGGGCAACTTCGTCGGCCCGACGATCTTCTCTGGCGTGACGACCGACATGTCGATCTACACGGAAGAAATCTTCGGGCCGGTGGTGGTCGTGCTCGAAGCCGACACGCTCGACGAAGCGATCGCGCTCGTCAACCGCAACCCGATGGGCAACGGCGTGGGGCTGTTCACGCAGAGCGGCGCCGCTGCGCGCAAGTTCCAGAGCGAGATCGACATCGGCCAGGTCGGCATCAACATCCCGATTCCGGTGCCGGTGCCCTACTTCAGCTTCACGGGCTCGCGCGGCTCGAAGCTCGGCGATCTCGGCCCGTACGGCAAGCAGGTCGTGCAGTTCTACACGCAGACCAAGACGGTCACCGCGCGCTGGTTCGACGACGACGCAACGGCCGGTGGTGTGAACACGACGATCGCGCTGCGCTAAGTGCGAAGCATGGGGCCGGACCAAGCGCTGAAGCGCCAAGTCCGGTCGACCGCGAAGCATGGGACCGGACCAAGCGCTAAAGCACCAAGTCCGGTCGACCGCAAAGCATGGGACTGGACCAAGCGCTAAAGCACCAAGTCCGGTCGACCGCAAAGCATGGGACTGGACCAAGCGCTAAAGCACCAAGTCCGGTCGACCGCAAAGCATGGGACTGGACTAGGTGCTGAAGCGCCAAGTCCGGTCGACCGCGAAGCATGGGACCGGACTAGACGCTGAAGCGCCAAGTCCGGTCGACACGGAGACCTATACATGGAAATTGCATTCATCGGACTCGGCAACATGGGCGGCCCGATGGCCGC
>NZ_CAJNKE010000393.1 GCF_905232215.1 Burkholderia sp. LMG 13014
GGCGCAGCGTTCGTAGTGATCGGTGACGCCGGCCAGCACGCGGTCGATCGCATCGGGCATGTCACCCGACAGCTTGCGACGCGCGCGGCGCAGGTCGAGCGCGTTCAGTGCGATGCGCAGGTCGCGGAAGCTCTCGATCGACGGATGACGATGGTCGTCGGATGCGCCCAGGCGCGGCAGCAGATGCGTGACGCGGTCGAGCATGCGCGACGCGTGGTTGCGCTGGTCGTCGAGCGGTTGCGTCGACGCGGAACGCGCGACATCTTCCCAGCCCGAACGCAGCAGGCGCCGCACCGCGAGTTCCGCACCGAACGGCCGCGTCGCACGTGTCCAGACATAGGCGAACAGCAGCCCGGCGACCCCCGCGAGGTTGCTGTTCAGGAACACGAAGAAGTCGGCATCGTACGCACCCTGGATGCTGATGAAGGTGGCCGTGTTCACGGCGACGAGCATCGTCACCATGTTGAACTGCGGGCGCGGCAGCAGTGTGCCGATCAGGATGAACGGGCCTGCGAACATCACCACGAGCATCGCGAAATCGTGCACGTGCGGCAGCACGACGAACAGGTACAGGCCGGCGAACACGACGCTCGCGGTCGTCGCGAGGAAGAACTTGAACACCAGCGGCGCCGGCTCGTCGAGCGCGGCGAAGAAGCTGCACGACACGGCCACGAGCGTGACGGCCGCGGCGCCGTCGTGCCAGCCGGACGCGATCCACAGCCAGCTCGCGAACACGATCGCGGCGACGACGGTCAGCGTCGAGAACAGCATCATCCCGCGATCGAAGAAGCGCTCGGTGCCGCCGAGCCGCCAGTGCCGGTAGCGCGGCTGCCAGACGCCCGCTTCGTTGCCGATCAGCGCACGCAGCGAACGGCAATCCTGCCAGATGTCGATGACCTGGCGCAGCCGCCACAGCGCATTCGACAGCAGCGCGCCGTCCCAGCTCGCGAGCGCATCGTCGCCCGGCTGCAGCGCGGCGATGCGTTCGCGCAGGCGTTCCGCGACCGGGTCGTCGGTCAGGTCGCCGTCGCTGCCGGCCCTGACGGCCGGCAGCGGCGCGTCGAACCATTTCGCGGCATCGGCGAGCAGCGCGTCGAGCCCGGCCGGCCGGATGTGCAGGTCGCGCATCAGCGCGATCAACGGATCGGCGAGCGACGACATCAGCGGCAGGAACAGCTGCATGCGGCCCGCGAGCGCCTGTGCGCGCGCGAGGATGCGCGGATGCGCATGGTCGTAGCTCAGCTGGCTCAGCAGGAATTCGAGGCCCGTGATGGTCGCCGCGAGGCGTTGCCGGCACGCGGACAGCGCCTTGCCGGCAATGTGCCCGGACAGCGTTTCCCGGCCGTAGAACGCGGCGTCCTTGAACCACGCGTCGGTGCGCTCGATCAGCGTCGGCGCGAGCCGGTTCGGGAAGATCGCGCTGCCGACCACGCTCGCGCACACGATGCCGAGCACGATCTCCTCGGTGCGCGCGATCGCGACGTCGAACACGGTGGACGGATCGGTGACGGTCGGCAGTGCGACGAGCGGCATCGTATAGCCGGCGAGCATGAACACGTAGCTGCGCGCGGTGCGGTCGGAGATCGCGAGGTAGAGCAGGGTGCCGCACCAGGTGGCGACGATGATCGCGAACAGCAGCGGCGTCTCGACGAACGGCGGCACGAAGAAGATCGCGGCGGCCGCGCCGAGCGCGGTGCCGAGCGCGCGATACAGCGCCTTCGAGCGCGTCGCGCCGACGAACGGGTTCGACACGATGTAGACGCTCGCCATCGCCCAGTACGGGCGCGGCAACTGGAAATACAGGCCGAGGTACAGCGCCAGCATCGACGCGGCGAACGTCTTGCCCGAGAACAGCCAGTCGCGCAGGCTCGGATAGGTCATGACGTGGCGTTGCCGGTGTGGGACGCGCGCGCGGCGGGCGTGTGCGACTCGGATGCATTGAAGGCGTCGAGCACGCGCAGCGTCGCTTCGAGATCGGCGCGCGTGACACCCTTGAGCACCTGCGCACGCAGCGCGCGCAGGTCTTCTTCCATCTTCGCGGTGACCGCGCGGCCGGCGGCCGTCAGCGAGATCGTCTTCGCGCGGCGGTCGTGCGGATCCTCGTCGCGGCGCGCGAGGCCGGCCGCGCATAGCTGGTCGAGCAGGCGCACGAGCGACGGCCCTTCGATGCCGACGTGTTCGGCGAGCGTGCCTTGCCGCACGCCTTCGCCGAGGCGGCCGGCGATCAGCAGCGGCGTCGCGCAGGCTTCGGACACGTTGTATGCGTTCAGCACGCCGTCACTGGTGCGGCGCCACTTGCGCGCGGACAGCACGAGCAGGCTGCTGACGGCGAGGCGGAGGTCGTGCAGATTGGTCATGGGCGAGATGATAGGGGCAAAATAATTCGATAGCAAACTATCGTTTTTGTCACCCTGATGACACGTCGCTCGCGGCGCGGCCGGCTCGTTTGAAGCAATTTAGGCGGCGTGCCGGCGATGGTCAAGCTGTAAGGTGGTCGGCGCGGGAGCGTGCGGCGGCCGCGATCGAATGGTCAGATGAAAGGCATCCGGCAGCGCAACCCGGCAGGTCAGGCAGGCTCGAAGCCGGGGTTCGGGAAATCCGGCTTCGCGAAACGGCGCGCGGCGTGCATATTGGGACCGTTGCAAGCCTCCCGGAGATTCCGCACGTGTCCACATCATCCTCGCAGCCCCCTGGCCATGCGTCGCTCGACGCGTGGCTCGGCAAGACCGAAACGCTCGGCGACGACATCACCGCGTTCCCGCTGAACGCGCTGGCCGCCACGCTCGACCGTCCGTCGCCCGGCGACGTCGTGCCGCCGATGTGGCACTGGCTCTATTTCCTGCCGGTTGCGCCGCTGGCCGAAGTCGGCCCCGATGGCCACCCGAAGCGCGGCGGCTTCGTGCCGCCCGTGCCGCTGCCGCGCCGCATGTGGGCCGGCGGCCGCCTGACGTTCCATGCGCCGCTGCGCACGGGGCGGCGCGCGACGCGCGAATCGACGATCGCGAACCTCGAGGACAAGACGGGCCGCAGCGGCCGGCTCGTCTTCGTGACGGTGCAGCACCGGATCGAGTGCGACGGCGTGCTGTGCGTCGAGGAAGAGCACGACATCGTCTATCGCGATGCGCCTCAGCCGGGCGCACCCGCGCCGAAGCCGATCGCGGCGCCGGCAGGCGAGACGTGGTCACGCACGGTCACGGCCGATGCCGTGATGCTGTTCCGCTATTCGGCGCTGACCTTCAACGGTCACCGTATCCACTATGACCGCAGCTACGTGACGCAGGAGGAGGGCTATCCGGGGCTCGTCGTGCACGGCCCGCTGATCGCGACGCTGCTCGTCGATCTCGTGCATCGCGAACAGCCCGGAGCGACGCTCGCGAGCTTCGCGTTCCGCGCGGTGCGCCCGACGTTCGACGGGGAGCCGTTCACGCTGTGCGGCAAGCCGTCGGACGACGGCAATTCGATCGAGCTGTGGGCGAAGGATCGCGACGGCTGGCTGACGATGCAGGCGACCGCGACGCTCGCGTGACGGGGGCCGTTCCGTTCATCCGCGATGCGGCAAGATCGGTATGCGGATCGCCGTTACCGCACGCTGTCGGCGCCCGGGCTGGCACTCGGGCGGCCCCTGACGCTCGTCGGCAATCCCCTGTAATCTGCGAGCAGGTCGCGCGCCGTTTGCCGGACGGCGCGGCGCGCGGCCGGCCCTTCCACTTGCCACGCATCGCATCAGGAGCACGTATCTTGGCCACCTACATTGTGTTTACACGTGAAAGCATGCAGGACCAGCAAGAATTCGACCTCTACCAGAGCAAGGTCGGCGCGACGCTCGCCGGGCATCCGGTGAAGGTGCTCGCGGCCTACGGGCCGCAGGAAACGCTCGAGGGCGACGGCCCGGAAGGCGTCGTGATCGTCGAGTTCCCGTCGAAGGAAGCCGCGCATGCGTGGTATCACGGCCCCGAATACCAGGCCGTCGTGCAGCACCGGTTCAAGGGCGCGCGCTATCGCGCCGTGCTGGTCGAAGGCGTCTGAACGACCCACGTCGCGCGTTTCCGGCGGCGCGTTGCGACGCCGGGCGTCCGCCTCGCCCATGAACACATCGATCTCCGCCGCTGCATCCGTTCGCCCGCCGATGGGCCGCGCCACGACCGTGCTGTTCGCGATCAGCGTGCTGTTCTATCTGGTCGCCATGTTCACCGCGCCGTTCCGCACCGGCGCGCCCGTCCCGCATCCGTGGGCCGACGGCTGGCAAGTGCTGCTGACGGGCTGGATGGGCGTGCTTGCCGGCATCTACGCATGGCTTGCGAATCCGCTCGTGTTCGCTGCCTGGCTGCTGACGGCGAAGCGCTACCGCGCGCAGGCGGTCGTGCTGGCCGGACTGGCGTTGCTGTTCGGGATGAGCTTCCTGACGCAGCACCAGATCGCCGTCAACGAAGCGGGGGACGTCGAACCGGTGCACCTCGACGCGATCGGCTACTGGTGCTGGCTCGCGAGTTTCGGCGCGGCGGCGGTCGGCGCGGCGTTGTTGCCCGGGCGGACGAAAACGCGCTGATTGATTGCGGACGGTTCGATGCGGAGTCGACGGAGGTGACGCCGCCCGCATCGCAGCGATCCGCGGCATCGGCACGTGATGCGACATGGCGTCATGCGTGCCGATGCATTGAAGGCGCGCGCCGCGCCTTCACCCTTCACCCGATGTGCGTCTGCAACGCACGCAGCCAATACGACACCGCGACCGCGCCGCCGTCCGGCGTGCCGATTGCGCGTTCGCCGAGATAGCTCGCGCGCCCGGCGCGCGGCGTCATGCGCGCCGTTTCCTGCGCACCGTGCTCGGCGGCTTCGACCGCGGCCGCCCAGGCGCCCGCGGCATCGCGATCGTTGTCGAGCGCACGCTCGAACGCGGCGACGGCCGGCACCAGCGCATCGAGCATCGTCCGGTCGCCGGCGTGCGCGCCACCCAGTTCGCTGATCGAATCCACCGCGCCACGGAACGCCGCGGCCCAGTCGCGCGCCGATGGCTCGGCGATCTCGGCCAGCCGGCGCGACGCGCGCAGCAGCGCGGTCGCATAGAACGGCCCCGAGCTGCCGGCGATCGCGCGGCGCAACGCGGCGCCGAGCGCAGCAAGCGCGCCGGCCGGCGTGCCGTACGCGGTTTCCGGCAGTGCGAGGATCGCCTGGGCGGCACGCAGCATGCTCGCGCCGAGATCGCCGTCGCCGGCCGCCGTATCGAGATCCGTCAGCGTCTGCTCGTGATCGATCAGTGTTTGCGCGACCGCGTGCAGCGCCGGTTGCAGGCGCGCCGCCCACGCGCGGCCGGCCGCATCGAGCGGCGGCAGCGGAGCTTCCTGCACGGCGGCCGCGGCCACGCGGATCTGCGTATTCACGGCGCCGCCGCCCGGCCATGCGCGCGCCTGCGTCGGCGCGTCGAGCAGCACCGCGCGTTCGTCGTTCAGCCGCAGTACCGAGATCGAGCAGCCGGGCATGTTCAGTGCCGACAGGAAACTGCCGGCCCACGCGCGCGCAACGACGATGCCGCGCCGGTGCAGGTTGTCGTACGCGGCGCGCAGCACGATCGCGAGTTCCATGTCAGGCGTCGCGCCGAGGCCGTTGACGAACAGCGCGACCCGTTCGCCGCGGTCGAGCACGAGATCGGCGACGATGCTCGACAGCAGCGTGTCGACCAGCGCATCGGCCGGCAGCGGCGCGCGGCGTTCGACGCCTTTCTCGCCGTGGATGCCGAGGCCGAGTTCGATCTCGTGATCGGCGAGGCTGAAGCCCGACTTGTCGGCGCCCGGGATCGTGCAG
>NZ_CAJNKE010000394.1 GCF_905232215.1 Burkholderia sp. LMG 13014
CCGATGCCGGCATCTTCGATCGCACGGTGATCCGCGCGCAGGAGCATCACATAGGCAGTGCCGGCCGCGGCTACCAGGAGCCCACCGGCGATCATCAAGGTCTTGCGGGTACTCGTCATGCTTGTTCACCGATCATGTCGACGTGAACAAGCCATCATACGCGGCGATCGGCCGTCGATCCCGCATGAATACATTTGGTTGCATTGTGCCGGGAACAGGTCGGCGCGGCGTTCATCAGACGTATCGCCGCCCTGCTCCGGCACTGTCGAAACGCCGCCGTTACTCCGGAAACGGCAATTCGGTCTGCCCTTCCGCGCGCATGCCGAACGTGTTCAGCGTCATCGCGACGAGCGCGTAGTAGCCGAGCAATGCGACCAGATTCACGACGGTTTCGTGGCCGAAGCGCGCTTCCGCCTGCGCGAACGTCGCGTCGCTCACGCGCCGCGTGTCGTACAGCTCGCTCGCGAACGCATGGATCAGCGCATCGTCGTCCGACTCGAATGCAGGTGCGACGCCGCGCCGGATCGCGTCGGCCGTCGCGGCCGGCACGCCTGCGTCGAGGGCGATCGGATGGTGGATGTGCCACTCGGCCTGCGAGCGCCAGCGCGCGGCCGTCACGAGAATCGCGAGTTCCGACAGGCGCAGCGGCAGGCCCGTGCGATAGCGGCAGAACGCGCCGAGCTTCTGCGCGTGCTGAGCCAGCTCGGGGCTCGCGATCCAGCCGAGAAACGGCCCGTTCAGGTTGCCGCGCGGGCCGCTGAGAATGTCGGCCAGCACGGCCTTCTGCTCATCGGTGGCCGATGCGGGATCGAACGGAGGCAATCTGTTGGTCATGGCGATGTCCGAATAGGATTCGAGGAATGCGATCACGCGCCGGCCGACGCGAGCGCCGCGCCGATCGCGCCCGACAGCCGCTCGACGATCGTATCGATCTGCTGCGCGGTGCAAATGAAAGGCGGCGCGACGAGGATGTGATCGCCGTGCACGCCGTCGATCGTCCCGCCCATCGGATACACCATCAGGCCGCGCTGCATCGCTTCGCGCTTGACCGCCGCGTGCAGCTTCAGCGCGGGATCGAACGTCGCCTTGCTGTCGCGATCGCGCACGAGCTCGACGCCGACGAACAGCCCGCGGCCGCGCACGTCGCCGATATGCGGATGCGCGCCGTAATGCTCGCGCAACGACGCGCGCAACTGCTCGCCGCGCGCCTTCACGTTGTCGAGCAGCTTCTCTTCGGCGATCACGCGCTGCACTTCGAGTGCAGCCGCGCATGCAGTTGCATGGCCCAAGTACGTGTGGCCATGCTGGAAGAAACCCGAGCCGTCGACGATCGTCCGGTAGATGCGGTCGCTGACGAGCGTCGCGCCGATTGGCTGGTAGCCTGCGCCAAGCCCTTTCGCGATCGTCAGCAGGTCAGGCGCAACGCCGTCTTCATCGCATGCGTACAGATAGCCCGTGCGCCCCATCCCCGACATGATCTCGTCGAGAATCAACAACACGCCGTACTTGTCGCACACCGCGCGAATCTTCTTCAGGTACGTGCGCACCGGCGGCACCGCGCCGGCCGTTGCGCCCACCACCGTCTCCGCGACGAACGCCGCGACGTTGTCCGCGCCGAGTTCGACGATCTTCTGCTCGAGTTCGTCCGCGAGGCGTTGCGCATACGCTTCGTCGGTTTCACCCGCCTGCTGGTCGCGGTACGCGAAGCACGGGCTCACGTGGTGCGCCTCGATCAGCAGCGGCAGGAACGGCTCGCGCCGCCACGCATTGCCGCCGATCGCAAGCGCGCCGAGCGTGTTGCCGTGATAGCTCTGGCGTCGCGCGATGAAATGGCGGCGCTGCGGCTCGCCCTTCTCGACGAAATACTGGCGCGCGAGCTTCAGCGCGGCCTCGACCGCCTCGGAGCCGCCCGACACGAAATACACGTGTTCGAGGCCGGCCGGCGCGGCGTCGACGAGCCGGTCGGCCAGTTCCTCGGCCACGTCGGTCGTGAAGAACGACGTATGCGCGTACGCCAGTTGCTGCGCCTGCCGCTTGATCGCGTCGATCACGCGCTGGTTGCTGTGGCCGAGACACGAAACGGCCGCGCCGCCACACGCGTCGATATAACGCTTGCCGGTCGAGTCGATGATCTCGATGCCGTCGCCTGCGACGGCGACCGGCAAGGTGGCGCGCGGAGCGCGATGAAAAACGGTCGTCATGCGTTGCCTCATGGATCAGGACGCGTCGTGCGCGCGTCCGGACGGCACGATGCGCGTCGCGAAACGCTGCGTGCCGTGTTGGTGAAGGGTGAAGTCGATCGATGCCGCGCCGATCGCGAACACGGCCGTGGCCAGCGTGTTCTCGTCGTCGGGGTCGGCCGGATCGTCGCGGTAGATCGGCAGCCCTTCCGGCGCTCGATCGCCGAGCACGCGCAGCAGCGCGGCTTCATCGATTGCGTCGATGGCGGGCGTCAGCGCGTCGACACGGCGCTGGCGGTCGGCCGACGATTGCGTGACGATCTGCGCTTGCGCATCGCAGCCGGGGTGCACGAGATGGTTCGCATGCCCCGCGAGCCGCGCGACGTCGATCACCGAACAGCGCGCGACGCTCGCCTCGATGCTCAGCAGCCGCGCATCGCCGGTCGCGCCCAGCGTGTGATGAAAGCCGCTTGCACGCGCGTGACCGCGCAGCACGTCGGCTGCCGCGTCGAGCGACATTGCGTCGAGCACGGCGCGCGCGAGGATCATCCGCGGCACGCCCGCTGCCGGCGTGCGGATCCGCAGGTTGTTGATCGCCTGCGCGATGCCCGCGCGGTTCACGGCAAAGGTATGGCCCGGCAGCGAACCGGGGTAGTAGAAGCTGATGAAGCCCGGCTTGCCCGCCGGCTGCACGTCGACGAGCAGGCAGCGCTCGCGCAGGTACGGATCGCCGTCCTCGTTGTGCGCGATCCAGCGCGTGCCATTCGCGTCGCGTGCGGCAAGCGTCGTGCAGCCATCCGGCGCGTTGTGGATCAGCTCGCCGCGGCAGTTCCACAGAAAGATGTCCTCGGCCGGCCAGCCGACACCGGCCGCGATCCCGTCCAGCTCCGCGACGAGATCGGGGTACGCGGCCAGTGCGGCCTGCCGCAACGCCGCGACGAACGGATGGCCGCGCCAGCGGCGCACGGCCTGCCACGCGCTGCTCTGCTGCATGTATTCATCGAACACGGGGCGGGCGAGCTCGCCGAGGCGCACGCCGATGTCGAACGGCGCGCCGGCGATGACTGGGGAAAGGGAAAGCGGCATGTCGGATGGTTCGGTTTCGTTCAGGACACGTGTTTCAGGAATTCCTTCAGGCGCGGGGTCGGCGGCCGGTCGATCAGGTCGACCGGATGGCCGTCCTCGGCAATCCCGCCCTGATCCATGAACAGCAGGCGCGTGCCGACCCGTTTCGCAAAGCCGATCTCGTGCGTGACGACGATCATCGTCATCCCTTCGGTAGCGAGATCCTGCATCACTTTCAGCACTTCGTGGCGCAATTCCGGATCGAGCGCCGAGGTCGGCTCGTCGAACAGCATCAGCCGCGGCCGGATCGCGAGCGCGCGCGCAATCGCAACGCGCTGCTGCTGGCCGCCCGACAGCTCCGACGGGTAGTGATTCGCGCGCGATTCGAGTCCGACCTTGTCGAGCAGTGCCATCGCCTGGTCGCGCGCGTCGGCACGCGATGCGCCTCGCACCTGGATCGGCCCGAACATCACGTTCTCGAGCGCGGTCATCTGCGGAAACAGGTTGAACTGCTGGAACACCATGCCGGCTTCGAGCCGGATATTGCGGATCGTCGTCGCGTTGCCACGCACGCTCTGGCCGTCGACCAGCAGCTCGCCGCCGGTGATTTTCTCGAGCGCGTTGATACAGCGCAGCATCGTCGACTTGCCCGAGCCGGACGGGCCGATCACGACGACCACCTCGCCCGCGTCGATCTTCAGGTCGATATGCTTCAGCACCGGCACGTGGCCGAAGCTCTTCGACACGTTCTGGAATTCGATCATGCTCATAAGATTCTCATCCGCTTTTCGACGAGCCGCAGCGTCAACGTCATGGCGCCGGTCAGCAACAGGTAGATGACAGCCACGGCGGACCAGATCTCGACCGCCTGGAAATTGCCCGCGATGATTTCCTGCCCCTTGCGTGTCAGCTCGCCGACACCGATCACGATGAACAGCGACGTGTCCTTCAGGCTCACGATGCACTGGTTGCCGAGCGGCGGAATCAGCCGCCGGAACGCCAGCGGCCCGACCACCTTCAGCAGCACGCGCGGCATCGACAACCCCATCGCGAGCCCTGCTTCCGTCAGCCCCTTCGGGATCGACAGCAGCGCGCCGCGCACCACTTCCGCGAGATACGCGCCGGAATTCACCGTGATCGCGATGATCGCGGCCGTCAGGCCGTCGATGCGGATATGCGCGAGCAGCGGCAACGCGAAATACAGGAACATCACCTGCACGACGATCGGCGTGCCGCGGATCAATTCAATATAAACCTGCGCAAGCACGTTCATCGCCTTCGGTCCGTATGCGCGGAACATGCCCGCGATCATCCCGACGATGAAGCCGCCCACCAGCCCGAAAAATGCGACGAACACCGTCAACCGGACCCCGTCCATCAAGTCCGGCAACGCCGCCCAGATCGCCGACCAATCGAAATTCACTTGTCGCTCCCCGTTCGATTCAAGACCGGCGCGGCCACCCGGCCGCGCGCTGTTGCGGCGTCACGCTCACATCTTCGGCGGCTCGGCACCGAACCATTTCTTGTAGATCTGCGCGTAGCGGCCATCGGCCTTGATCTTCACGAGCGATGCGTTGACCTTCGGCACGAGCGGGCTGCCCTTCGGGAAACCCATCCCGTACTTGTCGCCGCTGACCGGCTGGCCCGCGACCTTCACCTTGCCCTTGCCCTCGTTGTTCACGAAGAACAGCACGTTCGGCGTGTCGTGCATCGCCGCGTCGACCCGGCCGGCTTCGAGCGCGAGGTACGCCTGGTCGATGTTCGGGAACTGGCGGATCTCCTTCGGCTTCAGGTGCGCCTTGATCCAGTCGATCGTCGCGGTGCCTGTTTTCGCGGCGATCACCTTGCCGTTCAGGTCGTCGATCGACTTGATCGTCGTGTTGCCGGTCTGCACCATCGCCGCGAGGCCGCTGTCGTAGTACGGCGCGGAGAAGTCGATCGCCTTCTTGCGCTCTTCCTTGATCGTCATCCCCGACAGCGCGACGTCGATGTTCTGCGTCTGCAGCGCCGGGATCAGGCCCGCGAAATCCATCGGCTGGATCGTGTATTTCCAGCCCTGGTCCTTAGCGATCTCCGCCCACAGGTCGAGATCGAAGCCGACGTACTTGTCGCCCTGCTTGAACTCGAACGGCATGAACGACGTGTCGGTCCCGACGACAAGCGTCCTGGTGTCCGCGTGCGCGAGGCTTGCGCCGAGCGCGGCAACCACCGCGACGGCTTTCAGGAAGGAACGGCGACTCATGGTTTCTCTCCGCATGATTGAGCGATGTGACCGGCCAGCCGGCCGGCGGAACGACGACATCAAGCCGCACCGCAACATGCGATGTCGAATTAGACCTTAGTGCAACAAGTGTTGTCAATGGCGATACTACGACAACAAAAAAGTCCGCAACGGGTAAATGCATCGAGACAAACCCGGGGCGCGTGGGACGGATAAGTCGGAGGAAAGGGAGTGAGGCCGGGGCGAAGCGGCCCGGCCGGAAGCGCCGCGCGTGCCGATGGCGGCGTCTGAGAGCAGTTGGCGGTGGCGGGTCTGGAC
>NZ_CAJNKE010000395.1 GCF_905232215.1 Burkholderia sp. LMG 13014
CGTCGTGCCGCCCGTGTACGTGTTCGTGCCGGTCAGCGTCGTGGTCGCCGGGCCGTTCTTC
The DNA here is from genome assembly GCF_905232215.1 of Burkholderia sp. LMG 13014. Classification (GTDB taxonomy): domain Bacteria; phylum Pseudomonadota; class Gammaproteobacteria; order Burkholderiales; family Burkholderiaceae; genus Burkholderia. The sequence continues at coordinate 62 of NZ_CAJNKE010000395.1, forward strand.
ACGAGACCGCCCGCGCCGGAAATGCCGCCGCCCAGCGTGAGCGCATTGCTGCCGCCGAGGGTCAGCGTCGCGCTGTTGGCCAGATTGACCGCGTTGGCGACCGACACACTCGCATTCGTGTCGAGCGTTGCCGCGCCTGCGACGTTCAGCACCCCCGCACCGAGCGCCGCATTGTTGCCGAGCACCACGCTGCTGCCGCCGTTCAGGTTCGTGCCGCCCGTGTAGGTACTCGCGCCGTTCAGCGTCTGCGTGCCGGTGCCGGCCAGCGTCAGGCTTCCAGTGCCGCCGATCGCACCGCTGAAGGTGCCGCTGGCCGTGCCACCCAGCGTCAGCGCGTTGTTGCCCAGATTGACGTTCGTCCCCGCGACACCCGACAGCGCACCGATCGACTGCGCACAGGTCGCGGCGCTCACGTCGAGCGCGGCACCCGCGCCGGCCAGGTTCACCGCGCCGGTCGCCGACAGGCTGCCGCCCCCGCTGATTGCGAGCGTGCCGGCGTTGATCGTCGTGCCGCCCGTGAAATTGTTCGCGCCCGTCAACGTCGTCGTCGCCGCGCCGTCCTTCACGAGACTGCCCGCGCCGGAGATCACGCCGCTCAGCCCGAGATTGTTGCTGCCGCCGAGCGTCAGCGCGGCGCCCGTCGCGAGGTTGACGGCGTTGTTGACCGTCAGGCTCGTGGTCGTGTCGAGCGTCGCCGCGCCGCCGACGGTCAGCGCGCCCGTGCCGAGCGCTGAGTTGTTGCCGAGCACGAGACCGCCCGCGTTCAGCGTCGTGCCGCCGGTGTAGTTGTTCGCGCCGGACAGCGTCACGGTCGCCGTGCCGTTCTTCACGAGACCGCCGCCGCCGGAGATCGTGCCGTTCAGGCCGAGCGCGTTGCTGCCGGCGAGCGTCAGCGTCGTGCCGGTGCCGACGTTGATGCCGTTCGCGAGCGACACGTTGGTGGTCGCGTCGAGCGATGCCGGGCCGTTGACGTTCACCACGCCACTGCCGAGCGCCGTATTGCTGCCGACGACGAGGTTGCCGCCGTTCAGGTTCGTGCCGCCCGTGTACACGTTCGCGCCGGACAGCGTCTGCGTGCCGGTGCCCGCGAGCGTGACGCCGCCCGAGCCGCCGATCGTGCCCGCGTACGTCGCATTGCCGCTGCCGGCCAACGTCAGCGAATTGAAGCCGAGGTTCACGTTCGTGCCGGCCGCGCCCGCCAGCGCGCCGACCGTCTGCGTACCCGCTGCGTTGCTCATGTCGAACGTCGCGCCCGCGCCGGTCAGGTTCACCGTGCCGGCTGCCGCGAGGCTGCCGCCCGCGCCCAGCGCGAGCGTGCCGCTGTTGATCGTCGTGTCGCCGGTGTAGGTGTTCGCGCCGCTCAGCGTCAGCGTCGACGCACCGTTCTTCACGAGGCCGCCGTTGCCGTTGATGGAGCCGGCCAGCCCGAGATTGTTGCTGCCGCCGACCGTCAGCGTCGTGCCGGTGGCGAGATTGACCGTGTTGTTGAGCGTCGTGTTCGTACTCGTATCGAGCGTGGCCGAGCCGCTGACGTTCAGTGCGCCCGTGCCGAGCGCCGAATTGTTGCCGACCACGATGCCGCCAGCGTTCAGGTTCGTGCCGCCCGTGTAGTTGTTCGCGCCCGCCAGCGTCAGCGTGCCGCTGTCGTTCTTCGTCAGCGCGCCGCCGCCCGTCACCGTGCCCGACAGCGTGAGCCCGGTCGAGCCTTGCACCGTCAGTCCGCCCGCGCCAAGGCTCACGTCGTTGCTGACGTTGAGCCCGGCCGTGCCCGCCTGCAGCGCGCCGCCAGTGGCCGTGATGGTGCCCGTGCCGAGCGATGCGTTGTTGCCGATGATCGCGACGCCGCCCGACAAGGTCGCATCCTGCGCGGTCGACGCGCCGTTGATCGTCCAGTTGCCGGTCTCGACGTTCAGGTGATTGAAGTTGATGTAGTTGTTGACCGAGATCGTGCCGTTCGCGGCGCCGCCCTGCTGCAGCACGAGCGTGTTGTTGCCGCCCGCGCCGCCGTCGACCGTGCCCGTCGTCGCGACACCGAGCGTCACCGGGCCGACCGTTATGTTGAACGCGCCCCCGGTGCCGCCCGCCGTGTTGACCGACGAGCCCGTCACCGCGGTGAAGGTGTTCGTACTGTTCGTGCCCATCGACACGCCGCCGTTGATCGTGCCGGCGTTGACGAACGTGTTGCCGGCGCCTGGCGTGCCGTTCGACCCGAGCGACACGCGGCCGGTGATCGTCCCGCTGTTCGTCATGTTGACCGCGGCACCGCCGTACGCGGCGACCACGGGCGAGTCCGCACCGACGAGTGTCGCACCGACCAGCGCGTTCGAGCCGATCGAGCCGGTGTTGTTGATCGTCGTCGTGCCGCCCGTGCCGTTCTGGACCGCCAGCGCCATGCCCGTCACGCCGCTGATCGCCACGCCGGTCGAGCCGTTCATCGTGCCGTTGTTGGTCACGTTGGTCATGCTCGCCGCCGCGTTGCCGACCACCGTGCCGCTCGACAGCACACCGAGCCCGAGGCCGAGCAAGGACGGATCGATCGTGCCGTTGTTGGTCAGCGTGACATTGCTACCGGTCAGCGACATCGCGGTGCCGCCGATGCCGAGTTGCACGCCGACGCCAGCGCCGGTGTTGACGGTCACGTTGAGGTTGTTCGCGCTGTTCGAGTAACTCGGCGAAAGCGGGTTCGCGGCGCCGGAGCAGCTCACAATCGAGCCCGCCGTGCTGCAGACCGCATGGGCGGGCAGGATACCGGCGCCGGACAGCGCCAGGAAAACGCCCGTCGGCAACAGGATTCTCGGGAACGGCTCGCCGGCTTTTTTTGAACGCGCAAGATTCATGCTTTTCCTCGTTATTGGAATTGGCATTGCCGTGAAATCGAACGGCCGGCAGCAGAAAACCCGCGGACAAAAGCATCCGCGCCGGCTGTCGCGATGCGACGCCGGCTTATTCATGGACGAATCGTTAATTGCCCCGCAAGGCAGGCGCGAAACTAGTCGAATGACATGTCGATGGCCCCTGTTTTTCTGCAGCGACTTTCTGGTTGATTTGATTACCGCCCTGCTTTTTGTCAGACAAGGCTAGTTCAAAAAAACAGGCTTTTCCAGTCGATCTTTTCCCCGTCGGATCGGGGATTGGCGGGCGTGCATTTTTTACTTGTCGGCACACTTCAAACAGGTAAATTCGCATGCCACTTGTCAGCTTATTTAAATCTTTCTCAAAAAATAACGTAACCGAAGCACCCATGAAAACAAGGTTATAAAATTGATTATCATTCTTGTTTTTGCGGTGCAGTATTTTCACGCCCGGAAATATCGAAACAAGATAATCCCCGGGCATTCGTCAGACTAAATCAAAAAATATCTAGCACTGATCCGATCACGTCGATTTTCGCCGCACGTCAACCGAAAAACCGCACCGCGTTACGAAAACAGGCTCATCAGATAAAGCATCGGCCGGAACGAGACAGGCTTCGCATCGGGATTCACCCACAACCGCACCGCGTACACCGCGTAGGCTGGCACTTCGCGCCAGCTCGAATAGATATCGCGCAACTGGAAGCGGCCCGGATACGCGGCGGAGATGTTCGCCCGCGCAATGCCGACGCGCTCGAACGCGAGACGCACCCGCGCGAGGTGGTAATACTGGCTGACGATCAGCACGCGCGACAGACGGTGCGCCTGCAGGTACGCGAGCGTGTGCTGCGCAGTCGCCAGCGTATTGTCGCCCTGGTCGTCGACGGCGATCCGGTCGGCCGGCACGCCACGCGCCACGAGATAGTCGCGCATCGCGGTCGCCTCGTTCAGCCCGGGGCCGTCGATCGCGCCGCTGACGAGGAACGCGGGGCACTGCCCGGTGCGGTAGCAGCGCACGCCGACATCGAGCCTGGCGGCAAGCACGGGCTTCGGCGCGCCGGTCTCGTCGAGCGCGTTGCCGAAGATCACCGCGACATCGGCTGGCTCGCTCGGCATCCGCATCCCGTACGCGACGAGCGCGACGGCCGCGGCAACCCAAAGGCACGCGATGACGGCCAGCAGGCGGCCGGTTCGGGCAAACACGCCCCGTTTGGTGTGGTTTTTCAAGGTTTTCGGTCTCTCAGGTCGTCGGGCGGATCGGCTTGCCCGGCCCCGGACGGGCGCGTAACGCTAGCATGGTGCGCGTTCGGGTGTCCACGCGACGGACCGATGCCGGACGGCAGCCGGCCTTCCGGCAGCTCGACCGGAACAGCGTGCCCGGCGAAGCGGGCACGCAATACGGAGATCGAAAGCGTGTGAATGACCGCGCCGCGATGCACGGCACGGCCCGGCACGGCCCGAATCAGTCGACCGGGCACATCGCGAGCCGCCCCATCGCCTCGCCGGCGCCGCGCACCGCGCAAGTGGCCGGCTCGTCGGCGATCCGGGCGACGAGCCCCGTCTCGTCGTACAGCAGGCGCTCGAGATCCGCGAGCAGCGCGCCGCCGCCCGTCAGCACCACGCCGCGATGCGCGATGTCGGTCACGAGTTCGGCCGGCGCATTTTCCAGCACCGACTTCACCGCGCCGATCACCTGCTTGAGCGGCGCGGCCAGCGCGTCCGCCACATCGTGGTTGGACAGCTCGATCGAGCGCGGCAGGCCATCGCCGATGCTGCGCCCGACCGCGCGCGTCGATGTGCGCGGCACCGCGCTGGTGGCCGAGCCGATCGTCTTCTTCACGTGCTCGGCCGTCTGCTCGCCGAGCAGCACGCCATACAGGTTGCGGACGTGGTTGACGATCGCCCCGTCGAACTGGTTGCCGCCGACGCGAATCGCCTCGCGGTAGACGATGCCGCCGAGCGCGATCACCGCAACCTCGGTCGTCCCGCCGCCAATATCGACGACCATCGAGCCGACCGGCTCGGTCACCGGCAGGCCCGCGCCGAGCCCGGCCGCCAGCGATTCCTCGATCAATTCGACCTCCGATACACCCGCCGCGAACGCGGCCTCGCGGAGCGCGCGGCGCTCGACGGGGGTCGCGTCGGACGGCACGCACAGCGTGACCTCGACGCGACGGCCGAAGCGCGAACGCGTGCGCGACATGTCGATGAAGCTGCGAATCATCTGCTCGGCCGCGTGCGCATCGGCGATCACGCCGTGCCGCATCGGCCGCACGGCTTCGAGATGCCCCGGTTCGCGGCCGAGCAGCGCCTTCGCGAGCTCGCCGACGGCCTCGAGCGTCGGCCGCGCATCGGTCGCACCGGCCTTGCGGAAGCAGACGACCGACGGCTGGTTCAGCACCACGCCACGTTCATGCGTATAGATCCGCGTACTCGCCGTTCCAGGGTCGATCGCAACGGGTTGCGCAAACAACTTTCCGAACAGCGGTGTCGACATATCAAACCTTTGTAAGCGAACGAACCGGGGCAGCCGCACCGCATTTGCGTGGCGTGTCCATGCAGCCCCATCACGGCCTTAGCGGCAAATCGTTTCGATACTTTAGGCAATTCCGATGATTTTTTCGCGACGGAATTGTCAAAAATGCCGGTCCGGACGTCTCCCGCTACGCAACAGCCTCTCGCATGGCGCCTGTAAAACACGGTAATCTCTCGGTCTTGCCTGCTCCCGGCAGGCCTCAGACGCCCGATCTCGCCAGGTATTTCCACCATGACAGCGACCGTTTCCTTCCGCTGGGCGCGGGTGCGCCCGCTTTGCACGACGCTCGTCGCCTTCTGGTGCTGCACGGTCGCCGCGCAACCGCTGC
>NZ_CAJNKE010000396.1 GCF_905232215.1 Burkholderia sp. LMG 13014
GTTCGTGAGCGCGAAGGCGCCGCCATACCCCATAACGCACATAGTCCCTGCACAGAATTCCCGGAGCGACAGATGACCCAAGACACTCTCCACCTGCCCATCTATATGGATTACAGCGCGACGACGCCGGTCGACCCGCGCGTGGTCGACAAGATGGTGCCGTACCTGCGCGAGCAGTTCGGTAACCCGGCGTCGCGCAGCCACGCGTATGGCTGGGATGCGGAGCGTGCGGTCGAGGAAGCGCGCGAGAACGTGGCCGCGCTCGTGAACGCGGATCCGCGCGAGATCATCTGGACGTCCGGCGCTACGGAATCGGACAACCTCGCGATCAAGGGTGCCGCGAACTTCTACAAGGGCAAGGGCAAGCACATCATCACGGTGAAGACCGAGCACAAGGCCGTGCTCGATACCTGCCGCGAGCTCGAGCGCGACGGTTTCGAAGTCACCTACCTCGACGTGAAGGATGATGGCCTGATCGACCTCGACGTGTTCAAGGCCGCGCTGCGCCCGGACACGATCCTCGTGTCGGTGATGCACGTGAACAACGAAATCGGCGTGATCCAGGACATCGAGACGATCGGTGAGATCTGCCGCGAGAAGGGCATCGTGTTCCACGTCGACGCCGCACAGTCGACCGGCAAGGTTGCGATCGACCTCGCGAAGCTGAAGGTCGACCTGATGTCGTTCTCGGCGCACAAGACCTACGGCCCGAAGGGCATCGGCGCGCTGTACGTGCGCCGCAAGCCGCGTGTGCGCATCGAAGCGCAGATGCACGGCGGCGGCCACGAGCGCGGCATGCGTTCGGGCACGCTGGCGACGCACCAGATCGTCGGTATGGGCGAAGCGTTCCGCATCGCACGCGAAGAAATGGCGACGGAAAACGAGCGCGTCCGCATGCTGCGCGACAAGCTGCTGCGCGGCCTGTCGCAAATCGAGGAAACGTACGTGAACGGCGACATGGAGCGCCGTGTCCCGCACAACCTCAACATCAGTTTCAACTTCGTCGAAGGCGAGTCGCTGATCATGGCGATCAAGGACGTCGCGGTGTCGTCGGGCTCCGCATGCACGTCGGCGTCGCTGGAGCCGTCGTACGTGCTGCGTGCGCTCGGCCGCAACGACGAGCTGGCACACAGCTCGATCCGCTTCACGGTCGGCCGCTTCACGACGGAGCAGGAAGTCGATTTCGTGATCAACCTGCTGAACAGCAAGATCGCGAAGTTGCGCGAACTGTCGCCGCTCTGGGAAATGCACCAGGATGGCATCGATCTGTCGACGATCGAATGGGCCGCACACTGAGCGCCGGATTGAACATACCCGCGGGCGGATTCGCGCACGCAGACGTAACGAGTCAAGGAGTCTGAGTCATGTCTTACAGCAACAAGGTTCTGGATCACTACGAAAACCCGCGCAACGTCGGTTCGTTCGCGAAGGACGACGACACGGTCGGCACGGGCATGGTCGGCGCGCCGGCCTGCGGCGACGTGATGAAGCTGCAGATCCGCGTCGGCGCGGACGGCGTGATCGAAGACGCGAAGTTCAAGACCTACGGTTGCGGTTCGGCGATCGCATCGAGCTCGCTCGTCACCGAATGGGTGAAGGGCAAGACGCTCGACGAAGCACTGTCGATCAAGAACACGCAGATCGCGGAAGAACTCGCGCTGCCGCCGGTGAAGATTCACTGCTCGATCCTCGCGGAAGACGCGATCAAGGCAGCCGTGGCTGACTACAAGAAGCGTCACGACACCAAGGAAGGCGATCAGGCAGCAGCCTGAGCGGCATCGAGCAGCTTGAGAAGGACCGCGGCGAGCCCCGGGTGGCGCGCCGCGGCAAGGACATCATGGCAATTACACTGACCGAAAAAGCAGCACAGCACGTCCAGAAATACCTCGTCCGTCGCGGCAAGGGTGTGGGCCTGCGGCTTGGCGTTCGCACGACCGGGTGCTCGGGGCTCGCGTACAAGCTCGAGTATGTCGACGAGCTGGCTCCCGAGGATCAGGTGTTCGAGAGCCATGGCGTGAAGGTGATCGTCGATCCGAAGAGCCTGGCCTACATCGACGGCACCGAGCTCGATTTCGCACGCGAAGGCCTGAACGAAGGGTTCAAGTTCAACAACCCGAACGTGAAGGACGAGTGCGGCTGCGGCGAATCGTTCCGCGTGTGACCACGCGGATCTCCGCGCGATGCGGGCAAGAGGCGGCACGGGCCGCCTTTTTAATGTGCGGCGTTTGCCGCGCGACGAACCGGAATTGAACGCGACGATGGTCTCGCTGAAAGACAGCCACTTCGACCTGTTTCACCTGCCGGCGCAATTCGCGCTCGACGAGACGGTGCTCGACACCGCCTATCGGACGGTGCAGACGCAGGTGCATCCGGACCGCTTCGCGGCGGCCGGCGATGCGCAGAAGCGCATCGCGATGCAATGGGCAACCCGCGCGAACGAGGCGTACCGCACGCTGCGCGATCCGCTGAAGCGCGCGTCGTATCTGCTGTCGCTGCGCGGCGTCGACATCGGTGCGGAAAACAACACCGCGATGGAGCCGGCGTTCCTGATGCAGCAGATGGAGTGGCGCGAGGGCATCGAGGATGCCGCGGCCGCCCGCAACGTCGACGCGCTCGACGCGCTGCTCGCCGAGTTGCGCGAAGAGCGGCGCGTGCGGGTGGAGCGCCTCGGCACGCTGCTCGACAGCGGCGCCGATCAGGCGGCCGCCGAAGCCGTGCGCCAGCTGATGTTCATCGAACGGGTCGCGTCGGAAGTGGGCGCGCAGATCGAGCGCCTCGAAACTTAACCGCGTGCCTTGCGGCACGCGCAGCAAACGGGCCGAGCGCCCGAACGAACCAAGATGGCTTTACTGCAAATTTCCGAACCGGGCATGGCGCCGGCGCCGCATCAGCGGCGACTCGCCGTCGGGATCGATCTCGGCACGACGAACTCGCTCGTCGCGGCCGTACGCAACAGCGTGCCCGAAGTCCTGCCGGACGAAGCGGGTCGCGTGCTGCTGCCGTCGGTGGTCCGCTATCTCGAGAAGGGCGGCCGCCGCATCGGTCACGAGGCGAAAGAGCAGGCCGCGACCGATCCGCGCAACACGATCGTGTCGGTGAAGCGCTTCATGGGCCGCGGCAAGGCCGAGGTCGAAGGCGCGGCGAACGCACCGTACGAATTCGTCGATGCGCCGGGCATGGTGCAGATCCGTACGATTGACGGCGTGAAGAGCCCGGTCGAAGTGTCGGCCGAGATTCTCGCGACGCTGCGCTATCGCGCGGAAGATTCGCTTGGCGACGACCTGGTCGGCGCAGTGATCACGGTGCCCGCGTATTTCGACGAAGCACAGCGCCAGGCGACCAAGGATGCCGCGCGCCTCGCGGGCCTCAACGTGCTGCGCCTGCTGAACGAACCGACCGCCGCGGCGATTGCCTATGGTCTCGACAACGGGGCCGAAGGCCTCTACGCGGTGTACGACCTCGGCGGCGGCACGTTCGACCTGTCGATCCTGAAGCTGACGAAGGGCGTGTTCGAAGTGCTGGCCGCGGGCGGCGATTCCGCGCTCGGCGGCGACGATTTCGACCATGCACTGTTCGGTCATGTGCTCGCGCAGGCCGGCATCGACGCGAAGACGCTTGCGCCCGAGGACGTGCGTCTGCTGCTCGACCGTGTGCGCGTGCTGAAGGAAGCGCTGTCGTCCGCGCCGCAGGCGTCGCTCGACGTCACGCTGTCGGGTGGCGCGCACCTCGTGCAGACGATCTCGCACGACACGTTCGCGTCGCTCGTCGAGCCGCTCGTGCAGCGCACGCTCACGCCGACCCGCAAGGCGCTGCGCGACGCGCAGGTCACGCCGGCCGACATCAAGGGTGTCGTGCTCGTCGGCGGCGCGACGCGCATGCCGGTGATTCGCGACGCGGTCGCGAAGCATTTCGGCCAGCCGCCGCTCGTGAACCTCGATCCGGACCAGGTCGTCGCGCTCGGCGCGGCGATCCAGGCCGACCTGCTCGCAGGCAATCGCGGCACCGGCGACGACTGGCTGCTGCTCGACGTGATCCCGCTGTCGCTCGGTGTCGAGACGATGGGCGGCCTCGTCGAGAAGATCATTCCGCGCAACTCGACGATTCCGATCGCGCGCGCGCAGGAATTCACGACCTTCAAGGACGGCCAGACCGCGATGGCGATCCACGTCGTGCAGGGCGAGCGCGAGCTCGTCGCCGACTGCCGGTCGCTCGCGCGTTTCGAGTTGCGCGGCATTCCGCCGATGACGGCAGGCGCCGCACGCATTCGCGTGACCTACCAGGTCGACGCGGACGGCCTGCTGTCGGTGTTCGCTCGCGAGCAGTTGTCGGGCGTCGAGGCATCGGTCGTCGTGAAGCCGTCGTACGGTCTTGCCGACGACGACATCGCGAAGATGCTCGAGGACAGCTTCAAGACCGCCGAAATCGACATGCGCGCCCGCGCGCTGCGTGAAGCGCAGGTCGAGGCCGAGCGGATGCTCGAGGCGACGCAGGCCGCGTTGGCGGCCGACGGCGAACTGCTCGACGCGGACGAACGCACGCAAGTCGACACGCTGGCCGCGGCGCTGAGCGCGGTCGCGCAAGGCGACGATACGAACGCGATCGAAGCGGCGACCAAGGCGCTGGCCGACGGCACCGACGAATTCGCGGCGCGCCGGATGGACAAGAGCATCAAGCGCGCGCTGTCGGGCCGCCGGCTCGACGAGATCTGAACTCACGCACTGCGCATCGGCCGGCGACGGCCCGCGCGATAATGAACCGTGCGGCGCCTGGCGCCGCACCCTGACTGACGGAACGGACATGCCTCAACTGGTAGTGCTGCCTCACGTCGAACTGTGCCCGGATGGCGCGGTGATCGACGCGACGCCCGGCAAGAGTATCTGCGACAACCTGCTCGAACACGGGATCGAGATCGAGCATGCATGCGAGAAGTCGTGCGCGTGCACGACGTGCCACGTGGTGATCCGCGAAGGCTTCAACGATCTGACGCCGTCCGAGGAGGACGAAGACGATCTGCTGGACAAGGCGTGGGGCCTCGAGCCGACGTCGCGCCTGTCGTGCCAGGCGCTCGTGAAGGAAGATTCGGACCTGGTGGTCGAGATTCCGAAGTACTCGATCAACCACGCGAAGGAAAACCACTGACAGGAACCGGAGGCAGGCGATGAAATGGACCGATTCGCGTGAACTAGCCATTGCGCTGGCGGACAAGTACCCGGACATCGACCCGCAGCGGATCAACTTCGTCGACCTGCGCCAGTGGGTGCTGGAGCTCGACGACTTCGACGACGATCCGAAGCATTCCGGTGAGAAGATCCTCGAAGCGATCCAGGCGCACTGGATCGACGAATCGGACTTCGACGACGAAGACTGAACAGCGTTTGCGCCGCAAAGGCGCACGCGGCTGGCAATGAAAAAACGGCTCGTGAGCAATTGCTCACGAGCCGTTTTCATTTTCAGGCCGGGTGCCCGCGCACGTGACGCGGGCAGGGAAGTCACGCGATCACGCGCCGACCAGCGTCCCGTTCTCGATCCGCACGCGCTGGCCCTGGCCGAACGGCGGCTGCTGGTTGTGGTACGTGAACGTGCGCGTCGCGCCGCTCTCCATCTGCACTTGCACCTGGTAGTCGGTTTCCGCGCGCACCTGCTTTTCGACCTGGTTGCCGGCCAGGCCGCCACCCAGTGCGCCGATGATCGTCATCGCGGTGCGGCCGTTGCCGTGACCGAACTGGTTGCCCAACAGGCCGCCCGCCGCG
>NZ_CAJNKE010000397.1 GCF_905232215.1 Burkholderia sp. LMG 13014
GCCAGCACCGCGCGCGTGCCCGTGCCGCCGCCGTCGATGCCGATCGCAAAAAGTAATGCCGCCATGCCTTCATCCCGCTGATTCGAACAGGCGCCAAGCTTAACCGGATCGGCGCCGCGCGCCCATCTGCCGTTCGGCCGGCTGTCCCGTGAAAAGGGCTTACGCTATGCTGACGCGTTCGAGTCGATACTGAAAACGAGGCAGACGATGTCGCAGCGGTGCAACTGGGTGAAGACGGAAGCGGACGCTCACTATCACGATACCGAGTGGGGCGTGCCGTCGCACGACGATCGCCACCTCTTCGAAATGCTGATCCTGGAAGGGGCGCAGGCCGGGCTGTCGTGGTCGACGATCCTGAACAAGCGCGCGGGCTATCGCGAGGCCTTTGCGGATTTCGACGTCGATGCCGTCGCGCGCTTCACGCCGAAGCGCATCGAGAAGCTGCTGGAGAATCCCGCTATCGTGCGCAACCGCGCGAAGGTCGAGTCGACGGTCACCAATGCGCGCGCGGTGCAGCGCATTCGCGAAGAGCACGGGTCGCTCGCCGCGTTCCTGTGGTCGTTCGTCGGCGATACGCCGATCCAGAACGCGTGGCAGTCGTACCGCGACGCCCCCGCGTCGACCGAACAGTCCGACGCGCTCAGCAAGGCGCTGAAGGCATACGGCTGCAAGTTCGTCGGTTCGACGATCTGCTATGCGCTGATGCAGGCCACCGGCATGGTCAACGATCACGAGGTCGGCTGCCCGTGCCACGCGCAATGCGCGGCGCTCGGCGGCAAGCAGCCGGCACGCCGGCGCAAGGCCGGCTGACAGCACGGCACGGGGCGCGCCGGAACCGCCGCGGCCCCGGAATTTTCCCGGCCCCCAAAAGCAAAACGGCGGAGCGGCTTCTTTCGAAGCACGCTCCGCCGTTTCGCGGCGAACCGGAAGACGCTCTTAGTGGAGCTTCTTCGGCAGCATCTGGCTGCGCAGGCGCTTGTGCAGGCGCTTGACGGCTGCTGCCTTCTTGCGCTTGCGGACTGCGGTCGGCTTTTCGTAGGACTGGCGTTCGCGCAGTTCAGCGATCAGGCCATTTTTTTCGATAGCACGGCGAAAGCGGCGAATCGCCACTTCGAACGGCTCGTTTTCTTTCAGAAGAATCGTCGTCATGTCGTTCCTAAATTGCTTAAACGGTCAAAAACGTAGCGGCCAAGCGCCACGCACCGGCCATCCGAGCGTCCCCACAAACAGGCGAAACGAGCGGAAATACGGCCTCGGAGGCCGGAAAAGAGAGGCGGAAAGCACCGCGAGTACGCTTCACAAGCCGCGTGCAGCGCCGCGTTTGACTGCCAGCAGACATGCCGAAAACGGCAGAGGCTTGACAGAAATCTCAATTCAGCCCGCCATCATAGCAGGGAATCACAGACAAAACCACCCTTTTGTCGGGCGCGTGTGCACAGCGTTACGACTGCGTGCCGGAGCCGGCCGCCATCCTGTTTCTGCCCCCGTTTCATTCGGCATCGCGCCGGGCCCGTCCGAAATGACAAAGAAGGATAAAAAATCGGGCCGAATCTCAACGTGCCCCTCAAGTTTTGTTTTGGTGCGCCGAAATCCTGCTCTGAGGCGGCCAGCAATGAACGAGTGCTTCCGCCGACGCCAAAACGGCTTTCCAGGGCTTTCGGCTTAAACAGGAGAATTTCCATGCTCGGAATTAACAGCAACATCAACTCGCTGGTTGCACAGCAGAACCTCAACGGCTCGCAAAACGCCCTGTCGCAGGCAATCACCCGCCTGTCGTCGGGCAAGCGCATCAACAGCGCAGCAGACGACGCAGCCGGTCTCGCGATCGCAACCCGGATGCAGACGCAGATCAACGGCCTGAACCAGGGCGTGTCGAACTCGAACGACGGCGTGTCGATGATCCAGACCGCATCGAGCGGCCTGTCGCAGATCACGTCGAGCCTGCAGCGTATCCGCCAGCTGGCCGTTCAGGCATCGAGCGGCTCGCTGTCGACCAGCGACCAGCAAGCGCTGCAACAGGAAGTTTCGCAGCAGATCTCCGAAGTGAACCGTATCGCTTCGCAGACGAACTACAACGGCAAGAACCTGCTCGACGGGTCGGCCGGTAACGTCAGCTTCCAGGTCGGCGCGAACGTCGGTCAAACCATCACGCTGAACCTGACGCAAAGCGTCTCGGCAGCAAGCATGGGCACGGGCCTGCCGACGAACGGCGCGACGCTCGGCCAGCTCACGGGCCTGAGCCTGACGAGCGCCGGCGCAGCGACGACCGGCACGCAAACGCCGTCGATCACGACGATCAACATCCTGTCCGACGGCCAGGGTGGCTTCAAGTTTACCGACCAGAACAACCAGGCACTGGCTAGCGGCGCGGTCTCGAGCCTGTTCGGCGCCAATACGGCCGGCGCGGGCACGGCACTTTCGCTGACCCCGTTGGCAACCGGCGCACTGGGTTCGATCACCAGCGTTCCGGCAGCAGCATCCGCCGCGACGACCAGCTCGGTGACCGCGATCAACGCCACCAACGCGGGGAACGGCTCCACCGTAGCCGGCCGCGCGGCCGCTGGCACCGCACTTGGCACGATCACCGGCCTCAGCCTGGATTCGAACGGCGGCTTTATCGCCCCGAACGAGTCGGGTGCAACCATCACGTCGATCTCCGTGCTGTCGGACGGCGCCGGTGGCTTCACGTTCCAGGATCAGAACGGCAACGCACTGGCGGCCGGCGTCACCAGCAAGGTGTTCTCCGTCACCGCTGCGACGACGACGGCCGGCGCTTCGCTTACGCTGAATGCCACCATCGGCAGCGCGACGACCAACGCGACGACCCAAGGCCTGGCTTCGCAGAGCGCAATCAGCTCGACCAACCTCGCCAACGTGCCGCCGCGCGTCGCCGACATCAACATCAGCACGACGGCCGGCGCCAACCAGGCAATGGAATCGATCGACAACGCGCTGGCCACGGTGAACAACATCCAGGCAACGCTGGGTGCTGCACAAAACCGCTTCACCGCGATCAGCACGACGCAGCAAGCGCAAGCGACCAACCTGTCGCAAGCTCAATCGCAAATCCAGGACGCGAACTTCGCGCAGGAAACCGCGAACCTGAGCAAGGCACAGGTGCTGCAACAAGCAGGCATCTCGGTGCTCGCACAAGCGAACTCGCTGCCGCAGCAGGTCCTGAAGCTCCTGCAGTAATCGCTTCACGGCGTCTCGCCCGGGGCTCCGCGCAACGCATCGCGCGGCGCCCCGGGCGCTTTGGCTTGCGCGAATCGGTTGCCTGAATCGCGACAACCCAAAGCCTTCGCGCAATACGCATTCAATCACCAGATACGCATCGCTCATCCCAGGCACGGAGTCGTCACATGTCCACCGTCAACACCAATACGTCCACCGCCAATGCGAACAGCGCGCTTCAGCAAGCTGCGCAGTCGATCATCAGCGGCTCGACCGGCAACTCGACGATGGACGTCAACTCGCTCGTGACGGCGCTCGTGAATGCAAAAACGGCCGGCCAGACCTCCGCGCTGACCGCCCAGCAAACCACCGACAACACCCAGATTTCCGCGTTCGGCACGCTGTCTTCCGCGCTGAGCGCGCTGCAGGCGAGCCTGACGACGCTCTCCAACGGCTCGCTGCAGAGCACCTTCACCGCGACGCCCAGCGGCAACGGCCTCACGGCGACGGCCGGCCAGGGCGCCGTTGCCGGCACCTACAACGTGAACGTCACGCAGATCGCAGCGGCGCAGGCGTTGTCGTCCACCGGCTTCGCCGATCCGACCAAGGGCCTCGGCAACGGCACGCTGGCCCTGTCGCTGGGCAATCAGTCGTTCTCCGTCAACATCGACAGCTCGAACAACACGGTGGCGGGCATCGCGGCCGCGATCAACGGCGCATCCGGCAACCCGGGCATCACGGCGACGGTCGTCACCGGCACCGACGGCGCCCACCTCGTGTTGAGCTCGGCGGCAACCGGCGCGTCCAACACGATCAGCGTCGCGGTCAACAACCTGAGCGGCGACGCCGGGTTGTCGAAGCTCGGCGTCAAGTCGGTTCCCGGACAGAACGGCGGCCCGTCGACCTTCACGTCGGCCAACAGCAGCGCCGCGTGGACGCAGAGCACCCCGGCCCAGGATGCCACCTTCTCGATCAACGGGATCAGCGCAACGAGCTCGACCAACACGGTCACCAGCGCGATCGCCGGTGTCACGCTGAACCTGACGTCGGCCGCGGTCGGCGCCGCGCAGGCCCAGACGCTGACGATCGCACCCGACACGAAGTCGCAGACAACCGCGATCAACAACTTCGTGAACCTCTACAACACGCTCGTCACGACGATGGGCACGCTCACCCAGTTCACGGCGGGGGCAACGACGCAAGGCCCGCTGCTGGGCGACTCGACGCTGAGCACGGTCAAGAACACGCTCGCGTCGCTCGTGACGCAAGGTGTGAAGAGCGGCAACTCGACGATCACGCTGTCGTCGATCGGCATCACGCTGCAAGCCGACGGCACGCTGCAGACCGACAGCACCAAGCTCAATACCGCGCTGCAGAGCAACCCGGCAAGCGTCGCCGCGCTCTTCAATTCGACGAACGGCGTCGGCGCGCAGATGTCGACGGCAATCAACAACTTTACGAAGACGGGCGGCCTGATCGACCTGCGGACGTCCGCGCTCAATGCCGACCTGAAGAGCATCGCGCAACAGCAGACGACGCTGTCGAACTACGCGACGCAGCTGACGAACCAGTATCAGGCACAATTCACCGCGCTCAACACGCTGATGGCGACGATGAACAACAATTCGCAGTACCTGACGCAGCTGTTCGGCGGCCAGAACAGTGCCGGCGCGATGTCGAACAACAAGTAACCGACGCAGACGAGGCCAAGCATGGAACAGCACGCACTGATCGAGCGCTTGAATGCGCTGACCGACGAGATCGAACACGCGACCGCAATGGCCGACTGGACGGAAGTCGCACGCCTTGCGGAAGTCCGCTCGCCGCTCGTCATGGCGTTGACCGCCAACCAGCCGCCGGAAGGCATCGCCGCCATTCGCCGCATTCAGGCCAGCAACGAACGCGTGGTCGCCAACGCGCATCACGCCCAGCGCGAGCTCACCGACGAGTATCACGTCGCGATGGGCCGCGTGCAGGCCGTCGGCGAGTATCACGACATGGCACGCCTGTAAGAACACGCAGCGTATCGCCTGCGGCGATGCGCACCCACCGACAACAAGCACTACACGCCGAAGTGAGGGCGTGCTCGTTCGACTCATGCCCGCCTTGTGCGGGCATTTTTTTGTCCGGTCGATCGGACGTGCGCCGACAACCGTACTCACAGCCAGCCGACGTACGCCTTGCCGAATACGATGCGCGCCGCCGCACCACCCGCGCTCAGTTACTCGACGAACACCCGCCGCAGCTGCTCGAACTGCACGAGCTGGAACTGCACGAACTCGACGAACTGCAGCTCGACGACGAGCAACTGCTGTCCGACGCATCGAACGAACTGCCGCTGCCTGCTTTCGCGGCAACCAGCGACGACATCCGCGACGCGGTCTGCACGGTTTGCGAATACACCGACCATGCGGTGCCGGCCAATGCGGCCGTGCCGAACAGCGCAGCAGTCCACAGCAGCGGGTCCGGATCGCCGCGTTCGCGATCCTGCGTCTGTTGCGCGGCCTGCGTCTCGGGCGTGGGT
>NZ_CAJNKE010000398.1 GCF_905232215.1 Burkholderia sp. LMG 13014
GTCCTTGTCCCCGTGCCCCGCGTCGGCGGCGCGCCGGAATCGTGCGAGGCTCGCATTCGCGACGTCGGCGTGCATGCCGGCGTCATGCGCGGCTTGCGCGATCAGCGTGGCGTCCTTCACCGCGTTGGCGACCGTGAACGCCGCGCGGAAGTCGTCGTTCAGGATCAATGCGCCCTTTGCCTGAAAGTAGCCGTTGTCCATCGGGCCGCCCGACACGACATCGATCACGTCGCGCGGATCGGCGCCGAGCGCGCCGGCCAGTTTCAGGCTTTCCGCGATCGCGTGCGTGAGCGTGAACGCATAGTGGTTGAGCGCGAGCTTGAGCCGGCTGCTTGCGCCCGTCGAGCCGTCGTCGGCCACCCACAGCGTACGCCGGCCGATCGCGTCGAACAGCGGCGGCACCTGTGCGCGATCCGACTCGGGCCCCGCCGCGAGCACGACGAGTTGCGCATTTTCGGCCGGTAGTCGCGAGCCTTGCACGGGCGCGTCGTAGAACACGAGGTCGTGCGTCCGCGCGAATGCCGCGAGTCGTGCGATGCCGCGCACGCCTACCGTGCTGACCTGAACCCAGATCGTTCCGGCCGCCAGCTTCGGCGCAGCGGCTTCCATCGCCTGCAGCACGCCGTCCGCATCGTTGAGCACCGTGACGACGATGCGCGCGTCGCTGACGGTCTCGGCCGGCGTCGCGAACGCGGCGACACCGTCGGCGGCGAGTGCGTCGGCCTTGGCGCGCGTGCGGTTCCATGCACGAACCGTGAATCCTTGCCGGGCCAGATTGCGGGCGATCGGTGCGCCCATCACGCCGATACCGAGGACGGCGACGGTGGTGGCGTTGCGTGTAGCGGACGTGCTCATGACGTTTCTCCTGTCGAACGTGTGTATGAAGCGGAAGAGGACGGCGCGTGCGGACGCGTCGATGCGAGTGCGAGGACCAGGGCCAGCGCGGCGAGCGCGACGCCGACCCAGACCGTCGACACGAATCCGAGCCCGGCGTTGATCGCGACGCCGCCGAGCCACGGGCCGACGGTGTTCCCGACGTTGAACGCCGACGTGTTCGCCGTCGTCGCGAGCGTCGGTGCGTGCGGAGCTTCGGCGATCGCGCGGGCCTGCAGCGCGGGATTGATCGAGAACGCCGCGATGCCGAACGCGGCCAGGGCGACGATCGTGCCGGTGCGGCTGTGCGCGAGCGCGCCGAACGTGGCCATCGTGACGATCAGCGCGACGAGGCCCGCGACGAGGATCCCGGCCGGATAGCGATCGGTATAGCGGCCGCCCACGACGGTGCCGGCAAAGCAGCCGATGCCGAACAGTGCCTGCAACGCCGGCACGGCTGCGCGCTCGAAACCGCCGAACTCGGTGAAGATCGGCGAGAAATAGCTGTACGCGGCGAACAAGCCGGCCTGGCTGAGCGCCGAGATGCCGAGCGCGGCCCACAGCCGCGGCTGCCGGAACGATGCGAACTCACGCGCGATGCCGTGATACGGCGGCCGGCCCTGCATCGGGACGACGAGCGTGGTGGCGACGAGGCTCAGCACGGCGAGCGCCGTGACGACCCAGAAGCTCGCACGCCAGCCGTACTGCTCGCCGATCAGCGTGCCGAACGGCGCGCCGGCGATATTGGCGATCGTCAGCCCGCCGAACATCACCGCGAGCGCGCGGCCTTTCGCGTCGGGGCCGGCCAGGTCGATCGCGAGCAGCGAGCCGATGCCGAAGAACGCGCCCTGCGCGAGCGCCGCGACGACCCGCGAGGTCATCAGCAGCGCATAGTTCTGCGCGAGTGCGCCGAGCGCTTGCCCGGCGATGAATACGCCGAGCAGCACGAGCAGGGCGGTCTTGCGGCGCGTGCGCAGAAACGCGAGCGTCATCGCGGGGCCGCCGACCACCACGCCGGCCGCATAGCCGGAGATCAGCAGGGCGGCCGACGGAATCGACACGCCGAAATCGTGCGCGAGCAGGGGCAGCAGGCCTGACACCATCACTTCGGTAGTGCCGATGCAGAACACGGTGAGACCGAGCACGAAAACGGCAAGCGGCAGCCGCGCGCCGCGACGGGGAACGGAAGAGAGTGAAGCGTTCATCGGGGTCCTTGTTGTGGAATGATCATTCCATAATTGGGAAAAATTTTTTGGTCAGCCCAGCGCGTGCAGGGTCCGGTCGACGATTGCGACGAGCCGCTTGCGGTCCTTGCCAGACGACGTCCTGGCGAGCACCCGCAACCCTTGCATTGCATTGAACACGAACCACGCGAGATCCTCGGCGTGCGCGTTGGCATCGATTTCGCCGGCGGCTTGCCCGCGCTCGATCGTTTCCTGGATGCCCGCGAGCATGATCCGGAAGTTCTGTCGCACGAGTTCGGCGACATGCGCGTCGCGGCTCGCGCGCTCGATCGCTGTGTTCGTCGCGAGACAGCCGCGTTTTTCAGGCGCCTTCAGGTCGGCGTCGACGACGCTTGTCAGCAGCGCACGCAGGCGCTCGGTCGCAGGGCCGGGAGCGCGCAGCAGGTCGACGTTGTCGTGCGAGCGCTGGTTGTAGCGCAGCATCGCCTGCTCGAACAGGCCGTCCTTGTTCGTATAGGCCGCATACAGGCTGCCGCGGCCGAGCCCGGTCGCCTGCACGAGATCCTGCGCGGACGTCGCTTCGTAGCCGTGGCGCCAGAACGTGTCCATCACGGCGTCGAGCACCTGGTCTTCGTCGAATTCTCTTGGCCGCGCCATCGGGCTCTCCTGATTGTTGAACGACCATACCATAATTGACCGGCGTGCTGCCGTCAAGTCGAGTGGCGCGAATCGGGGCAAAGGGCGCGGTAGTCGAACCGGTGGGTCGAGTGCCGCGCAAGCCGCACGATGGCATTCCACACTGGCGTCCGCGCGTCGGCGACGCGCAGCAAAAAGCTGACGAATACCGCAAATCGGCGTAGCTTGACGATCTCCTGATCCTGAATGCCACGGAGCGCCGCGCCATGTTGACCTATTCCATTCAGAAAGTCGGCTACCAGTTCGATCAACTGGATTCTCAGGGTGCGACGGATTACCCGTCGTTCACGCAAGCGTTCGACGTGTTCCCGTGGGCGGCGCAGCATGCCGAATGGGACGACACGCAGGAAGGCCCGTTGCCGGCCCTCGTGCTGCAGCATGCCGACGATCAGCGGGAATTGTGGGTGACCGCGCTGAGCGATGCGCATGCGGACGGCTTCCAGCTGAATGCCGTCTCGATGCGGATGAAGAAGGGGCTTTTCGGAATCGGCAAGGGAAAGCTGGAGCAGCACGTCGATACGATCGACGTCGACACGCGCGCGGACGTCGATACGTTGTGCCGGCTGTTCTGCGACCGTCAGTACGACGAGCTGGACCGGTTGGTCGCGCGGCATGCGGAGCGAAACCGCTTCGACGACGACAGCGACGATTGAGCGCCTGCCGTGCATGAGCCGATGCGGGATCGTCGGCTCATGGCTGCGCCGCGCCGCCCCCCGCCGCGCGCGGAAACGTCAGCACCACCGCAAACCCGCCCGCATCGGGAAACGCGAACCCGATGCGCCCGCCGTGCGCCTTCATCACTTCCTGCACGATCGCGAGCCCGAGGCCTGACCCGGTGCGCCGCTCGCTGCCGTCCGGCGCAATCCGCACGAACGGCTGTAGTGCCGCTTCCCAGTGCTCGCGCGGAATCCCGCGGCCGTTGTCGGTGACGGTCAGCGTCACGGCATCGCCGGCGTTGCCCTTGGTCGCAACCGACACGACGATGTCGTCCGCATGACCGTGCAGCAGCGCGTTGTGCAGCACGTTCGACAGCGCTTCCTGCAGGCTGATCGCGTCGCCGTCGATCCACGCGAGCGGCGCGTCGCTCGCGAACGCGACGGCGACATCGCGCTCGCCCGCGAGCGGAATCGTGCGGCCGAGCACGTCCTTCGCGAGCGCGACGAGTTCGACGGGTTGCAACGGCACGGCTTCGGTGCGATGGATCACCATCGCGTGATTGAGCAACTGGCCGGTGAGCCGCCCGACATCCGAGCAGGTCGCACGTAGCGCGTCGAGCCGCGCCGCGTGACGCGCGGGATCGGCTTCGCCGTCGAGCAGCTCGATCTGCGCGTCGAGTCGCGCGAGCGGCGTGCGCATCTGGTGCGCGGCGTCGGCGATGAAGCGCTGCATCGCGTTGATCCGCTCGGCGAGGCGGCGCATCAGCCCGTTGATCGACCCGATGATCGCGTCGATCTCGCTCGGCGTGTCGACGGCCACCGGCCGCAGGTCGGCCGGGTCGCGCGCGGCGATGATCGTGCCGATCTGCGCGAGCGGGCGCAGACCGCGCCGGATCGCGAGGCCGCTCGCGCCGATCGCGAGCACGCTCATCAGCAGGATCAGCGTCCACACCTTGAAGCTCATGTCGTTCGTGAGCTGCTGGCGTGCGTTGGTGGTTTGCGCCACCGTCACGAGTGCCCAGCCCGGCGTGCTTTCCTCGGGCATGTAGCGTGCGATGGTCGCGGTGCGGATCCGGTGTCCCTGGTACATGCCGTTCGCGAACGCGGGGCCCTGTTTCGCGGCGGCGAGTGTCGCGGCGCTCGCGAGATCGTTGTAGCCGGCCACGACGATGCCGCGCGAATCGACCACCTTGTAGTAGACGAGGTCGTAGCGCGACAGCGTCGACAGCGCGGCCACCGGCGGATTCAGCGCGAGCACGCCGCCCTGCACGTAGAGGTTTTCCGCGACCTGGATCGATGCGCCCGCAAGCAACTGGTCGTACGCACGGTCGGCCGCGACGCCCGCGTAGTAGCGCGCGATCGCCGCGAGCGCGAGCGCACCGGTCGCGACGACGAGCGCGATGAAGAGCAGCGTGCGCCCGAACAGCGTCTTCGGGAACCAGTCAGTGCGCCGCAATCTGATACCCCATCCCGCGCGCGGTGCGAATCTCGACCGAGCTGCCCTGCAGCTTCTTGCGCACGCGCGTCACGTACTGCTCGACCGCGTTCGTAGTCGGCTCGTTGCCGAAGCTGAACAGCTGGTTCAGCAGCTCGTCCTTCGAGAAGATCCGCTGCGGCCGGCTCGCGAGGATTTCGAGCAGCGCGAACTCCTGGCGCGACAGCGACAGCGGCTGGCCGTCGAGTTCGGCGAGGCGGCTGCTGCGGTCGATCACGAGGCCGCCGAGCGTCAGCACGTCGTTCGCGTGGCCGCTGTTGCGGCGCAGGAGCGCCTGCACGCGCGCATCGAGTTCGCGGTAGTCGAACGGCTTCACGAGGTAGTCGTCGGCGCCGAGGCCGAGGCCGCTCACGCGGTCGTCGATCGCCGAGCGCGCGGTGACGAGCAGCACGGGCGTCGTGCTCCCCGACGCGCGCAGGTGGCGCAATACCGTGAAGCCGTCCATGCCGGGCAGGTTCGCGTCGAGCACGACGAGGTCGAAACGCTCGACGCGCAGCAGCCCGTTCGCGATCGCGCCGTCGGTTTCGAGATCGACCGCATGGCCGAGCCGCGCCAGGCGGCTGCGGATCGCCGCGCCGATTTCGGCATCGTCCTCCACGACGAGAATGCGCATGGTGCCGTTTCGCAGGTGGGTGGGTTAGGGGTTTTCCCGGGGCCGGGATGTCAGCATTTTCTCAGACTCGGTCGATAACCTGTGTCGAGCCGGACGTTGCAAGGACGGCCATTAATACCAGAACCACAGGAGACGGCAACATG
>NZ_CAJNKE010000399.1 GCF_905232215.1 Burkholderia sp. LMG 13014
TCCAGACCCTCGACAGCACGATCGCGAACGTCGCCCTCCCTCACATGCAAGGCACGCTGTCCGCGTCGCAGGACGAGATCACGTGGGTGCTGACCTCCTATATCGTCGCCGCAGCGATCGCGACACCGCTTACCGGCTGGTTGTCCGACCGGCTCAGCGTGAAGCGGCTGCTGATCGTGTCGATCGCGGGCTTCACGGTCGCGTCGGCGCTGTGCGGGCTGGCCGAGACGCTCGTGCAGATCGTCGGCGCGCGTCTGCTGCAGGGCGTGTTCGGCGCCGCGCTGGTGCCGCTGTCACAGTCGATCCTGCTCGACATCAATCCGCGCGAGAAACAAGGCCAGGCGATGGCGATCTGGGGGATGGGCGTGATGGTCGGCCCGATCCTCGGCCCGACGCTCGGCGGCTGGCTCACCGACAGCTACAACTGGCGCTGGGTGTTCTTCATCAACGTGCCGATCGGTGCGTTCGCGCTCGCTGGCGTGATGACCTTCCTGCCCGCGCGCGCGCCGCGCCCGCACGTGAAGTTCGACGCGTTCGGCTTCGCGACGCTGGCGCTCGCGATCGGCGCATTCCAGGCGATGCTCGACCGCGGCGAACAGCTCGACTGGTTCGGCTCCTACGAGATCCGCATCGAAGCGCTCGTCGCGGCGCTCAGCTTCGCGTTCTTCCTCACGCATACCGCGACCGTCGGCAAGGCGTCGTTCTTCAAGTCGGAACTGCTGCGCGACCCCAACTTCGCGACGGGCACGCTGTTCATCTTCGTGGTCGGCGCGGTGCTGTACGCGACGCGTGCGCTGCTGCCGCCGATGCTGCAGAACCTGATGGGCTACCCGGTCGCGACGACGGGTCTCGTCACCGCGCCGAGCGGCGCCGGCACGATGATCGCGATGCTGTTCGTCGGAAGGCTGCTGAAATACGTGGACGCGCGGATGCTGCTGCTTGCGGGGCTGTCGATTTCCGCGCTCGCGCTCTGGCAGATGATGCAGTACACGGTCGTGCTGTCCGAAGCGGACATCGTGTGGCCCGGCGTGGTGCAGGGTTTCGGGCTGGGGCTCGTGTTCGTGCCGCTGAGCGCACTGTCGTTCTCGACGCTGCCGCCCGACCTGCGCGCGGACGGCACGGCCACCTACAGCCTGATGCGCAACATCGGCAGCAGTATCGGCATCTCGATCGTGCAGACGCTGATGACGCGCAATACGCAAGTCGCGCATGCTGACCTCGCGACCCATATCACGCCGTTCAACCCGGCCGTGCAGGCGATGGCCGGCAGCCGCCTCGACATCGCGCTGCTCGATCGCACGATCAACCAGCAGGCGTCGATGATCGCGTACCTGAACGACTTCAAGCTGATGTTCGTCGCGACGCTGCTGATGATTCCGCTGTTGCTGCTGATCCGCCCGCCGCAGAAGGCGGCCAGCGTCGACGTCGCGCATGCGGCGATGGACTGACGATCCGACCGGTCGACGGACGGATACGCGCACAGCATCGCGCGCCGCCTGCCGCGCGCATCTCACGCGCGGCAGGCGTGCTGCGTCAGGCCTTCATCGTGCCCGTGCGCACGTAGCGCTCGTGCCACGACAGCGCCTCGGCGAGCAGGTGCGGCGTGTGCTTGCCGAAGCTTTCGCGCGACGCGCGCTCGAAGTAATCCTCGAGCATCGGCCGATAGTCGGGATGCGCGCAGGTCGCGATGACCTTGCGGGCACGCTGCTTCGGCGACAGGCCGCGCAGGTCCGCGAGGCCCTGTTCGGTGACGACCACCGCGACGTCGTGCTCGGTATGGTCGACGTGGCTCGCCATCGGCACGATCCGCGAGATCGCGCCGCCCTTCGCGGTACTCGCCGACATGAAGCACGACAGGTAGCCGTTGCGCGCGAAGTCGCCCGAGCCGCCGATGCCGTTCTGGATCTTCGTGCCCATCACGTGCGTCGAGTTCACGTTGCCGTAGATGTCGGCCTCGATCATCCCGTTCATCGCGATGCAGCCGAGCCGGCGCACGAGCTCCGGATGGTTGCTGATCTCCTGCGGGCGCAGCACGATCTTCTCGCGGAACGTCGCGATTTCGTCGGCGAAGCGCTGCACGGCGGCCGGGCTCAGCGACAGCGCGGTGGCCGACGCGAAGCTCAGCGTGCCGTCCTGCAGCAGGTCGAGCATGCCGTCCTGGATCACTTCGGTGTAAGCGGTCAGGTTCGAAAAGCCGGCCGAGCTGAGCTCCGCGAGCACCGCGTTCGTGATGTTGCCGACGCCCGACTGCAGCGGCAGCAGGTTTTCCGGCAGGCGGCCGCGCTTCACTTCATGGCGCAGGAAATCGATCAGTTGATGCGCGATCTGCTTCGACGTCGCGTCCGGCGCGGAGAACGCGTTGCTGCGGTCCGGCGCATCGGTCTCGACGATCGCGACGATCTTGTCGGCCGGGCAACGCAGGTACGGCTCGCCGATCCGGTCGTCGCTCTTCGTCAGCGGAATCGGCTTGCGGTGCGGCGGCAGCGCGGTACCGTAATAGACGTCGTGCATCCCGTCGAGGCCGAGCGGCTGGCGCGAGTTGACCTCGAGGATCACGTGCTTCGCACGTTCGAGCCAGGTCTTGTTGTTGCCGATCGACGCGGACGGAATCAGCAGCCCGTCCTCGCGGATGCCCGCGACTTCGACGATCGCGACATCGAGATCGCCGTACAGGCCGAACCATGCGTACTGCGCGACGTGGCTCAGGTGGACGTCCTGGTAGTCGACTTCGCCGCCGTTGATCTTGTCGCGCAGCGTCGGGTCGGACTGGTACGGCAGGCGCATCGAGATGCCGTTGGTGCGGGCGAGCGCGCCGTCGAGTTCCGGCGCGGTCGACGCGCCCGTCAGCACGTTGATCCGGAAGTCCTCGCCGCGCGTGTGCGCCGCGTCGATGTGGGCGGCAAGCGCGGCCGGCACGGCCTTCGGATAACCGGATCCGGTGAAGCCGCTCATGGCGACGGTCATGCCGGGACGGATCAGCGCGGCGGCTTCGTCGGCAGTGCGGACGAGCGAACGCAGGGCGGGAGCGAGGATGCGTGATGAAGACATGGCTGGTTTTGACGCTTGGGTCTGTCGTTGACGTCGCGGGGGGTGTCTCCTGAGCGACATGAAGCCCTTGGGGCCGCGAGGGGCGGCCGGCACCACAGGCACGATCGGAGTATCGCAGAGGCGATCGCCGCGAAATGTCCGCCAAATGAAAAAGATCCTTGCCGGATTTGCCGGGTATCGAACGACCGTTCTGTGACAGGCGCTCCGTTTGAATCGGATGCACGCGAAAGGCGCGCGAAAGCATCGAGCAGGAAAACCACTCGACGATCGCCAACGCACACGCGTCAATCGTCGGATTTTGACGTCCATTTGCCGCCTTCCGATCGGCAATGCACGACACCCGTCCGGCGCGGCCAATTGTCACCCGATGCGGCGCATTCCGACCTGACGCATATCAAGCTCGCACGCGCCGCGCGACGCGCGCCGGAAAGCGCGAAAAGCACCGCCACACCGGCCTGAGAGGCCCGCCAGTCCTTGACAGCCGCCCGATGCGAACCACACTGGAATCTGGATCGCGCAGCTCGGTTTGGCCACCCTTTCGCGCATGCGCTTTTCGGCCGGCCAATCGCCGCAAGACGCGGTAACACTCCGTCATGTCAGGACATTGATTGAATAAAAAGCAACAAATTACAATTCCGTATATATTTCGCCGATGGACCAAAGAAAAAACGCCACACGTTCCGAACCGCCCCTGCCACGCACCTGGGATGCGCGGCTGGCGCGCTCGCTTGTCCGACCGCTCGTCGACACGCCTGTCACTCCGAATCACCTCACCACCGTTCGTCTGCTGATCGGCCTCGCCGGCGCCTGGTGCCTCGCGCACGGCGGCTTCGGCTGGAGCAATGCAGGCGCGTTCCTGATCGTGCTGTCGAACTTCGTCGACCACACCGATGGCGAGCTCGCGCGCATCAGCGGCAAGACGAGCAAGATCGGTCATTTTTACGACCTCGCGGCGGACGCACTCGTCACGGTCGCGCTGTTCGTCAGCATGGGCCTCGGCATCGTCGCCCAGGGCGGCCAGATGGCCGCGTCGCCGGTGCTGCTCGGCGCGGTGGCCGGTGCCGCCGTTGCGCTGATCTTCTTCCTGCGCATGCGAATCGAATCGTTCGCCGGCAAGGCCGGCACCAAGCAGGCATTCGCCGGCGGCTTCGAGACCGAAGACGTGCTGTACCTGCTGCCGCTCGTGACGCTGTTCGACGGCGTCGAGCCGTTCCTGCTCGCGGCGTCGATCGGCGCCCCGCTGTTCGCCGCGTGGGTCGTGATCGACTGGTGGCGCATCGTCCGGCGCGGCAATGTTCCGCAGAATTCCACTGAAATCCAGGCTTCCAAATGACTCCTAGCACGCGCGACGACTCCGTGCTGAGCCCGGCACGCCCCGCGCCTGTGCGCGCCGCGTCCGACCCCGATCGCACCGTGGCCGACTGCGTCGGCCACCTCGACCTCGAGCAGGTGCGCAACGACTACACGCGCCAGGGCTCGTTCCTGTACCTCGACGCATTCCTGCCGGCCGACGCGCACGCGAAGCTGGCCGACGCCGCCCGCGCGATGCAGGCCGGCCTGAACCGCAATTACCTGCCCGGCCATAAGCAAGGCGGCAGCGTGAGCCGTCATACGATCGACGAGCAGGCGCCGTACATCGCCGAACTGTATCGCTCGAAGGCACTCATCTCCTTCCTCGAGAAGGTCACGGGCGACAAGCTGATGCTGTCGCCGGACGACGATCCGCACGCATACGCACTGTATTACTACACGAAGCCCGGCGACCACATCGGCTGGCACTACGACACGTCGTACTACGACGGCCGCCGCTACACGCTGCTGATCGGCGTGATCGACGAATCGTCGTGCCGGCTCGACTACGAGTTGCACACCCGCAATCCGAACGTCGCCGACGAACCGGGCTCCGTGCAGATCGCCGACGGCGGCATCGTGCTGTTCGACGGCGACAAGCTGCGCCACCGCATCACGCCGCTTGGCCAGAACGAGATGCGCGTGTCGCTCACCTTCGAATACGTGACGAACCCCGGCATGCGGCCGTGGAAGCGCTTCATCTCGAACATGAAGGACGCGATCGCGTATTTCGGTTTCCGCCAGGTATTCAAGCAACTGGCGACGCGACGCACGACCGGGTCATGACACGCGCCGGCCTCATCCTGCTGTCCCTCGGGACCGCACTCTTCGTCGCACTCCTGGCTTGGCAGGGCGTCGGCGCCGTCGCGTCCACGTTCCTCGCGGCCGGCTGGGGGCTCGCGCTCGTCGCGGCGTTCCACGTCGTGCCGCTCGTGATCGACGCGATGGCGATCTCCGTGATGTTCCGCCCCGGCCAGCCGGGCGCCGAGCTCGGCAACGCGCTGCGTGCGCGCTGGGTCGGCGAATCGGTGAACAGCCTGCTGCCCGCCGGGCAGATCGGCGGCCCCGTGCTGATGGTGCGCCACCTCGCGCAGCGCGGCACGCGGATGGCCGACGCGGCGGCGGCCGTCACCGTCAGCACGACGATGCAGGCGCTCGCGCAGATGGCGTTCGCGCTGATCGGCATCGCCGCGTTCAGCCTGTATGCGACGCACGAATCGGTCGCGCACCTGCGCACGCCCGCGCCGCTGC
>NZ_CAJNKE010000400.1 GCF_905232215.1 Burkholderia sp. LMG 13014
CGCAGACGAAACCTTGATGCGGATCATGCGCATGCGCGACGAAGTGGCCGCCGCAGCGCGTGCACGGGGTCATCTGCAGCATCCCCGAATCGAAGAAGCGCACGAGCGTCCACGCGCGCGTGAGGCTCAGCGCGGCCTCGTCGCCGGACAGGTTCACGTGCTCCAAATAGAGCCGGTACGCCTTCACGATCGACTGGATCGGCTCGCAACGGCCGTGGTCCTGCATGAACCGGTAGATGTTGTAGAACAGCGACGAGTGGATGTTCGGCTGCCACGTCATGAACCAGTCGGTCGAGAACGGCAGCATCCCCTTCGGCGGCGACACGCCCTTCAGTTCCTTGTACAGCTTGATCAGACGGTCCCGCGACAGGCTCGTCTCCGCTTCCAGCAACTGCAGCCGGGCGCCCAGTTCGATCAGTTCGATGGCGAGGGTGATTTCCTTCACCTCGATCACGACGCTTTTGCTTGCCATGGTGAAAACCGTCCGCTTGACGTTATTCGGATGGATGGCCAATACGCTGCCCACCGGCGCGGCACGCCGGGACAGTCGCAAGGCGGGATGGATCAGCGGACGCCTTCGACCTGCTGCCCGGCCATCAGGATGGCCGAGTGGGCGTGCGCGACGACATCGCTGCGGCCCTTGTCGGCGAGCGACGACAGCAGCGCGTGATCGTCGAAGCGGAAGCGGCACAGCATCTGGTTCGACGCGGCGAGCTTCACGGTCTGTGCGAGCGTGAGGTTCCCGAGTACGTCGGCCAGTTCCTGGGAAATTCCCATGCGGAACATGCCCATCGCCTTGTCTTCCCGCAGCAGGCGTTGCGCGAGGAGGAGGTACGACAGGTTGACCTCTTTGATCTCACTGAGCATTTCGCTGGTAGCGCTCATGATTCCCCCGTTAAAGAGCTTTGCTTTGGCCATTCGTGTTATGAAAACGTTTGCTCGATCAGGGCGCTCTTGGCGCTCAGTCGGCTCGTTTATAGTCTTACAGGGCGAATTTTGGCTAAACGGCATTTACGCCGGTATCAGCGAAGTGGCGTATGCCATGCAGGATTTGTCTGTAAACCGTGTAGGAATTTTTCCGACAAAGCGAATTGAAAGGCTCAATCGGGGAAGCGAGTGGCAGCGCGGATTCGGCTGCGATGTGTCCGATGGCCCCCACTCGGTAGTGGAAGGCTTGCCGGCAGGGCTGCCGACAATCGGATCGGTAAAAATTATAGTGGTTTTTCACGATGACGCAACAATAGTTGCGTCTATCTCCATTCCTGTTCCCGCGCCCTTTTTCTCGGGGTTTTCGCGTATTTCATCGTGTAACAAGCCTTAAGTGTTTGAAAAAAACACTCGAACCCCTCAAGGCGATATCGATAATGGACTCCAATGGGCGGCGGCGCGAGCCGTGCCGGCCCGCCCCGCAGCTTGCCGTCCGGCGCCCCGCGCACCCCGCCCAGGGCACGGCCACGTACCGCCAACCGCGTGCGTCGGCGAGTTCCGCAACCTTGCACGGGATCCACATCGGCGCCACCGCGCCCTCGGATCGAAACAGGAGAACCCCATGCGAATTGCCCAGATCGCGCCGCTTTACGAAGCCGTTCCGCCGAAACTCTACGGCGGCACCGAGCGTGTCGTGTCCTACCTCACCGAGGCGCTCGTCGAACTCGGCCACGACGTGACGCTGTTCGCCAGCGGCGACTCCGTCACGTCGGCCCGTCTCGAGGCGGCCTGGCCGCGCGCCCTGCGGCTCGACCCGTCGATCCGCGATTCGATGGCACCCCATATGCGGCTTCTCGAGCAGGTCGCCCGGGTCGCGCACGAATTCGACGTGCTGCACTTCCACCTCGACTACCTGCCGTTCCCGCTGATGTCGCGCCTCGACACGCCGTACGTGACGACGCTGCACGGCCGACTCGACCTGCCGGAGCTGCAGCCGGTGTTCGACGCGTTCCCGGACGCGCCGGTCGTGTCGATCTCGAACAACCAGCGCAAGCCGCTGCCGCAGGCCGCGTGGGCCGGCACCGTGTATCACGGGCTGCCCGACACGCTGCTCACGCCGCAGCCGGGCGTGAAGCCCGAATACCTCGCGTTCCTCGGCCGGATCTGCCCGGAAAAGCGCGTCGACACCGCGATCCGGATCGCCGCGCAAAGCGGGCTGCCGCTGAAGATCGCCGCGAAGGTCGACAAGGCCGACGCCGACTATTTCAAGGAAGTGATCGAGCCGCTGCTCGGCCAGGCGCACGTCGAGTTCATCGGCGAGATCAACGAGGCGCAGAAGCCCGCGTTCCTGTCCGGTGCGAAGGCGCTGCTGTTCCCGATCGACTGGCCGGAGCCGTTCGGCCTCGTGATGATCGAGGCGATGGCCTGCGGCACGCCCGTCGTCGCGTTCAACCGCGGCTCGGTGCCGGAAGTGATCGAGGACGGCGTCACGGGCTTCATCGTCGAGGACGTGCAGGGCGCGGTCGGTGCGCTGCACCGTCTCGACAGCCTGTCGCGCACCGCCATCCGCAAACGTTTCGACACGCGTTTCAGTTCGAAGGCAATGGCGCAGCGTTATGTCGAAACTTACGAATCGCTTTGCACGCAAACCCGGCAACCGGCATTGCGCCGGGTCGCCGGCGCCTGACTCGGAAATCCGCGAGGAAATATTCCGTAATCAAGTCCGCGCCGAAATCGGCGCGCAAAACAAAAGAGCCGCATCTCGATGCGGCTCTTTTGTTTGGGCTTTCGGTCATTCGATCAGGAAACGATCGCGGTTTTTACCGACGATCCAATTCGGCGGCTTGCCGCGCCCGCTCCACGTCGCGCCCGACTTCGGATCGCGGTATTTCGGCGGCAGCGGCGCCTTCTTCGGCGGGCGCCCGCGCTTCGCTCGCTCCGCGAAACCCAGATCCTGGGCCGTCAGCCCGTATTCGGCAATCTTTTGCTGGACTTCGGCAATCACCGCCGCCACTTCCTGGCGGCGCACGTCGTCCGCCTGGGCCTGCAGATCGGCGATCTGCGCCTTGAGTTTCGCGTATTGAGACATTTTTCGACTCCCCTTTGATGATGCGGCCCCGGCGAATCCGGCCGGGATACCCACATCCGTTACGCCATCCGCACTGCCGCCCTGCCCTTCGAAATTAATACTGTCATCTTTAACCGATTCGACTATATCGAGAATGCGGACTTATTCTAATAAAAGGCATTCGTCAGCCATTCAAATTTAACAATCGTTGACCCTCCCCGACCCGATTCATTTCCTATAATCCAGACCAATTCCGGGTGACGGTTTAAATCCGTCGCGTCATCCGGCTGTCTTCAATCCACTTGAACGAGGTCCTTACATGAATCTTTCTCAGCGTCTCGCTGCAGAGGTATTCGGCACGTTCTGGCTGGTGCTCGGCGGGTGCGGAAGCGCCGTGCTGGCCGCCGCCTTTCCGGGCCTCGGCATCGGCTTTGCCGGCGTCGCACTTGCCTTTGGCCTGACTGTGCTGACGATGGCATTCGCAATTGGCCACATCTCGGGTTGCCACCTGAATCCGGCGGTGAGCGTCGGCCTGACGGTCGCCGGCCGCTTCCCCGCACGCGATCTCGTGCCGTACATCGTCGCGCAGGTAGTCGGCGCGACGATCGGCGCATTCGTGCTGTACCTGATCGCGACCGGCAAGCCGGGCTTCGACGTCGTCGGCAGCGGCTTTGCGACGAATGGCTTCAGCGAGCGTTCGCCCGGCCACTACTCGCTCGGCGCGTCGTTCATCTGCGAAGTCGTGATGACGGGCTTCTTCCTGTTCGTGATCCTGGGCGCCACCGACAAGCGCGGCGTGCCGGCCGGCTTTGCGCCGATCGCGATCGGCCTGTGCCTGACGCTGATTCACCTGATCTCGATCCCGGTCACCAACACGTCGGTGAACCCGGCCCGCTCGACCGGCCCCGCGCTGTTCGTGGGCGGCGATGCGATCGGCCAGCTCTGGCTGTTCTGGGTGGCACCGATCATCGGCGCGGTACTCGCCGGGATCATCTATCCGCTGGTCGCGGGGCGTGACGACGCCGTCGACCGGCTGCCGGCATCGGCTCGCACAAGCGAATAAAACACTACGGGGTCAAGCGAGCAGAGCAGCGAGCCTCACGCTGTCCAAGAAGATCGAGGCAGGTAATTTCGACGGGCGCCACTGGCGCCCGTTTTTCATTTCCATCCCGGCAGGGCGCTCAGGATGCGGCGGCGCTGCCTTCGAGCGAGAACAGCGTGCGCAGATGGCGGGCGACGCCCGCGTCGAAGTTGTTGCCGATCCGCGGGATGTGCGGCAGCCGTGCGATCAGGTCGGGGTTCGCGTTGTTCATCATGAACCCGTGGCCCGCGGTTTCGAGCAGGTCGATATCGTTCATGTTGTCGCCGAACGCGATGCAGTGGCCGGTATCGACGCCGAGCCGCGCGAGCACCGAGCGCAGCGCGCGGCCCTTCGACACGTTCGCGGTCATCACTTCGAGGCAGTCGGGCAGCGAGTACGTGACGTACAGCGCATCGCCGAAGCGCACGCGCATCTGATCGGCGACGACCGCCAGATCGGCCGGATCGCCGATGTACAGCACCTTCGCGATATCCGTGCCGTCGTGCGCGGCCATGTCGATCACGTCGTAGCGGAAGCCCGAATCCTGGTGGAATTCGAGCAGGTGCGGCGCATCGCGGTCGATCAGCCAGCCCTGGTCGGTGAACAGGTTGACGATCACCCGGCCATGCGCGCCGACGATATCGGGCTGCACGAGGCCGCGAACGATCGCCGGATCGATGTCCTGCGCGTGGATCGTCGTGTCGTCCGGCGCGTGCACGCGCGCGCCGTTCGACGTGATCAGGTACGGCCGGATGCCGAGCACGTCGCGAATGCCGGCGACGTCCGCGTAGTGGCGCCCGGTGGCGATCACGAACTGCAGGCCGTCGCGGTCGAGCCGGCGGACGGTGTCGATCGTGTACGGATCGAGCTGGTGGTCGCTGTTCAGCAGGGTACCGTCGAGATCGGTGGCGATGACTTTGTACATGGGACGGAAGAATGGCGCTCAGGGCTCTGCGGAACGGCCATTCTAACGTCGTGCCCGGTTGCCCGCCGGACGGTTCCCGGTCGATCGCCGCCAACGGCCCCGCTTCGGGGTGCCTTCAGCCGCCCGAAAGCGACTTCAAGCGACTTCAACCGCCTTCCGCCGCCCGCAGCGCTTGCAGCGCGAGCTGTAGCGCGCCGTGCGCCGAATCGTCGAGCGGCGCGCGCAACCGGGCGGCATGGCGCGCCGGCACGGCCGGTGCAAGTGCGTCCGCCAATCCGCCGCACAGCGCGACCGGCAGCGCCTGCTGCGGATCGAGCGCGTCGATCATCTTGCCGATCTCGTCGCCCGCCAGCGCGATCAGCGCGCCCGCGACCGGATGCAAGCGGTGCGCGAACACGATCGGCGCAAGCCGCGCGTAGATCGTCTGGTTCGCATCGCACGACCACTGGACGAGCGCGTCGCGATCCTGCGCGCCCGTTTCCGCGAGCAGCGCGCTGGCGAACGCATCGTGCGGCACGCGGCCGTCGAGCGCCTGCTGCGCATACGCGAGCGCTCGCACGCCGAGCCATGCGCCGCTCGCCTCGTCGCCGGACGGAAAGCCGAAGCCGCCCGCGATCCGGCAGGTGCCGACCGCC
>NZ_CAJNKE010000401.1 GCF_905232215.1 Burkholderia sp. LMG 13014
GCAGCGCGCGATCAGCTCGGCGACGCCGCCGTCGGCCACCGCGCCGGATTGCAGATGCCGCAGGAACCACAGCGCCGCGCGCTCCAGCAGCCGCGCGACGTCGACGAACATGCGCGCCTGCACGTCGTCGGCGACGCGGTTGTCGAGCGCGTCGATGTCGCGCCACACCGCATCGAGGTCGAACACGTCGCGCGCCATGATGCACGCCCGCACGATGTCGCCGGGCTGCGCGTCGGTTTCCTCCATCAGCCGGTGCACGAATGCACAGCCGACGCGGTTCACGAGCGCGTTGGTCAGGTGCGTCGCGAGGATTTCGCGGCGCAGCGGATGGCGGCGCATCGGTTCGCTGAAGCGCTGCTGCAGCGGTTTCGGGAAGTAGTCGACGAGCATCGCGGCCACCAGCGAATCCTCGGGCACGTCGGATTCGAGCAGCGCGTCGTACAGCCACATCTTGCTGTACGCGAGCAGCACCGCGCGTTCCGGCGACGTGAGGCCGAGTTTCGCCGCTTGCCGTTCGGCGACTTCATCGTCGGTCGGCAGGAATTCGATCACGCGGTTCAGGCGGCCCGCGCGTTCGAGCCAGCGCATCAGGCGTGCCTCGGCGTCGAGCAGCTCGACCGCATAGCGGCCGGCGATCGACAGCGCCTGCGTCTGGTAGTAGTTGTCGCGCAGCACGAGCAGCCCGACTTCGTCGGTCATCTCCGCGAGCAGTGCGTTGCGCTGCTTCTCGGTCATCTCGCCGTCGGACACGACCAGCCCGAGCAGGATCTTGATGTTGACTTCGTGATCCGAACAATCGACGCCGGCCGAGTTGTCGATCGCATCGGTGTTGATGCGGCCGCCGCGCTGCGCGAACTCGATCCGGCCGAACTGCGTGCAGCCGAGGTTGCCGCCTTCGCCGACCACCTTGCAGCGCAGGTCCGTGCCGTTCACGCGCACCGCGTCGTTCGCGCGGTCGCCGACCTGCAGGTGGGTTTCGCGCGCGGCCTTCACGTAGGTGCCGATGCCGCCGTTGTACAGCAGGTCGACCGGCGCCTGCAGGATCGCGCGGATCAGCTCGGCCGGCGGCAGCGCATGCGCGTCGATGCCGAGCGCGGCCTGCACGGCCGGCGACAGCGGGATCGTCTTCGCGGTGCGCGGGTAGACGCCGCCGCCCGACGAGATCGACGCCGGATCGTAATCGGCCCAGCTCGAGCGTTCGAGCGCGAACATGCGCGCGCGCTCCGCGAAGCTCGTCGCGGGATCGGGGTTCGGGTCGAGGAACACGTGCCGGTGATCGAACGCGGCGACGAGCCGGATATGCGGCGACAGCAGCATCCCGTTGCCGAACACGTCGCCCGACATGTCACCGACGCCGACCACCGTGAAGTCGGTCGTCTGCGTATCGATGCCCATCTCGCGGAAGTGCCGCTTCACCGATTCCCACGCGCCGCGCGCGGTGATCGCCATCTTCTTGTGGTCGTAGCCGACCGAGCCGCCGGACGCGAACGCGTCGTCGAGCCAGAAGCCGTATTCGTGGGAGATCGCGTTCGCGTAGTCGGAGAAGGTGGCCGTGCCCTTGTCGGCGGCGACGACCAGGTACGGGTCATCCGGATCGTGACGCACGACGTCGGGCGGCGGCACGATCGCGTTGCTGACGAGGTTGTCGGTCAGGTCGAGCAGGCCGCGCAGGAAGGTCTGGTAGCACGCGATGCCTTCGCGCATCCATGCTTCGCGATCGCTCGGCGGCGGCGGGTTCTTCACGACGAAGCCGCCTTTCGAGCCGACCGGCACGATCACGACGTTCTTCACCATCTGCGCCTTCATCAGCCCGAGCACTTCGGTGCGGAAATCCTCGCGGCGATCCGACCAGCGCAGGCCGCCACGCGCGACGCGCCCGCCGCGCAGGTGCACGCCCTCGACCCGCGGCGAATACACCCAGATCTCGAACATCGGCTTCGGTTCGGGCAGGCCGGGCACTTTCGCCGGATTGAACTTGAACGACAGGTACGGTTTCGATTCGCCGTTCGCGTCGCGCAGGAAGTAGTTGGTGCGCTCGGTCGCGTTGATCACGCCGAGGAACTGGCGCAGGATGCGGTCCTCGTCGAGGTTCGGCACCTGGTCGAGCGCGCCTTCGATCTCTTTCAGCAGCCGTTCGGCCTGCACGTCGCGCGTGTCGCCGGTGGCCGGGTCGAAGCGCAGCAGGAACAGCTCGACGAGCTGCCGCGCGATCGCCGGATTGCCGGTCAGCGCGCGTTCGATATAGGCGTCGCTGAAGGTCGAGCCGACTTGCCGCAGATACTTCGCATACGCGCGCAGGATCGTCACTTCGCGTGCGCTCAGGTGGGCGCGCAGCACGAGGCGGTTGAAGTCGTCGTTCTCGATCCGGCCGCTCCAGATCTGGTCGAATGCATCTTCGAACAGGCCCTTCACGCGTTCGATGTCGAATTCGGTATCGTCGGCGAGCTCGAGGCCGAAGTCGTGTACCCACGCATGCGCGGCATCCTGCGTCTGGATCCGGTACGGCCGCTCCTCGTCGACGCGCACGCCGAGATGCTCGAGCATCGGCAGGCTGCGCGACAGCGCGATCGGGTCGCCCGCGCGATAGACCTTGAAGCGGAACGCACGCGCCTCGGCCTCGATCGGCCGGTACAGGTTCATCGCGAGCTGCCCCGAATCCTTCACGCGCTCGATCAGCTCGATGTCGCGCACGGCGGTGCGTGCCGGATAGTCGTCGCGATAGCCGGCCGGGAACGAGTCGGCATAGCGTTGCAGCAGGCGGTTGCCTTGCTCCTCGCCGAATGCGTCGAGTAGCGCATCGGCGAGATCGTCCTGCCAGCGGCGCGCGACCTGCACGAGCCGCGTTTCGAGCTCGCGCGTGTCGACGTCGGGCATCGTGCCCGGTTCCGCGTGCACGACGAAATGGATCCGCGCGATCGCCGATTCCGACAGCAGCGGCGTGAATTCGACGTTCACGCCGTTGTACGCATCGATGAGCAGCTTCGCGATGCGCCGGCGCAGGTCGGTGTTGTACTTGTCGCGCGGCACGAACACGAGGCACGACACGAAGCGGTCGAAGCGGTCGCGGCGGACGAACAGGCGCGTGCGCTGGTGTTCCTGCAGCCGCAGGATGCCGAGCGCGATGTCGTAGAGCTGGTCTTCGTCGGCCTGGAACAGTTCGTCGCGCGGATAGGTTTCGAGCACCGTCACGAGCGACTTGCCGAGATGTCCCTTCGGCAGGAAGCCCGCGCGCCGTACGATGTTCGCGCACTTGCGGCGCACGATCGGGAT
Organism: Burkholderia sp. LMG 13014; assembly: GCF_905232215.1. Classification (GTDB taxonomy): domain Bacteria; phylum Pseudomonadota; class Gammaproteobacteria; order Burkholderiales; family Burkholderiaceae; genus Burkholderia. The sequence continues at coordinate 3,271 of NZ_CAJNKE010000401.1, forward strand.
CTCGGCGCTCGACACCATGTAGGCGGTCGACGTGTAGAGCCCGATGAAGCGGCGCTCGCCGGTGACCTTGCCGTCGGCGCCGACGAGTTTCACGCCGACATAGTCGAGATAGCCGGGCCGGTGTACGGTCGCCCGCGAATTCGCCTTGGTGAGGAAGATCGGCCACGGGCCGGTGATGATGTCGGCGGCGGCGGTCGGCAGCGGCGTCACGTCGGGCGCATCGGGCGCGCGCAACGATTCGCGCAGCAGGCCGAAACCCGAGCCTTCGATACCGCGCAGCCCGAAGCCGGAACTGTCGGATACCAGCGCGTAGTCGCGCTGGCCGAGGAACGTGAAGTGATCGGCGGCCATCCATTCGAGGAACGCGCGTGCCTCGATGTCTTCCGCGGTCGATTCGCGCGCCTTCATTTCCTTGATCGTCGCGCGCGCGATGTCGACGATCTTCGGCCAGTCTTCCACCGACGCGCGCACGTCGCCGAGCACGTGCGCGATGTCGTTGCGCAACGTGTTGAGCAGCGCGGCATCGCCGCAGCGGTCGACTTCGAAATGGATGAACGACGCGAGCTGCGACTGGCCGTCGCCGGGCGTCGCGCCGCCCGCATCGACGCGCTCGATGCCGCCATCGCGGCCGCGCCAGATGCGGAATACCGGGTGCAGTGCCGAGTGCAGCGCGAGCCCGAGGCGGTTGACGGCCATCGTCACGGAATCGACGAGGAACGGCATGTCGTCGTTGACGATCTCGATGACCGTGTGGTCGGAATGCCAGCCGTGCTGTTCGAGGATCGGGTTGTACACGCGCAGCCGTTCGCTGCCCGGCACGAATTTCTGGGCGGTCTGCCAGTGCGCCATCGCGGCGCCGTAGAGATCGGCGATGCTGCGGCTCTGCAGATCGTCGGCATCGACGAAGTCGTAGTAATGACGCAGGAAAGGTTCGACGATCCGGAACGTGGCTTCGGGCAGGCGCCCGCGCGCGAATTCGACGACGTCCGAGAGCAGGTGTGCGACGACTTCCTCGTTCTTCGCTTCCATGGCGGTCTCCTCGTCGGGTGGCCATCGGCTGCTGCGTCTGTCCGGCATTATGCGCCGATTGCGTGACAAAGCGATGTGCGGGCGCACAACGAGAGGCGGCTGGAGGCGGCCGCGTGCAGCGTCCATCGCGGGCGCTGCAGTGGGTGAATCAGTGCAGGGCGGGCAGCGCCGAAGCGCCGCCGCCTTTGACGCTCAGCGCTCGTCGCTCCACAGCTTGCCGGCCGTCGCCCAGTTCTCTTTCTTCACGTCGGTCAGGATGATATCGACCGAGCCCGGCTCGCAGCCGAGCGTCTCGCACGTGACGCGCGTGATGGCTTCGACGAATGCGCGCTTCTGGTCGACGGTGCGGCCTTCGAAGAGCTGGATATTGAAAGTCGGCATGACGGAGTGCTCCGATGGTTGGGGTGAATGATGCGTGGGGCGCCGGCGGCGTCAGTCGCGATACGTCGGATCGATCCGGTCGAGCCGGCGCAGCAGCGCCGGCCATTCCAGTTCGCCTTCGATTGCGCCACCGTCGCGCAGCTGTTCCGCGGTTCGGGCGGCGATGGCCGGGTCGGGCAGCACGAGCGGACCGCCGCCGGCCTGCGCGCGCACCTGGATGTCGCACGCCTTGATCAGCGTATCCATCAGCACATAGGCTTCGGCCACGGTGCGGCCGACCGTCAGTGTGCCGTGGTTGCGCAGCAGCATCGCGGATTGCGTGCCGAGGCTCGCGGTCAGCCGCGCGCCTTCGGCCGGCGAGAACGCGAGCGCCTCGTAGTCGTGGTACGCGAGGTCGCCATGAAACCGCAGCGCGTGCTGCGACGCGGGCAGCAGCCCGTCGCGCTGGATCGATACGGCGATGCCGGCCGTATTGTGCAGGTGCATCACGCACACGGCGTCGGTGCGCGCGGCGTGCACGGCCGCGTGCAGCGCGAAGCCCGTCACGTTGACTGCATGCTCGCCGTCGCCGATCCGGTTGCCGGCCAGGTCGATCTTCACGAGATTCGACGCGCGGACTTCGTCGAACGTGAGGCCGAACGGGTTGATCAGGAAGTGGCCGGGCTCGCCGGGCACGGTTGCCGAAAGGTGCGTATAGATCAGGTCGTCCCAGCCATTCAGCGCGACGAGCCGGTACGCGGCGGCGAGGTCTACGCGCATCCGGCGTTCGGCGTCCGAGATCGGGCCGCCGGGTTTCACGGCATCAGGACGGTGTACGAATGACGACATCGGGTTCTCCGAGGGTGAAGCGGCGCGCGACGATCACCGTGACCCACGATGCGAGCGCGAACGGGGCCGTGAACGCGGGAATGCCGGCGCGCGTCGCGAGCCACTGGATCAGTGCAGCCAATGCG
>NZ_CAJNKE010000402.1 GCF_905232215.1 Burkholderia sp. LMG 13014
GACGTCGAAATACTGCTTGAGGCGCTCGATCACGTCCGGAAAGATCGGACGCGCGACCAGGATCTTCTGCATCGCCATCTCCGCATGCCGCGGGCGGATCGCAGCGCGTCGTGCGCCGCCGGGACCGCCCGCCTTAGGTTGAAAATCGTCAGCTTACGCCGTGAAGAAGAGCCACGACGTCAGCAGGAATACCGGTATCAGCACGACCAGCGCCCAGCCGAGATACGCGAAGAAGCTCGGCATCTTCACGCCGCGCGATTCGGCGATCGCCTTCACCATGAAGTTGGGTGCGTTGCCGATATAGCTGTTCGCGCCCATGAACACCGCGCCTGCTGAAATCGCGGCGAGCGTCGACGCGCCGGTCGTCATCAGCGACTGGGCATCGCCGCCCGCGAGGTTGAAGAACACGAGATAGGTCGGTGCGTTGTCGAGGAACGACGACAGGATGCCCGTCGCCCAGAAGTACATCGCGTCGACCGGCTTGCCGTCCGGCCCCGTGACGAGATGGACGATCTGCGCGAACGCGCCGTCGGCACCGGCGCGCAGGATCACGATCACCGGCGCGATCGTCACGAAGATCCCCGCGAACAGCTTCGCGACTTCCTCGATCGGCGCCCAGTTGAACGCATTGCCCTCGCGCGCGGAGCGCGGCGTCAGCGCGAGCGACGCGAGCGTCACGCCCACGAGCGCGATGTCGCGCACGAGGTTCTGCAGCGCGACGTGCGTGCCCCATACGTCGAACGTGATGCCCGGCTTCCAGATGCCGCTCATCAGCACCAGGCCGATCACGGCCGCAAGCAGCACGAAATTGATCTTGCCGTCGATCGACAGCCTGTCGCTGTCGGGTGTCGGGTCGAGCACGGCCGGCCGCTCCTCGCCGCCCTTCCGGTAGAAGTACGTATCGAGCGCGAAGAACAGCGTCAGCAGCACACCGCAGATGAACAGCATCGGCAGCGCGAGGTGCGTGGTCGTCCAGAAGAAGCTCACGCCATTCAGGAAGCCGAGGAACAGCGGCGGATCGCCGAGCGGCGACAGCGACCCGCCCGCATTCGCGACCAGAAAGATGAAGAAGATCACGACATGCACGACATGCTTGCGGTTGTCGTTGGCGCGCAGCAGCGGCCGGATCAGCAGCATCGCGGCACCGGTCGTGCCCATCACGCTCGCGAGCAGCGTGCCGAGCGCAAGGATCGCGGTGTTCAGCTTCGGCGTGCCGTGCAGGTTGCCGTTTACGCAGATGCCGCCCGCGACCGTATAAAGCGCGGTGAGCAGCACGATGAACGGAATGTATTCCTCGAGCAGCGCATGCACGAGCGTGCCGAACGCGGTGCCTGCGCCGAACGCGAACGCGAACGGGATCAGGAACACGACCGCCCACCCGGCCGCAATCTTGCCGAAGTGGTGATGCCAGAACACCGGGGCGACGAGCGGGAACAGTGCGATGGAGAGCAGGATCCCGGCAAACGGGATGCCCCAGAGAGCAGACAGCGTGGCACCGTCGAGCGTTGCGGCCGATGCAAGCGCGGGAACGGCGCCAAGCGCAATTCCCGACGCCATGCCCGCCCAGGCGGCATGTCGTTTCATGCAGAACTTCCTTGTTCGAGTGGTAGTGGATGCGGCGGGCGCGTCATGCGCCCCGTACGACGATCACGTGAACGCGGTACGGACCGTGCGCGCCCAGTACGATGGTCTGCTCGATATCGCCCGTGCGCGACGGGCCCGACACGAAATTGACCGCACGCGGCAATTCGCCGCGCTCCGAGCGGATCAGCGCAAATGCGTCTTCATGACCGGCGACGATCCGCGACGCGGGAACGATCGCGATGTGTGTTTCCGGCAGCAGGCCGGCCGATGCGTAGGTATCGGGGCCGGACAACAACACCAGCGAACCCGTTTCGGCGGTCGCGCAAAAACAGCCCGTGAGGCCGACCAGATCGCCGTCGCGCGGCTTGCGGCATTCGACCGACAGGCCTGCGCCCGCCCAGTCGAAATCGGCCAGCGTGCGCCACGCGACGGCCTGCGTCGGCAGGCCGTGAGCGGAAAGGTAACGGGACGCGGCGGCAGGGACATCGGCAAGCGTCGCGACTTCGTCGACGGTCGTCGACAGACGTACCGCTTCGTCGACGAAGGCAGCGACGAGATCGGCCGGCGCCGGTGGGCGCGGGCCCTCCGGATGACGGGCGAGATAGTCGGCAACGCCGTCGCGCTCGGCCGCATCGGGTTCGGCCGCACGCCCCTGCGCCGCGCGAATGCGCGCGAGGATCTGGCGACGGGCAGCGGAAGTGTCCATGAACGGTCCTCGTGACGTTGGCGGGCGATACCGTCGGATTATACCGGCCGACCCCGCCCCAACGCAGTTTTGGCCGTTCGGCCGACGCTTACTTCGACGCGTCTTCCTCGACCGGCTGCGCGATGCCGAACACCTGGCGCAGGTACGCGAGATATGCCTTGTCGTCGCACATGCTCTTGCCCGGCGAATCCGACAGCTTCGCGACCGGCTGGCCGTTGCAGCGGACCATCTTGATCACGATCTGCAGCGGCACGTAGCCGAGATCGTTGGTGAGGTTCGTGCCGACACCGAACGCGAGCTTGCAGCGGCCGCGGAACCGTTCGTACAACTGCATGACCTTCGGGATGTCGAGCGCATCCGAGAACACGAGCACTTTGGTACGCGGGTCGCAACGGTTCGACTCGTAATGGCGCAGCATCCGCTCGCCCCATTCGAACGGATCGCCCGAATCGTGGCGCGCGCCGTCGAACAGCTTGCAGAAGTACATGTCGAAGTCGTTCAGGAACGCATCCATCCCGTAGACGTCCGACAGCGCGATCCCGAGATCGCCGCGATATTCCTTCGCCCACATCTCGAAGCCGTAGATCTGCGAATCGCGCAGCCGCGGGCCGAGCGCCTGGCATGCCTGCAGGTACTCGTGCGCCATCGTGCCGAGCGGTGTGATGCCGTGCTTCATCGCGTAAAGCACGTTGCTCGTGCCCGCGAACTGCGGGCCGAGGCCGTCGCGCAGCGTGAGCGCGACTTCCTCGTGCCAGACCTTCGAGAAGCGCCGGCGCGTGCCGTAGTCGGCGATCTTGCAGTCGGCGAACTCGGGCTTCGCACCGAGCAGCTTGATTTTCTCGCACAGCCGCTCGCGGCCTTCGCGATAGTCGGGCTCGCGCTGCGTGTTGCGGAAATACACTTCGTTGACGATCGCGAGCACCGGGATCTCGAACAGGATCGTGTGCAGCCACGGCCCCGTGATCTCGATGTCGATCTCGCCGTTACCCTTCGGCGACGGCGTGATCGAGATGTACTTCTCGTTCAGATGAAACAGCGCGAGGAAATCGACGAAATCGCTCTTGATGAAGCGCATCCGCCGCAGGTAGTCGAGTTCGACGTCGGAAAAACGCAGCGCGCACAGGCCGCGCACCTCGTCGCGAATCTCGTCGATGTACGGCACGAGATCGACGCCGGGCGTGCGGCACCGGAAACGGTATTCGACGCTTGCAGCAGGGAAGTGATGCAGGACGACCTGCATCATCGTGAACTTGTAGAGATCCGTGTCGAGCAGCGAAGTGATGATCATGATTACGGCACCGCCAATATCGTGACAGGGCCTCGGCGCACCGCGCGCCGCCCGGTCTGTCGGCCATGTTACCCGAATGCGGGCCCGACCATCGTGAAACCGCCTGCCGCCCTGCTCCGGCCACACCGGCCACACCGGCGTATACGGTACACACACCCCGGTGGGTGCGTCCCTTCGGCGAGCCCCCTGGGCAGGCCACCATAAACTAATCACGAAACGATATAAGCCGGATAGCCGACCACGCCATGCGGGTTTTGCGCTTCAGTTACAATGCCGGTTTTGGCGCAAACGCCACCCCATATATACCGCCAAGCAGGAGCGTTTTAATGACTCACGTTGTGACCGAAGGCTGCATCAAGTGCAAATACACGGACTGCGTGGATGTGTGCCCGGTGGATTGCTTCCGTGAAGGTCCCAACTTTCTCGCCATCGATCCGGACGAGTGCATCGACTGCGCAGTGTGCGTCGCCGAGTGCCCGACCAATGCGATCTATGCCGAAGAAGACGTTCCGGGCGACCAGCAGCAGTTCACCGCGCTGAACGCCGAGCTGGCGAAGGACTGGCCGTCGATCACGAAGACCAAGCCGGCACCGGCCGACGCAGACGAGTGGAAGGACGTGCAGGACAAGCTGCACCTGCTCGAGCGCTGATCGCGCAGCGGCCGCAAAAAATTTTTGTGCGCCGCGGCTCAAAAGTGTTGACGGCTTGATCAACGCTCCATATAATCTCGTTTCTCTGCTGTTGTTGTTTGTTCCCCGATAGCTCAGTCGGTAGAGCGCCGGACTGTTAATCCGTAGGTCCCTGGTTCGAGCCCAGGTCGGGGAGCCAAAAACGCAAAGGCCCGTTGAAAGTGGACGGGCTTTTTGCTGGTAGGCAAACCAACACGCAGATGTACCGATTTATTCCCCGATAGCTCAGTCGGTAGAGCGCCGGACTGTTAATCCGTAGGTCCCTGGTTCGAGCCCAGGTCGGGGAGCCAAATAGCGAAAGGCCCGTCAATCGACGGGCCTTTTGTTTTTCCGGCCCGCCTTTCGGCTTCCGTCGCCCGGTCGCGCGCATGCTAGAGTCTCTGTCCCGCATTCGCATCCGGTTCCATCGATGAAGCACCGCCTCCTCCGCTCAGCCCCATTCGCCCTCCTGCTTTCCGCGTTCGCCGCGGCACCGCTCGCGCACGCGGAGGAAGTCGGCAGCGTCAACACCCATTTCCGTGTCACCGGCTCCGATCGCGTGGTCGTCGAGGCGTATGACGATCCGGTCGTAAACGGCGTGACCTGCTACGTGTCGCGCGCCCGCACCGGCGGGATCAAGGGCACGCTCGGCGTCGCCGAGGATCCGAGCGAAGCGTCGATCGCATGCCGGCAGGTCGGCCCGATCAGCTTCAAGGAGCCGCTCAAGCAGCAAACCGACGTGTTCAGCGAGCGCATGTCGTTCATCTTCAAGACCCTGCACGTCGTGCGCGTGGTCGATGCCAAGCGCAACACGATCGTCTACCTGACCTACAGCGACCGCATCGTCAGCGGCAGCCCGAAGAACGCCGTCACCGCGGTGCCGATGCCGGCCGGCACGACGATTCCGGTCAAGTAAAGCGCGCGCCTGCCGGGCGCGCGAGCGATACACTGTCGGTTCGACCGCTCCCGCGCCCGATCATGTCCGCCACCCGCCTTCCCGACTCCGCACGCTACTGGCGCACGCCGCTGCTGCCGGATGCGGATCTCGTCACGGCCACCTATCGCGACCACACGTTCGCGCCCCACTGGCACGACGCGTACACGATCCCCGTGATTCTCGAAGGCGCGGAACGCTTCACCTATCGCGGCAACGGCTATGTCGCCGAAACCGGCTCCGTGCCCGTGATCAATCCCGGCGAGGTGCATACGGGTTCGCGCGCGGCCGACGAGGGCTGGTGCTATCGCGTCAGCTACATGCCGGTCGAATTCATCCGCGAACTCACGAGTGCGATTGCCGGCCGCCCGCAGGACGCGCCGTGGTTTGCGCCGGACGTGATTCGCGACGCCGATCTTGCGGCCCGGCTCA
>NZ_CAJNKE010000403.1 GCF_905232215.1 Burkholderia sp. LMG 13014
CCGCAGCATCTTCGATACGCGCAGCCGGTAGGCCAGCGGATGCACGACGCGCCCGGCGATCAGCCACGTGACGATGGTGCCCGCGATGATCGCGATGCTGGTCGCGTAGAACACCATCTGTTCGATCGGCATCTCGGCCGGGTTGAACGGCAACAGGTAGCGGTACGTGTAGATGCAGATCGATGCCCATACGGCACCCACCAGCGCGGGCCGCACGAGGCGGAACCAGACGACCATCACGAGCCCGACGATGCGGCCTCGTTCGGCGATCATGTCGCGCGGTGCGCGCAGGGAAAGGTCAATAATCGGTGCGTTCTTCATGTTGAATGCCTCGGTCGGGGCTGACCCATACGGCCCGCTTGCCGCGGCCCCGCAGCACGATGGCGGGCAGGGCGACGACGGTGGTGATCATGCTGATCAGCCAGAAGGCGACGGGATACCAGACGGTGTCCAGGAAATACATCAGGAGTTTTTCGTCGTAACGACGATCGATCATGCTGCCGATGATCAATTGCAGAATGCAGGTGGCGACCAGCAGCATCCCGTGCCAGTGCGGCACGACCGATACGTGCCAGCTCCGCGGCAGCGGGTACACGACATCGATGAGCGCGAGCAGCAGGATGAACGACATCGAGTACGCCCACGCGATGCCGATCAGATACTCGGCGAACAGCGGCCACATCATCATCTGCGTCGGCCGCGCGAGCGTGCCCGCGTACTTCATCAGCACCTGGATGCCACCCTTCGACCAGCGCAGCCGCTGCCGGTACAGGCCCTTCAGCGTCTCGGGCATCAGGATCCAGCTCAGTGCGTGCGGCTCGTACACGACGCGCCAGTCGCGGCACTGCAGCTTCCAGCTGATGTCGATGTCCTCGGTCAGCATGTCCGAGCTCCAGTAGCCGACGTCGGCGAGCGCGGTCTTGCGGAACATCGTGATCACGCCGGATACCGTGAAGATGCGGCCGTACACCTGCTGCGTGCGCTTGATCAGCCCGACGATCGACGAGAATTCGCCGACCTGCATGCGGCCGAGCAGCGACGTGCGCGTGCGGATGCGCGGGTTGCCGGTCACGGCACCCACGCCCGGATCGGTCAGGAAATGCTCGAGCATCCAGCCGATCGCATCGTGCGCGAGCAGCGCATCGCCGTCGATGCACAGCAGGTATTCCGCGTTCGACACGGCCGCCGCGGTCGTGAGCCCGACCGCCTTGCCTTCGTTGCGCGCGTGATGGATCACGAGCAGCCGCGGGATCTCGACGGCCAGCGCGTTGAGGATCTCGCCGGTGCGATCCTGGCTGCCGTCGTTGACCGCGATGATGTCGTAGTTCGGATACTGCATCCCGTTCAGGTGGCCGATCACGCTGCGCGCGTTCGCGGCTTCATTGAAGCAGGGCACGACGATCGAGATCTTCGGGATCCCGCTCGACGCGATCGTCCGCGTGGACAGCTCGCGGCCTTCCTCGAGCAGGAAGTAGTGCACGACGCCGCCGATCATCCACAGGTACGACATGAAGAACGGGTAGTAGAAGACGAAATCCTGCAGGCGCTGGATGATGCTGTGGGTAGTCATGGCGTCTTCGTCCCCTGCGTTTTCTGCATCTGCATCAGTGCGTTGATCGATGTCGGGTCGAGGCGCGACTTCAGCGACATCACGTCGCGCATCGCGTCGAGTTCCGGCAGGCCGTTCAGGAAGTTGTCCGGGTAGTAGCCGAAATTCACCGCGCCCTCGCTGCGCAGCCGCCGCATCTGCGCGAGCAGCGTGCTGGCGGGGATCTCCTTGCGCGCGTGCCAGTCGTACGACTGCAGTTCGAACACGGTGCGCGGCAGCCCGAGCTTCTTCGCCCGGACGGCCCGCACGAGCTGGTCCAGCCAGTCGTCGGGATCCTTCGCCTGCTCCATGTACGGCATCGCCATCAGCGCGACGTAGTCGTAGGTGGCGAGGAAATCGTCGTAGTTCTGTGCGTACCACGCTTCCGATTCGGGCTTGAGCACCGGCATCGCGAAGATGTTGCGCGCGGTCAGCACGTCGCCCACGTTCTGGTGGGCCAGCACGATCTGTTCGAGCTGGCGGGTCAGATCGATCAGGTAGCGCGACTTCTGCCGGGTCCAGCGATTCAGCAGGTCGGGGTTCTCGCGGATCTTGCCGACGTCGGCCGGCAGCCCCCACTGCGAATAGGTGCGCAGCGCATGCCGGCCCGCATCCTCGTAATCGTCGAGCACCGCGTCGTCGCTGAACAGGATGCCGCTGAACGACGCGTGCTTGCTGAGATCCTCGTAGACCTGCTGGATCATCAGCCGCGCATCCGGATCGAACGGGCTCAGCCGAAACGTGCGCGTGCCGTTCTCGCGGGCCGGCGCGCCACCGTAGGCGCTCACGGCCTCGAGCCCGCGCTGCTTGTCGGCCGGCGGCCGGAACGCGAGCACCGGCATCCAGGCGTACACCTGCACGTTGGAGCGCGTGTTGAGCTGCCACGCGGCGCGCGAGAACAGGTCGGCGCGCATCGGCAGGTGCCGGTTCGGGAAATACACGGATTCGGCCACGCCCGTGCCTTTCGGGTCCGCAAACGCCTGCAGGTAGACCGATTTCGGCTGCATCCGGTAGATGCGTTCGATCAGCTTGCCGAGATTCGCTTCCTGCCGCGCGGGATCCGGATCGTAGACCTGGTCCAGATCGACCTGCACAGTGCGCTCGGGCACGTCGACGTCGCCGCGGTTCGACGCCGGCTCGCGCATCGAGCGCTCGAACCCGCCGATGTCGACGTCGTACATCATCAGGATCCGCCGCAGCCGGTCCAGCGGCACGTCCGGCGTATTCGGGCCGGCATCGAGGCTGAACTGGATGTCCATGCCGAGCGACGTCGATATCTGGCGCACCGGCTGGTTTTCCGCGCCGTATGGCCACACCATCGAGCGTGCGACGATGCCGGTATGTTCGCGGATCTGCCGCACGCAGGTCTGCAGGTCGTTGTGCACGCGCGCTTCGAATTCGGCGTCGGTTTCATAGCGCTTCTCGTCTTGCAGGTAGAGGTGCGACGTGGTCGCCGGCAATTCGTTGCCTTGCGGATTCGCGACCGCGCCGTGATGGAGGTTGTGCGTGTGGCAGCCGAGCTCGACGAGCTGCGACTGGCCGACCTGCTTCACGTCGTCCCACGACATGAAGTAGTCGCGCGGCACCTGGACCTTGTCGCTGATACGGATCGGCGTATCCGGCGGGGTATCGATCCACGCGGTGACGATGCCCATCACGGCCGGGTACTTGAACCGCTCGAGTAGCGGCAGCACCTTCGTGTAGTGGCTGCGAAAGCCGTCGTCGAACGTGAGGAGCACCGCGCGCGGCGGCAGCGGCTTGCCGCCGTGCCGCGACTCCTCGATCTGCTTGACCGTGATGGTGTGGTAGTTGTTGGTCTGCAGCCACGAGAAGATCGCGGTCAGCGTGCCGGTATCGACCGCGAACGGATCGACCAGCGCCGACGCCGATGTCGACGAAAACGACGCCATCAGGTTGTCGCGCACGTCGTGCATGCAGATCACGCGAAACGTCTTGCCGTCGGCCGGGTCGGACGGCGGCAGCAGGTCGATCATCCTGGCGTTCGTCACGCCCGGGAACAACGAACAGGCGGCAAACGTGCCGAGGCATCCGCACATGAAGGTCCGTCTGGTTTGCATTCGCGATCTCCTTGCTAGAACGGCAGGTTGACCGACATGAAGCCGGTTTCGGAGCGTTCGCGCTCGCCGTCGTACGCGTGGCTGCTGACCTCGACGCCATAGGTCAGCGTGATGTCGTGCTTGAACGTCCACGCGTGCTCGAGGCGCGCGCTCCACAGTGGGCTGGTGCCGAAACCGCGCTCGTTGTACACGCCGCCCGACACCGAGACGCGCTGCTGCAGCCCCATGTCGCCCTTCTTCCAGAGGGTCAGCTGGTGCATGACGGTCGCCGCGGCCGCGTAGTCGCGGCCCGGGCTGAAGTAGGGCGCGTTCTGGCGCGTGTTGCTGTCGGTGCCGAGATCCAGCGAGACGTTGACCTGCTGGTTGGCGGTCGTGTACACGCGCTGCGTGGCGGTCGCCGCGATCTCCTGGTGCAGGTTCGAATCGCTGTAGCGGCTCACGCCGTAGCTCAGCTTGACCTCGCGACGGTCGTTCTGGCGATAGACGACCGAGACGTTCGCCGAGCGGCCCCAGATGTGCGCGGCATACGCCTTCCATGGCAGCGAGTTGTCGTTGGTGTCGAGCGCGCCGCTGACCGTCCAGTAGTCGTTCAGCGCGTACGCGATCGACCCGCGGCCGCCGGTTCGGCCGTCCGTGCCGAACGAGCGCGTGACTTCGCCCTGTACCGTGAGCGGCCCGTGCCGGTAGTCGCCGCCGACGCCCGTACGCGTGCGGCTGACGTTGCCGGCGTCGGTCTGCGCATAGCCGAAGAACGTATGCGAGAAGACGCGCCAGTTATCGCCGAACGGTTGCGAATACACATAGCTGTCCGACGTGAAGCTGTTGTCGGCCAGTGCGCTGTTGCCGTGCTCGTAGTTCAGGTCGGTCGTGAAGACGGGGCTGCGGTACGCGTTGTAGTCGCGCTTGAAGCCGCGCACGGCACCGCTGTCCGGGAACGTGTTGTCCAGCGTCTGGTCGACGCTCTTCGCGGTCGCGTAGTCGTCGGCCGTGAGCGACGCGCGGCCGAGGCCCGCCAGCATCTCGACGCTGTCCGGGTGGTCGGTGAGCGACGCGCGATACATTGCGATCGCCTGGCGGGGATGCGACTGGCCGGACACCGCGTCCGCGTGCGCGGCACGGATCTCCGCGTTGAACGGCACCTGCTTCTCGAGTTCCTCGAGCGCGGCGATCCCTTCGTCGACGTGGCCGGTGTAGATCAGGTATTGCGCGCGCAGCCGGTAGTAGCGCAGATAGTCGCTTTCCTCCGGGCCGTAGCTGCGGACGTCCTTGGCCGGCGGCAGCGACGCACCCATGTCATCGAGCGCCTGCTTCGCGTCCGCCGCGCGTCCCTGGTCGACGTACGACCAGAACAGCCCTTCGCGCAGTTCGATCGGGCGCGTGCGTGCGCCGTACTGGAAGCCGCGGGTCGCGCGGTCCGTCGGCGACGCGGTCGCCTGCTTCAGCGCGCGCTGGTACACGGCGTTGGCCTTGCCCGGCTCGCTCAGGTACAGGTAGGCGTCGCCAACGGCGGACAGCGCATCGATCGAGATCTCCGCGTCGGACGGAATGGTCTCGAACGTCGTGACGGCCGTCTTCATGTCGCCGCGCGCCGCGTAGGCGACCGTGCGGTCGCCCGCGAGCGCCGTCCTGACCGGTGTGTACTCGGGCGTGGCCGGCATCCGCTTGTCGAGGTCGTCCGCCGCGCGCAGCGCGCTGTCGATCCCGTCGAAACGGTCGGAACTCGTCATCGCGCGCGACTTGTCGCGCCCGCCGCGCACCTGCTGGCGAATCGCCAGTTCCTCGAGTTGCGCGATGTCGACGGCGGAGAACGCATCGGGCCGTGCCTTCGCTTCGTCGAGCGCCTTGATCGCGCCGCCGCTCGCCGCGAGCCCGAATACGTCGTTGCGTACGGTCTCGACGTCGGCGGTACGGAGATTCGGCGCCTGGGCATTCGGC
>NZ_CAJNKE010000404.1 GCF_905232215.1 Burkholderia sp. LMG 13014
CCCCCTGTTTCACCCACTCACAAGAACCAAGGAGACACCGTCAATGAAGTCACGCGCAGAACGTTCCCTTCGCGCCGCCGTCCTGACCGGCTCGGCCGCCGTCGCCGGCCTCACCGCAGGCGCCGCGCACGCGCAGTCGTCGGTCACGATGTACGGGATCATGGATGCCGGCATCGAGTTCGCCAACCACGCGGCGCCGCAAGGCGGCAATTCGTACAAGCTCAAGTCCGGCAACAAGAACACGTCGCGCTGGGGCCTGCGCGGCGTCGAGGATCTCGGCGGCGGGCTGAAGGCCGTGTTCCGTCTCGAAAGCGGGATCGACCTCGCGAACGGCGCGTCCGACGACGGCCCCGACTCGATCTTCGGGCGCCGCGCAACCGTCGGCCTGAAGGGCAAGTGGGGCGAGATTTCGCTCGGCCGCAACTTCACCGTCACCTACGACTACATGCTGCCGTTCGACCCGATGGGGTATGCGCAGAACTATTCGTGGGCGACGTCGTCGATGGCCACCGGCGGCCGCAAGGACGGCATGTTCACGCGCTCGTCGAACGCGGTGCGCTACGACGGCGAATTCAGCGGCTTCAAGTTCGGCGCGATGTATGGCTTCGGCAACGTGCCCGGCAGCGTGAAGACCAGCTCGAAGTACGACGCGGCGATCGGCTACGAGGGTGGCCCGTTCGCCGCGGTGGTCGCGTTCGACCGGCAGAACGGCGCGTCCGACAGCGTCACGCCGGCCGATCCGGTCAACTACATCCAGGGGATTCATGCGGGCCTGAGCTACTACTTCGGCAACCTGAAGACGATGGCGGGCTATCGGAACTACAAGCGAGCGTATCGCACGAGCGCCGCGAACCAGTTGAGCGACATGTATTGGGTCGGCGGCTCGTACCAGTTCACGCCGACGTTCTCGCTGATCGGCGCCGTGTATCACCAGAACATCAAGGGCGGCACGGATGCCGATCCGACGCTCGTGTCGATGCGCGCGCAGTATGCGCTGTCGAAGCGCACCGTGCTGTATGCGGCCGGTGCGTTTGCGATCGGGCAGCATGGACAGAAGGTGGGCGTATCGCGCGATGTCAACGGGTACGGCACCACGCAGGTCGGGGTGACGGCGGGGATTCAGCAGCGGTTCTGAGCCTGACGACGGGCGGCGGCGCGCGTGTTGCACGCCGCCGCCGGTTCGGTCGTTCGGTCGTTCGGTCGTTCGGTCGTTCGGTCGTTCGGTCGCGACGGGCCACCCTACCCTTGGTCGTTACACGCAGCGGCTCGCCAGACCCATCGGTATCCAGAAGAGATCGCGTGCGCATACTGCGCCCGCCGTGCAGGCGGCCGAGCGGCGCGCCGCCTCTTCATCATCGGCCCTCGCCCATCGTGAACACCGGTCGCACCAGGCTGCTCGTGTCGCTCCAATGGGCACCAACGTCCGCCAACGGCACTGCCCGCGTCTCGATTGCCAGACCCGCCGGGCCGGCCGCATCGAATACGCCGCGCACCGAGGCCAGCAGGCGCGGCAGCGACACGCTGCCAAGGCCGCTACCCATCAGCTCGATGGCCGTCGCCCGCAGCACCGCGCCCGGCAACAAAACGTCCGCACCGCCGATCGAGCCGATCTGTACGAAACGCAGCCGGCGGCCGTCGGGCATCGCCTTCGCGGCAGCACCCAGCAATGCCTGCGCGCTGCTCCCCCACAGATAGTCGAGAACGACGTCCACACCGGCGCGGAAATGTGGCTCGAGCGCACGCGCCAGATGTGTGTCGTCCTGCTGCAGCGACACGACGGCATCCGCGCCTTCGCTCAGCAAGGCTTGAAGCGCGGCCGCGTTGCGGCCGGTCGCGATCACCTTCGCGGCGCCGAGATGCTTCGCGATCCGCACCGCCAGCCGCCCCGACGTCCCCGTCGCACCGTTGACGAGCACCGTCTCGCCCGCGACGAGCCGCGCACGCTCGGTCAACGCGGCCCACGACGACATCCCTGGAATCGCGATCGCCGCGGCCGTCACGTCGTCGAGCGCGTCGGGCAACGGTACGCACCGCGTATCGGGTGTGATCGTGCGCTCGGCCATCGCGCCGAACGGTGCGGGCGAGCCGAAGAAATAAACGCGTTGCCCGTCATCGAGACGGCCCACGCCGTCGACGCCGACGACGAACGGATAGCGCCCGTCCGACGAGTAATGCGTGCCGGACGCACGCGCCTGCGCGATCCGGCTCAGCGCGGACGCCGTCACGTCGATCAGGCGGTGGCCCGGCATCGCACGCGGCGCTTCGAATTCCATATGGACGGGACGCTCGCCGGCGCCCGTCACGACTGCTGCTTTCATGGTGACTCCTTGAATCGGGGATCTCGATCGGCGGTTCCGGCGCAGGTCAGCGTGCGTCGAGCCATGCGCGGAGCGCGGGATCGCGGACTTCCAGCACATCGAACAGGCCAAGCGCGCGCAAAGCGGGCAATGCGTCGATCGTGTCGGCTTCCGCGCGTGCCCGGTCGGCGGGCGTGGCGTCAGGGTCGGCCAGCACCCGCGCGTTGACCAGGAACGCGCCGACGGTGCCCTTGCGGATCGTCGTTCCGTCGGCCTCGATCCGGTCGGCATGGTCGGGAAGCATCTGTTCGGCTCGCATCGTGTCGTACTCCGGTTGTTATCGATGGACGCAGTGTAGGCGTGCGAATCCGGCCGATCTCCGGTATAACGGCCATTCGATACCGATATCCGGCCATGTCCGATCCACTCCTGCCCGCCCGATTCGTCACGTCAGACGACGGCCCGTTCGTCGTCGCTGCCGTCGTGTCGCAACGCGACCCGCGCGTGACGCCATCCCACTCGCATGCGCGCGGCCAGCTCGTCGGCGCGCTGAGCGGGCTGCTGACGATCGGGCTCGACGACCAGGACTGGGTCGTACCGGCCATTCATGCGATCTGGATTCCGCCGCATTGCCGGCATTCGCTGCGCTCGTTCGGGCCGATTTCCGGCTGGTCGGCGTTCGTCGCCGAAGCCCGCTGTGCAGATCTGCCGGATACCCCGCGGGCAATCCGAACGACGCCGCTGCTGCGCGAAGCCGTACAGCGCGCGGCGAGTTGGGGAGATGCGGAACTGGATGCCGCGCGGACGCGGATTGCCGACGTGATCCTCGATGAAATCGCGTCGTCGGAGGTCGAAGCGCTGGGGCTGGTGCGGCCGCAGGATCCGAGGTTGATGAAGATCAGCGATGCGCTTGCCGCGGATCTCGCGGATAACCGGCGGCTGGAGGAATGGGCCGAATGGGCCGGCATCAGCGCGCGGACGATGAGCCGTCGCTTCGTCGCGGAGACGGGGCTGACGTTCGCGCAGTGGCGTCAGCAGGCAAGGTTGCTGCGGGCGCTGGAGAGCATTGCCGACGGCGTGCCGGTGACGACGATCGCGCTCGATCTCGGGTACGACAATGTGAGCGCGTTCATCGAGATGTTCCGGCGGGCGTTGGGGACGACGCCGGGGAGGTATATGGAGGATGGGCGGGAGCCGCGAAGCTCGGTATAGAAAGCGGATCGCGCGAAGTCATTGAACCGGGCGCACCGCATAACACCACCTCAAAGAATTGCCCGGTAGGCTTCGAGTGCTTTGCACGTCTGGACCATGCCTTGACGTTGCAGGATCTCCAGATATCGATCTGCGGTCACTGGCGGATACTTGAGCGTTTCTCGTTGTCGCCGCGCAGCCGCAACGACCGCCGCAGGTTCAAGATCGAAAAGATTATCGACGAACTCGTCGGGGTGCTGGGCCTCGACACCGTACTGCGACAGCCCCTCGTCCGGGAAATCTTTCTGATTGAACGTCACGATCACACTAGCGTTGCAACGGATTGCAGCCGCAAGTACGTGACGATCATCGGCATCAGGAAGCGTAAGCCCATCGATCAGCGATTCATATCCGGTCACGACAGCATCGGGTATTGCCCGATCCATCAGACACGACGTCCGATCAAGCTGCTCGGCGCTCAAGTCGGGGCGATTGCGCAGCAGGTTACGCTTCCACTCGTTGTGAATATGCGCGCTCCAGCGAGCGCGGAAGCATCCACTCAACGCAAGCCGCATCAGAAAATCGCGAAGCGGCGCGGGATAAAGCACACAGGCATCATAGACGGCCGTGAACGGCGAACTCGTCATTCGTAGCCCATCCGCAACTCCTGAGCCTGCCTGCTCAACTCATCCATTGCGTCGGCACTCGCCTGATCGCGCTCTGCCTTGTAATGCATCAGATCGGAAAAACGCACACGCCGATGCTTGCCCGTCCGGTGATACGGCAACGCATTCGATTCAAGCAGCTTGATCAGGTGCGGGCGAGAAACATTGAGCAAATCTGCCGCTTCCTGAGTCGT
Source organism: Burkholderia sp. LMG 13014 (assembly GCF_905232215.1). GTDB lineage: Bacteria > Pseudomonadota > Gammaproteobacteria > Burkholderiales > Burkholderiaceae > Burkholderia. The sequence continues at coordinate 4,348 of NZ_CAJNKE010000404.1, forward strand.
CAATTCCGCGTGAACCGGTACGACCTTGACCGCGTTGCCGTCGGCCAGCTCCGCGAGAATATCTACCAACAGCCGAAGTGCCGACGTCGGGAGCTCAACCTGATGCGCGCGATTCTCGTCGTCAAAGATCTGAATGCGCTGCGTATCGGTTCGCGTTGCGAGATACGCAGCCAGCGTGCGCTGCCCTTCGACAGCCGCCTGCATCTCGCGCTCGACAGGCAAGATCACGTCGGGTGTCGTGGTATGGGGCATCGCGCTCTCCAATCGAGGGTTTCAGAAGTGCACTAGCTTATTCGAAATAAACGAAAATCACAATAATCGAAACTTGATATAACCCCAATTATTTCAACGACACCCCGCTTGGCTCAGTACGTCCCGTCCCCCTTCTTCACGGCCTCGCCGCCCTTCCCCTTGAACTGCGCAGCCAACCGCTCCGCACTCCTCGCCAGCAGCGTCGTATCCACCCCGACCGCGACGAACAGCGCTCCCGCTTCCAGATAACGCCGCGCGGCCGCCTCATCCGCGCTCAGGATCCCCGGTGCCTTGCCGGCCTCCTTGATCGTCCGGATCGCGCCATCGATTGCCGCCTGCACGTCCGGATGCCCCGGATTGCCGAGATGCCCGAGGTCCGCAGCCAGATCCGCCGGCCCGATGAACACGCCATCGACCCCTTCGACCCGCGCAATCGCATCGATCGCATCGAGCCCCGCCCGCGTCTCGACCTGCACGAGCACGGCCATCTCGTCGTTCGCGCGATGCAGGTAGTCGCCAACACGATTCCACCGAGACGCACGCGCCAGCGCACTGCCGACACCACGAATGCCATGCGGCGGATAACGCGTCGCCGCCACCGCCGCGCGCGCTTCATCCGCGCTCTGCACCATCGGCACGAGCAACGTCTGCGCGCCGAGATCGAGCACCTGCTTGACGATCACCGGATCGTTCCACGGCACGCGCACGACCGGATGCGACGGATACGGCGCGATCGCCTGCAGTTGCGCGAGGATCGTCGGCACCGTGTTCGGCGCGTGCTCGCCGTCGATCAGCAACCAGTCGAAACCGGCGCCCGCAACCACCTCGGCGCTGTACGGATTCGCGAGCCCGAGCCACAGCCCGATCTGCGCATCGCCGCGCGCGAGCGCGGCCTTGAAGACATTCGAAGGCATCTGCATCGTTCGCTCACCTCATTCGAAGTAGCACTGGATCGTTCCGAGCGGGCCGTAGTCGACGCTGAACGTGTCGCCCGGCCG
>NZ_CAJNKE010000405.1 GCF_905232215.1 Burkholderia sp. LMG 13014
GTGCATTTACCGGCGCGCGCGGCGCGTATCTGGTCAAGCCGCCCAACTATGCGCTGGAGAACCTGTTCGAACACGCGGACGTGACGGCACGTGCCGTCGCCGACGCGGTGCGCGCGGCGGGCTTGCCGAAACTCGTGCTGCTGTCGTCGGTCGGCGCGGATCGGCCGGACGGCACCGGCGTGATCGCGACCAATCGCACGGCCGAGCAACGGCTGGCGGAACTGGGCATTCCGGTCGTGTTCCTGCGCGCGGCGTATTTTATGGAGAACTGGGCGCGCGTCGTCGATCCGGTTCGCACGCAAGGTATCCTGCCGAGCCTGCTCGTGCCGGTCGAGCGCGCCATTCCGATGGTCGCGACCGAGGATATCGGCCGCATCGCGGCGGATCTTCTGCGTGAAGACTGGGCGGGCATCCGGAAGATCGGCCTGGCAGGGCCGATGGCGTATTCGCCCGGCGACATCGCGGCGATCTTTGCGCGCGCACTGAATCGACCGGTGCGGCCGGTGGCGCTCGAGCCGTCCGCGTGGGCCGGGGTACTCGCGACGAATCCGTTCTCGAGCGTCGCAATCGATGGATTCATCGAACTGAATCGCGGGCTGAACAGCGGCCACATCGATTTCGGGAGCGACGACACGGTCGAGCTTCGACACGGGCGCGTGCCGTTCGAACAGGTCGCCGAGGAAATCCTGCGGGCGTGACGCCGCCCGTTCGCAGCGGGCGCGTCGTTGCGGCCTCGCGGTGTTCGTGAGCGGAGCGGCGGCACTGCCCGGACACGGGCGTCATCGCGTATGTCGAACGGCCGCAGCGGGTCGAACGGCGTCACGCGCGAGCCGGCTCCGTCGCGGAGCCGGTCGTTGCCTGGTCGCCCGCGTGACCTTTGCGGTCAGCGCACCGGCGCGGCCGTGGCCAGCAGGCTGCGCAGGAACACCATGATCATGTGCCCGATCGGCACCTCGGACAGGATCGACTGCTGCAACGACAGGCCCTGCGAGAGCCCCATGAACGCAATGGCGAGGACGGTCGGCGGTTCGGGCGGCACTTTCTTCAGCCGCGCGAAAACCTGTTCGATGCAATAGGCGAGGCCATCGCGATGAGCGTCCAGCAACGCCTGGGACGCGAGGGCAAAAGCGGGGTTGCGTCGCCCCTGAAGCTTGAACTCGACGCCCAGCACCGACCACTCGGGCTCGGCATCGACGGTCCGCGACCAGACATCCAGCGCATTCAATATGTCGTCCCCGGACGCGGATGGGTCGCCCAGCGCCTGGGCGATCTGGGCCACTTGCGCCTTCGAGCGCTCCCGCATCAGTTCGACGAACAGCGCTTCCTTGCTCGCGAAGTTCGAATAGAACGCACCCTGCGTATAGCCTGCCTCGGCCGCGATATCCCTGAGCGACGTCGCGCCGAACCCGCGGTCGACGAACAGCCGCTTCGCCGCGGCGAGCAAATGGGCGCGGGTCTGCAAGCGGCTTTCTTCGCGACTCAGCCGCGGGGGAAGGGTGGCCATGTTCATGGCAGGCAGGATATCAGTTGATATTTAAGATGGATACCATTACGATCGCATTTCAAATATCACTTGATATGTGAAATGCGGGGCGCGATTGTGTCGCCGGATGCACGAGCGGGGATCGTTTCGGGCGGGCGATCGTGTCGACGCGGAGGCGCGCACCGTGTGCCGGTGTATGGCTGCGTGTCGCGTGCTTCGATGCACCGACGCGAGTCGCTTGCCGATCGAGTGAATGCCGTCGTCACGGGGCGACGTGAAACAATAAGTTAGTCATGCGAATCATACTGGTTGGCATGCGGATGCGGGGCAGGAAGCAGAAGATGAGCGCGAGCAAGACCTATGCACAGCTCGTAGTCGAGCTGGCCGAACTGGACGAGGAAATCGAGCGCGCACGCGCGCGCGAACGCGTCGATGCGATCGCGGAGGTTCACTCGCTGATGGATACCTACGCGATCAAGCATCGCGACCTGGTCGGCCGCAACGGCAGCCGGGGGGCGTATATCGTGAAAGTGCTGCCGGCGCGCTATCGCGATCCGGCGAGCGGGAAGGAGTGGAGCGGGCGCGGCAACGCGCCGCTGTGGATCCGGGGCAAGGATCGCCGTCAGTTCGTCATCGTCAAGCCGCCGTCCACCGGCAAGAAAACCCGGTCCAGCTGACGGACGGCACCGGGCTACGGCGACGGCGGCTTCGCCGGCGTTCGGCCCGGCGGCGTCAGCACCGCGGGCAGCGTGGCGCCTTCAGGCGGCGCCATGTGCGCATGCGTTCATCCGCGTCCCACGAACGGCATGGCCGTCGCCATGATCGTCATGTTCAGGATGTTCGTGTCCAGTGGCAGGTTCGCCATCTGGACGATCGCGGTCGCGACGTGCGTGACGTCCATGCGCGCCTCGGGCGCGAGGCTGCCGTCGGCCTGCGGGACGCCTTGCGTCATCCGGTCCGTGAGCGACGTTGCCGCGTTGCCGATGTCGATCTGGCCGCACGCGATGTTGTACCGGCGGCCGTCGAGCGCCAGCGATTTGGTGATTCCGGTTACCGCATGCTTGGTGGCCGTGTACGCGATGGTATCGGGGCGCGGCGCGTGCGCGGAGATCGAACCGTTGTTGATGATCCGGCCGCCCTGCGGCGTTTGCGCTTTCATCAGCCGCCACGCGGCCCGCGCGCACAGGAAGACACCGGTCAGGTTCGTCGCGACGACGCTGTTCCACACATCGAAATCGTATTCGTCGAGGGAAACCGGCGGCGCGTTGCGGCCGGCATTGTTGAACAGCACGTCCAGCCGGCCGAACTGCTGCGCGATCTGCGCAAACGCATGGTCGACCGACGCTTCGTCGGTGACGTCGGCAGGAAACACGTGCGCGTCGCCGCCGGCGGCCTGGATCGCGTCCTGCGTTTCACGCAACGATTCCTCCTTGCGTCCGAGCAGCGCGACGGTGAATCCCGCCTGGGCGAGCGCGATGGCCGCTGCACGACCGATGCCGGAGCCGGCGCCCGTGACGGCTGCGAATTTCTGCGACTTCGAGACAGACATGGCTTGATTTCCTGCTGGTTGAGTGACGGGTGAGGCTGCGGATGAACGACGATAGTGCCACTTCGGCAATGTAGTCGAAATGGGCGGCGCACGGATTCAATCGATATCGGAAAGCGCGGTATCGCGATGCCGCCCGACGGTCGGCCGACTATTCCGCTGCGTCCGGCAGCAGTTCGATCCGGCTTCGCGTCAGGCACTGCGGCCAGGTAGCCGCCACCCCGTTGTGCGCGACGATGACGAAGTGCGTGAATGCGCGATCGGAAACGAGCATCTGGCCCTTGCCGATGTGCTCGCCGATAAAGGTGATCGCGGGTTCGATCGGCAGGAAGTCACCGATCTTGCGGCGGACGTGGATCAGGACTTCCACGGCGCCGATCGTCGACAGCATCTTGCGAAGGAGGTCGCGATCGACGCTGCCGGTCGTCAGCAGATGGATCCACTCGCATTTGACCAGCTGGACTTCGGGGCAATGTCTGAGATAGAGCGAATGCACGCGTCGGGGATTCATGGCCTGGTGTCTCCGTGGCAGGCGATAACCGTGATTATTTCTTCCTGCCGGGCGCGGCCTTCCTTGCCCGCGTGCCGGTCTCCGCAAACAGATCGACGACCACGTCGCGCAGCCACCGGTTTCCTTCGTCCTGATTGACCCGCGTATGCCAGAGCATGTGAATCGGCGCGCCCGGCACCGTGACGGGCAACGCGCGCCAGCCCAGCGAAAACGGCGCGGCGAGCTGCTGCGCGAGATGCTCGGGCACCGTCGCGATCAGGTCGGTGCGCTGCAGGATGTAGCCCACGCTCATGAAATGCGGCACCGTGAGCCGCACCTGGCGCGTCACGCGGCGGCGCTTCAGCCATTCGTCCACCTGCCCGTGACCGGTGCCGGCCGATACCACGACCAGATGTTCGGCATTGCGCCACGCGTCGACCGTCAGCGGCGCTTCCTCGAGCGGATGCCCGCGTCGGAACAGGCACACATAGCGCTGATCGAACAGCCGGCGCTGATAGAAGCCGCCCTTGAGCTGCGGCAGCAGGCCGATCGCGAGATCGACGCGGCCGTCGGCCATTTCGTCGCCGAGGTTGACGCTCGTGTCGCGCACGGTATTGAGCGCGATGCCCGGCGCCGCTTGCGACAGGTGTTCGAGCAATGCCGGCAGGAACACGACTTCGCCGATATCGGTCATGCCGATCGTCAGCGTGCGCGTGGCGCGCAACGGATCGAACCCGGTCTCGGGATTGAGCGCGGCATGCAGCGTCGCAAGCGCGTGCGACACGGGTTCCGCGAGACGGAGCGCGAACGGCGTCGGCACCACGCCGCCCGGCCCGCGCACGAACAGCGGATCGCCGAGCCGGCGGCGCAGCTTCGCGAGCGCGTTGCTCACGCCCGGCTGGCTCATGTTCATCTGCTCGGCGACGCTCGACACGCGCCGCTCCTGCATCAGCCGCTGGAAAAGCAGCAGCAGATTGAGGTCGATATCGCTCAGTTCCATGGGTTTCGCCTTGCGTGGTTCATTGCTTTTAGTGATGAAGCAGATTCCCTTCATTTTATTGCGGGATGAAGGTCGCCTCCTGAAAATACCGATACGGCCCATGCAATCGACATGACCGCTGCGCGAGCCGCAGACCCCCATCGGAACATCGGAGACACCTTCATCATGCAGACGAACCTGAAGATTGCGATCGTCGGCGCCGGGATCGGCGGCCTGACGCTCGCGCTCGCGCTGCGCGAGCACGGCATCGACGCGCAGCTCTACGAACAGACGGACGCGTTGCGCGAAGTCGGCGCGGCCGTCGCGCTGTCGGCCAACGCGACGCGCTTCTACGAGCGCATGGGCCTGCGTGCGGCCTTCGACGCCGTGTGCGCGGACATTCCGGGGCTCGTCTATCGCGACGGCCGCAGCGGCGCGGTGATCGGTCATCATCGCGGCGACCCCGACTATCGCCGGCAATTCGGCGGCGCGTACTGGGGCGTGCATCGCGCGGATCTGCAGGCCGTGCTGTCGAAGGCGGTCGGCCTTGAAGCCATTCATCTTGGCCATCGGCTGACCGATCTCGCGCAGCACGCCGATCGCGTCACGCTGTCGTTCGACAATGGCGTGCGCGTCGATGCCGATCTCGTGATCGGCGCGGACGGTGCGCGCTCGATCACGCGGCGCTGGATGCTTGGTTACGACGACGCGCTGTATTCGGGCTGCTCGGGGTTTCGCGGCGTGGTGCCGGCCGCGCGGCTGAGCCTGCTGCCCGATCCGGAGACGCTTCAGTACTGGATCGGGCCGCACGGGCACCTGCTGCACTATCCGATCGGCGACGATGGCGACCAGAATTTCCTGCTGGTCGAGCGCCATCCGTCACCGTGGCCGTCGCGCGACTGGGTGATGCCGTCGGAAGAGGGCGAGCAACTGCGCGCGTTCAGGGACTGGCATCCGGCGGTGGTGCAGATGATCACCGCCGTGCCGATCAGCCAGCGCTGGGGGCTGTTCCATCGGCCGCCGCGCGGCCGCTGGAGCCGCGGGCGCGTGACGCTGATCGGCGACGCCGCGCATGCGCTGGTGCCGC
>NZ_CAJNKE010000406.1 GCF_905232215.1 Burkholderia sp. LMG 13014
TCGTGGGCCGCGTCAGTTGTTTATACGAGGCCGGTCCGGCGCCACGCGCCGCGACCGTGCCGGGCGACCCGACGGCCCGCGCCGTTCTCGCCCCGAATCCTGAACCTCAACCCGTCAATTCCATGCAAGTACTCGTCGTAGGAACCGGCAAGCTGGCCAGCGAGCTGCTCGGCGCGCACCGCCTCGATCCGGCAACCTGTCGCGTGATCCCCTGGTCGGACAGCGCGCGCAACGATGCGCAGCGTAGCGACGCCCGACGTAGCGACGCCCGAACGATCGTCGTGCACGCCGGTTCCGGCCGCGAACTCCCCGCCGTGATCGCATTCTGCGAAGCCACCGGATCGCCACTCGTCGAGTTGTCGACCGGCTCCGAGCTCGAAACCGGCTCGCACGCGTTCCCGGTCGTGCTGTGTCCGAACACGAACATCCTGATGCTCAAGTTCATGAGCATGCTGGAAACCAGCGGTCACCTGTTTCATGACTGCCAGATCAGCCTGACGGAGTCGCACCAGGCCGGCAAGACGTCCGTCCCCGGCACGGCCGTCGGGATCGGCCAGTCGCTCGGCGTGCGGCCGGAAGACATCCGCTCCGTGCGCGACCCGGACGTGCAGCGCAGCGAATTCGCGGTCGCCGACGATCAGCTCGGCCGCCACGCGATTCACCGGATCCGCATCGACGACGGTGCATGCAGCCTGCAATTCGAATCGCGTGTGGTGGGCGAGACACCTTATGCGGACGGCGTGTCGCGTATCGTCAATGCTGTCCGGCAGCACGAGCTCGAGAACCGCCGCTATTCGATCGTCGAGTTCATCCGCAACGGCTGGCTGTAGTCGCGGCGATACGCGGCGGCCAGCACGCGTGCATCGCGCCGCAGACGTTTTTTTTGCACAACGCAAGAAGCGGTTCGGTGCTGATTCCCGTGGATGTCGTCGACCGCCCGATCAGCGACATCCGGGCCGCCATGACGCTCGCCGACCGGCACCTGACCTCCCGCATGGCCGACGGGCGAGATCACGCCAGCCGGCTTCGCCGCCGCGGCCGCTCGAGAAATTCGACGAGCAATCGCCCTGCCGCATTCGCTGGTAAGTTATCGGGCGAGGTTCATTCGCCGGGAGGGGGCGCGAGTCACCGCTGACGTCGGCGCCTGAACCGCTACCGTCGCCATCCCCCCGAAAGGAGCGCAACCGATGACCCGCCCCGATTTCATCAAGCACTGGACCGAGCTCGAAGAACCCGACGCGCATTGCTATCGCGGCGATACCGAGCCGATGGCGCTGGATGCACCGCTTTCCGCCGAGCTCGGCATCACCCGTATCGGCATTCATCACGTGCGGCTTCTGCCGGGCCGGCGGACGTCCTATCCGCATGCCGAAAGTACCGAGCAGGAGTTTGTGTACGTGCTCGAAGGCAAGCCGGATGTCTGGATCGACGGCGTGCTGTACCCCGTTGTCGAAGGCGATTCGGTCGCGTTTCCGGCGGGCACCGGGATCTGCCACACCTTCATCAACAACACGCAGCACGAAGTCCGGCTGATGGTGATCGGTGAGCGTCCGCGCGACGACAACCGCATCCGCTACCCGATGAACGAGGCGTACGAGCTTACCCGCGCGGACCGCTGGGTGGACTGGCCCGACAGGCCGCTCGGGGACCACAACGGGATGCCGGACTGACGCGCGCGAAGATGCCCCCGACGGTCATCGACCCCGTGTGTCGACGGACGGCATAGGAGCGTCGCTGACGCTCGACAGCCAACCCGAGTGCATTGCCGAATGGTCACCGGTGGCCCGGCGCCTACCGTTCCCGACGCACACTTCGCCATTGCGCCACGCGCAAAAAAATCCCTCCGCCATCGATCCAGGCTGGAGGGCAAGCGATCCCGATCGTGCGGGATCGAGGCACGGGATGGACAGCCGGCCCGCTCAGGCCAGCCCGTTTCCCGACACGTAGAGAAACAGCTCGGCGTCGCTGCGGATGCCGAGCTTCTTCATCGCGTTGTGCTTCTGCGTGCTGATCGTCTTGATACTGCGGCCGTAGTAATGCGCGATGTCGGTCATCGTCATCCCGCTCGCGCACATCCGCACGACTTCGATCTCGCGCGGGCTCAGCGCATAGACGTCGTCGTTCACGGCCGTCGGCATCGGCCGCACGGCCGGCAGGAACGGCCGGCCCGCATACGCGGCGACGATCGCGCGCGCCAGGTCGGCCGCCACGCCGCGCTTGTTGAGCACGGTCAGCACGCCCGTATTGCAGATGTTCTGCATCAACGCCGGATTGTCGAGCATCGTCAGCACGACCACGCGCACCAGCGGAAACGCTTCGCGGATCGCCTCGAGCATCAGCAGTCCATCCGCATGCGCACGCCCCGGCATCGCGAAATCGGTCACCACGACATCGCAGTGCGTGCGCGCGATGCAGCTCAGCAGCGCGCCGGGCTCGAGGGCCTCGCCGACCACGCTGATACTCGTCTCGGATGCCAACGCATGACGAATGCCGTACAACATCAGCGGATGGTCATCCGCTATCACAACCCTGATACTCACTTTCGCCCTCCTTCGTCTCTCGCCATCAACTCAATGCCGCCTAGCGCCCGCTGCGCGTGCCCGTTCGCCGACGTGCGTCAGCAGATGATCCGTCATCTTCAATACTTCTGCTCCGACGTTGCCGATTGCCGTCGCCGAGCCGGACATGAGGGCCGCATGAAAGCGATCGAGCAAGCGGTCGATGTGAGGCTGCCCGAACAGCGCGTAGGTGCCGCGCGCCGCATGGCTCCATGCCTGCAGCGCTTGCTGGTCCCCCGCGTGCAGCGCGCTCGACAGCACCGCGCAGTCGGCGTCGAGCGACGCGCGGCACGCGGCGAGCACGTTCCGGGCATCGGCGCTGCCGTCTCCCGCTGCGCCGAACGCATCGAACAGGGTTGCGTAGTCGAGTGCCGTGGCGTCGAAGCCGCGCGCGTCGCCGGCATCGTGCGATACGCGCGGGTCGAGTCCATCGAGTCCATCGAGCACGTCGCGCAGATCGCCGGGCGTGACCGGCCTGCGCAAGCACGCAACCATGCCGGCGCCGGCCCAGCCAGACGCGTCGATGTCGGCGTCGGCCGACACGCCGATGACCGGCATGCGCGCGAGCCGCGGATTGCGGTGATCGCGCAACGCGGCCGCCAGCGCGAACCCGTCCATCCCCGGCATCCGGCAATCGGTCAGCACGACGTCGATCGGCATCGCACCCGTCTCCAGCAGATCGAGCGCCGCGCGCCCGTCGTGACGTTCGATCGCACGATGCCCGAGGCGGGAAAGTTGCTGCGCGAGCGCGATGCGGTTGACCTCGCGATCGTCGACGATCAGCACGCACAACGGCCGCGGGGGCACCTCTGCGCCCCCGCTATCGTGCTGCGAATCGGCAGCGGCAACGGCCGCACCGGAATCAGACGGGGTCGCACTCGCGCGGTACACCGCACCCGCACGTGCTTGCGCCGCCACCGGGCAGCGCAACGTCAACGCAAACGCCGCGCCAACGCGATGCGTATCGAGCAGCCGCAGGTCGCCGCCGAGCGCCCGCGCGAGCTTGCGCGAAATGGCCAGGCCGAGCCCGCTGCCTGCACCGCCATCGCGCTGGGTACCGGCATGCGTGACGAATGGCGTGAACAGGCCCGGCTTCAGCGCATCAGGAATACCCGGCCCGGTATCCTCGACGACGATCTCCAGCACGACGCCATCGCGTGCCTGCACGACCACGTCCGCACGCAACCACACCGCGCCGTGCGCGGTAAACGCGATCGCATTGCCGACCAGATTCGACACGATCTGACGCACGCGCTCGCCGTCCATCGTTACCCACGCGGGCACCGCACCGGCCACCTGCACCCGCAGGCGCAGCCCTTTCGCGGCCGCGCGCGCCGAGAACAACGCCGATACGTCGTCGAGCAGCGCGCGCGGATCGACCGCCGACGGCGCGATCGGCAGCTGGCCCGCGTCGACGCGCGCATGCACGAGGATGTCGTCCAGCAGACGCATGCGCCCCAACCCCGTCTCATCCACGAGCGCCAGCAGGCCCCGGCGCTCGTGCGCGGGCGCCTCGCGATGCACGACGTCGACGAGCGCGAGCATCGCCGCGAGCGGCGTGCGCAGTTCGTGCCCGGCCAACGCCAGCGCATCGTTCGACGCGCGCAGCGCTGCTTCGAGACGCAGCCGCTCGCGTCTCATGCAGGCCCACACCGCCACCCCCGCGAGGGCGCTGCAGACACATGAGGCAAACACCGACCATAGCACCACGGGTCATCTCCCTGCCGCCGAACCGGCGCGGTCGTTCGGTGTCACTTCACGCCCCCGGAACCTCGCCGGCATCCCGGTGGTTCGTCACTCGTGGTCATCCTCATCCTTGTCGTCATTCGGGGCGCCAACCAGGCATGCCTTCGCGCGCCCGCTAGTAGCGAACGTCGACGATCACGCTGTCGGTATAGGTGCCGACGGGCGGCGTGGCCTGGTCGTTGTAGATTCTAGCCACGTACGGCATCGTATTCACCGACGTTCCGTCCGCCGGACCGCTGCCGGCGACACGGTTGCTCGCCTGCCCCCAGACCGTCGCGCCGCCGCCGGCAAACAGGTCGTACTGAAGACGGTTCGCACCGCTCGCCATCTGCCGGCGCCCGTTGCCGGCCGCGTTGTTGCCGGGGCTCAGCCCGACCGTGTAGATCATCCCCTTCGTGCAGGTCAGCGCAATCGAACCGGACACCGGCTGGAAGCTCGACACGGTCGGCGCGGCGCCAAAGCTCACGTCCGGCGCCGTGATCGTGCAGTCGTTGGTGACGGTCATCGTGACCTGGAACGTCGATACGCCGCTGCCCTGGTCGCGGCCGAGGCAGATCCCGAGAATCCCGATCCCCGCGCAATAGTTCCAGGTCCAGTTGATCGTCAGCGTGTCGGTATAGACGCCCGCCGCGACGTTGCTGTTGGTGCTCGTGCGGAAATAGAGCGGCAGCGATGCGGCCGGCCCGCCGAAAATCCCGAGCAGGTTGAGCAGTGCGCCGCTGAACCAGTTGTATTGCTGCCCCCTGTTCAGCACGACCGAATAAGCCGAATCCGCGAAGATCGTGTACGGAATCGCATCGCCGGTCGGGCCGGTCATCTGGCCGCCGTTGGCCGACGTGATGGTGGCGTCGATCTGGTCGCCGACCTGCAGCAGCGACAACAGGGCGCCCGAGCAGGTCAATCCGCTGTTCGTCGTCGAGGTCGACTGCGCCTGGTTCAGCGCCGCGAACGACGTGACCGTGCCGAACGACGCACCGTTCGCCGGCGTCACCGTGCATCCGGCGTACGCGGCCGACGGCGCGAGCACGGCGGCCATCGCGGCCGCCAGCGCCCATTTCAAGATCCAGCCGAACTGTTTCATCCGTCCCCTCCCCTCCGTCTAGTTGCCGCAGCGCAGCGGCCCGATGCGCTGCATCCGGTCCGCGCCGGCGTCGGACGTGAACGTCGCTTCGCAAGTCCGGCCGCCCGGCAGCGCGACGTCCACGTGATTGATGTCCGACAGTCCTTCGAAATACGTCTCGCCGCCCCAGCCGACGAGCGCCGTCTGCCCCGAT
>NZ_CAJNKE010000407.1 GCF_905232215.1 Burkholderia sp. LMG 13014
GCATGGAGAATCCTTGATCGGTGCCGGGTGGATCACTTGTCTTTGGGGAACACGCTGCCGAGCTGGCGCCAGTCCGCGCCGGAATCGGTCGCGTGCTTGTTCCAGTCGGGATAGGTGCTCATCATGTCGGGCACCTGCGCGGGCCACCAGCACGGGTCGGAGCAGCCGTACAGGTCGGCCTCCATCGGCTGGCACAGCGACGCGACCCCGCCGAACACGTCCGTTTCCCAGCCGGGATCGGTCGTCGACGTGCAGCCCGCGACGGACGTCATCGCGACGACTTCCTCGAGGCGATCCTGCTGCACGGCCTCCTCGAGCTTTTTCGCCTTGTTGTTGAGCGGCTTCAGATGTTTCATGTCAGTTCGCCTTGCGCGGAGTGATGTGGTTGTCGATGAACGCCGGGTTGCCGGCGATGATCCGGCTGTAGACCTCGATGCCGAAATCGATCCAGTCGCGCATCAGCTCGCAGTAGTGGTAGGTCGGATGCGTGGGGTCGCCGTAACGCGCGTAGCTCTCGTGATAGCAGCCGCCCGAGCACAGGTTGCGGATCCGGCAGGTTTCGCAGCCGGTGCCGCTGCGCTCGAGGCGTTGCGACAGGAAGTCGTTGAGCTCCGCCTGTGCGACGCCCTCATGCACGTTGCCGAAGGTCGGCAGCGTGGAGCCGGTGAAGCGGTGGCACAGGTTCAGGTCGCCCTTGTGATCGACTGCGAGCATCTTGAGCCCCGCGCCGCACGGCAGCGACTTCTTGTGCCCTTCGTGCAGATCGGTGATCAGCTGGTGCAGGTTCGAGAAGCCGATGTTGCGGTTCTCGAGCGCGGCGGCCAGGTAGCGCCGGCCGAGCGCCTTCATGTTCGCGAACACCTGCGCGAGTTCATCGGTCTGCAGGTTGAACGTATCGAGCTGCCCCGACGTGACCGGCGCGAAGCCGACTTCCGCGAAACCGAGTTCGTTGAACAGGTGATCCCAGATGCCTTCGATGTCGGTCACGCCGCTCGTCAGCGTCACGCGCGCGCCGACCGGGCGGCTGCGGTAGCGCTTGAGCAGCATCTCGACCTTGCGGCGCACGACGTCGTAGGTGCCCGCGCCGCCGACCGTGCGGCGGTTCAGGTCGTGGATCGAGCGCGGCCCGTCGATGCTGACCGACAGCCCGAAGCGATGCGCGTCGAGCCAGTCGACGATCTCCTCGGTCAGCAGCGTCGCGTTGGTCGTCATCACGAACTCGACCTGCTTGCCGAGCGCGCCGAAGCGCAGCTCGCAATACTCGACCATGCACTCGATCAGCTTGCGGTTGCTGAGCGGCTCGCCGCCGAAGAACACGACCGTGTAGCGCGGCAGGTCGGGCGATTCCTTCAGCAGCATCTCGACCGACGCCTTCGCGGTGTCGATGTCCATCCGCCGCCCGGCGGACGGCGTGTCGAGGTCTTCCTTGTAGCAATACGTGCAGCTCAGGTTGCAGCCGGTGTTCACGTTCAGCACGACCGTGTCGATCGCGGTGCGCTCGACGCGCTTCACCGCGATCTCGGGCGTGAGCGGCGAGCCGTCGCTGACGACCTCGAGGGCCATCAGCTCGCCGAGCGTCTCGGCCAGTTCGCCGTGCGGCGAGCGGCCGGCCAGCCGCGCGAACAGCTCGTCGGCCGTGCAGCTGCTCGCGCGCAGCGCGTCGATGATGTCGGCCGTCACGCGATCGGCCGCGAACAGCGAGCTGCTCGGCACATGAAACATCAGGCGCTCGTCGTCGACGCGCACTTCGTGCACGTTGCGTTCAACTACGTTCAACAGGGCGCTCATCGGATTCTCCTTGCGTTCGTCGGATTCGGACCGGGCCGCGTCGCGGCCCGGCACGCGGGGATGCGGATCGGTCAGGGCAGCGGCGGGTTGTTCCAGCGCTGCACGCCGACGATCATGTGCCCGGTGCCCGTCACCGTGCGTGCGCCGTCCGTCACCGTCGCGACGACGTTCAGGTTGCCCGTGTTGTTGGTGCCCATCCGGCGCGCGGGGTTCGGGCCCGCGTTGCCCGGCGTGAAGATGCCGGTCGACGCCTGCATCGTGCCGGCGAACTGCGTGTCGCGATCGCCCTTCGACTGATCGTCGAACGGGGTGACCGACCATTGCGCGGGCACGACGCCGATGCGGAACGGCTTGCCCGCGCCATCGACACCCCATGCCACCGCGTCGAAACGCCCTTCGACCTTCGGTGTCGAACCGCCGTTGCCGCCGATGCGCGCGACCGCGTAGTCGGGTTCGACCTTCACGTCGTGGATCTCGCGATAGACCGCGAAGCCGTCCGCATGCGCGGCGCCGACGCTCACCCGGCGCGCGCCGGCCGCGCTGCCGTCGGCGGCCTTCACGCGCACCCGCACGTATTGCGGCGTGCGCTCGAGCACCGATGCGACCGTCACGCCGGTGCCGAATGCGGGCGTGCCCTGCAGGTTCGCGCCGACGATCGTCACGTCGGTCTCCTCGCCGGCCTTCACGTAAGCCGGCTGCACCGCCACGATCTGCGCGCTACCGAGCTTCGCCGCGTTGAAGTCGAGGCCGCGTTCGTCGTGCGCATCGTCGAACATCCGGCCGCGCAGCGTGCCGTCGCTCGCCATCAGCACCTGACGCATCGTCGTGTCGCCGATCTTCACGCTCGCACGCCATTCGTAGCCGGTGTAAAGCGTCGCGGTGCCGGTGCCGACGAGCGGGCTGCCGTCCGCGAAGCGGCCCTTCAGTTCGACATCGAAGCGGTCACCCGTGCCGCCCTTCACGGTCATCGTGCCGTACGCATCGCCCTTGCCCGGCATGTGGCCGCCGAAGCTCCACGTGCCGGCGAGCGCGGTCGCGGGCGGATGGTGCTGCTTCCACGCGGCCCATGCGCTGCTGTTGTACGGGTAGTCCTTCGCGAGCATCGGCGCGATGTCGGTGAGCGCGATCTTCAGCCAGTCGCGGTCGCGGCCCATCGCCGAATACTCGATCGACGGCCACTGCCCGAGGTGGAAGTTCACGAGCTTGTCCCATTCGGCGACCGGGCGGCGCTGCAGCAGCGGGCGCGCGGCCGAGTGGCAACGCGCGCACATCTGCTTGAATTCCTCGTTGCCGACGGTCTCCTGCGTGTTCAGGCGGCGCTCGGGCGCGTAACGGAAGTCCTTCGTCTCCGACGGCGCGAGACCCTGCGTATCCGACAGGTACTTCACGAGAATGCGCCGCTCGTCGT
The DNA here is from genome assembly GCF_905232215.1 of Burkholderia sp. LMG 13014. Taxonomy (GTDB): domain Bacteria; phylum Pseudomonadota; class Gammaproteobacteria; order Burkholderiales; family Burkholderiaceae; genus Burkholderia. Next base: position 3,197 of record NZ_CAJNKE010000407.1, read on the forward strand.
CGCTGATCGTGAGACCGTGCATCGTCTGCATCCGCGCGATCGTCATCAGCCAGCCTTCCGGCGTCTTGCGCTGATGGCTGATGCGGCTCCACGAATCCTTCGACTCGGCCGCGTGACAGGCCGCGCATGTCTGGCTCAGGATCGCGTGAGCGTCGCGCGGCGTCTGGGCCTGGGCCTGCGCGGCGCCCGAGGCCAGCGCGAGCGCACCGGCGGCGGCGACGGCCGCGGCCGCGCGGGGCGGCCGGCTGCGTCGAATGAAAGTCTTGAACAAGGCTCTGCTCCTTTACGTGGGGTCTCGAATCGTCCGGCCTGCAGCGCTACGGCGCTTGTCTCATGCTCTTCAAGCACAGGCCGTGCCAATTGCCGACGTCGGGTTTGCCATAAGGAAAACACGCGCTTTTACCGCCGAACGCTCGGGAAAATCCCGATTCAAACCGACGCGCCAAACCGGCATTCGCGTGCCTTTGCCGCGGTGTGGCGGTCGTGGCCGGCAGCATGCGTGCCGCATGTCGCGTCTCACGTTGCACCCGGATTCTCAAATTGAGACGGCGCGCAGCGAACGCGGCGCGATGCCGGGCAGGTGCGCGATCGCGGGTCATCACGCCGCGCGCCCCGCGCCACATGGCGTGTGCGGCGCGCATGCGGGCCGCCGCGTCAACGTTGGTATGGAAGCTGCTTTTCGCCTCGACACCCGAACCCCGATGAGCGAGGAGCTTCCATGCAGGCAACGTTGTCGTTACTTCCGCAAACCCAGTCGTTCATCGCACGCACGCCGTCGATGCTGATCGGCGAGACGTGGCGCGGCGCCGAAAGCGGCGCCACCCTGGCTGTCCACAACCCCGCGACCGGCGACGAACTGTGTCGCGTGCCGGCATCCGGCGCGGCCGACGTCGATCGCGCGGTGCGCGCCGCCCGCCAGGCGTTCGACGATTCCGCATGGAGCCGCATGCGGCCGCGCGAACGGCAGAACCTGCTGTGGCGTCTCGCGGATCTGCTCGAACGCGACGCGCAGCAGTTCGCCGAACTCGAATGCGTGAACAACGGCAAGAGCGCGCAGATCGCGCGCGCGATGGACGTGCAGCTGGCGATCGACTTCCTGCGCTACATGGCCGGCTGGGCGACCAAGATCGAAGGCGCAACCGTCGACGTGTCGATGCCGCTGATGCCCGACAGCCAGTTCCACGGCTTCATCCGGCGCGAGGCGGTGGGCGTGGTCGGCGCGATCGTCGCGTGGAATTTCCCGCTGCTGCTCGCGTGCTGGAAGCTCGGCCCCGCGCTCGCGACGGGTTGTACGATGGTGCTGAAACCCGCCGACGAGACGCCGCTCACCGTACTGCGGCTCGCGGAGCTCGTGCAGGAAGCCGGTTATCCGGCCGGCGTGTTCAACGTCGTCACCGGCACCGGCGCCGAAGCGGGCGCCGCGCTCGCGCATCACCCCGACGTCGACAAGCTGACGTTCACGGGCTCGACCGAAGTCGGCAAGCTGATCGGCAAGGCCGCGATGGAATCGATGACGCGCGTGACGCTCGAACTCGGCGGCAAGTCGCCGACGATCGTGTTCGACGATGCGGACCCGGCCGTCGCGGCCGCGGGCGCGGCCACCGCGATCTTCTTCAATCACGGCCAGGTGTGCTGCGCCGGCTCGCGCCTGTACGTGCAGCGCAAGCACTTCGATCGCGTGGTCGGCGACATCGCGGGCATCGCGAGCAACATGAAGCTCGGCAACGCGCTCGACCCGTCCGTCGACATGGGCCCGCTGATTTCGGCGAAGCAGCAACAACGCGTGGCCGGCTACATCGAGCGCGGCCGCGAACTGGGCGCGCAGCTCGCATGCGGCGGCGAAGCATACGGCCCGGGCTTCTTCGTGAAGCCGACCGTGCTCGTCGACGTGGACCAGAAAGGGCCGCTCGTGCAGGAGGAAATCTTCGGGCCGGTGCTGGTCGCAATGCCGTTCGACACGATCGACGATGCAATCCGCCTCGCGAACGACACGCGCTACGGCCTCGGCGCGAGCATCTGGACCAACAACCTGTCGGCCGCGCACCGGATGATCCCGAAGATCCGCTCGGGCTCGGTCTGGGTCAATTGCCACAGCGCGCTCGATCCGGCGCTGCCGTTCGGCGGCTACCGGATGTCGGGCTTCGGCCGCGAAATGGGCGCCGCTGCGATCGAGCATTACACCGAGTTGAAATCGGTGCTGATGAACGTGTGATCGCATTGCCGAACTGAACTGAGCGGCACCCGCGCCGCGCGACACGGTCGCGCGGCGTGCAGGTGCCCCGTGTTCGTACTCTTCCGCGCTGTTCCACAACGCCAACGACACCGAGACACCCGATGCCCCGCCTCCCCGCTTCCCGCCG
>NZ_CAJNKE010000408.1 GCF_905232215.1 Burkholderia sp. LMG 13014
CACACCGAGGATCGCCTCCAGTTCGGCGATCGTCTTCGAGACGGCCGGCTGCGTGATCGACAGGCTTTCGGCCGCCTTCTGCACACCGCCCAGCTGCGCGACCGCGAGAAAGCACTGCAGGTGCCGGAATTTGACGCGGCCGTCGGCGATACGGTTATTCATAACGGGTGGTTATGCGATTGATGATGAAATGCCATTTTGCATAACTTTCCGGATAGCCCCAAGCACTCGACGATGTGTCACGCGTTGCGCCGCAGCGCCTGGAAGCCGGCCGGCTCCCACATCCGCTTCGCGATCAGCAAGCTGGTGCCGCGCTTCTGCGCGAGCGGTGCGGACGAAGATTCCGCATGCAGCGCGGCCGCCTTGCTGCGCAGCCGGCGCAACTCCAGTTCGAGCTCCGCGGAAGCCGCCTCGGTCAACATCCCCTGCGAGAACGTCATCGTCTCGCCTTCCCCGTCGAAGCGGCTGTCGAGGAAATCGCCGAGCGCGTGCGCATGGAAGTAACGTCGGATCGGCCCGCCCGGCAGCCAGTCGAAATCACGTGCGACGCGCACGCGAATCCGGTCGCCCGGCAACAGCGCGACGACGTTCATCCGGTCGAGCATCAGCAGGTATTTCACGCACTCGGCCTTCGTCACCTGATAGGCCGACACGATGTCCTGCACGGTCCAGTAGTTGATCGCGCAGACGGCAACGAGCAGCAGCTTGTCGTCCGACACGAGCAGCGCCTCCTGCTGCTCGGTCAGTACGCGCAGCCTCGGCGCCGACGCGGACGCCTCCTGCACGAGCTCGGCCAGCGTATAGCCGAGCAGCTGGGATATCTCCACGACGCGCTCCAGCGTGAAGCGGCCGCTGGCAAACAGCCGCTTCACGCTGGTCTCGGAAACATCGAGCGCACGCGCGACGTCGCGGTAGGTCATGCCCTGCGCCTTCAGCTGGCGCTTCAGCATTTCGATGAGTTGGGCGGTTTCGGTCATTTTGGTATCGAAAAATGATGCTCAAGGTCAGATATTAGGCTACCTTCGCATGCAGATGAACACTTTTGGATACTTGTCTGCATAATCCGCTCCGTGCTGTCACTGAACGACGGAGCCGAAATGACCACCCGAACCGAAACCGCTGCCTACGAATCGCATCACACCGCCCCGCGCGATGCCCGCGACACGGATCGCACGATGCCGCTCGCCACGGTCCGCACGCTGGCCGCCAGCGCGCACGTCGGGGATCTCGTGTTCATCCGCGTGCCGGGCCATGCGCCGCGCGACACGGCCGGCACGACGGGCTCGACGGGTGCGTGGGCCAATCGCTTCGGCATCGTCGTCGACACATCGGGCGACGAGCCCGTGATCGCCGAATCCGCGTTTGCGTGGACGAAGCTCACCCCGCTGTCACGCTTCGTCGCCCGTACCGACGGCGGGCGCATCGCACTGGCCCGTCGCGTCGCGGCACCGACCGCCGATGCGCAGCGCCAGCTTCATTCAACGGCAGAACGGCGGATCGACGCGCTGCTCGGCAACCGCTTCACCCTGCGGACGCGGCGCGGCTTCTGCGCGGACTACGTGAGCGACGTGCTCGGTGCCGACCGGGACGCGACGCCGGCCGCACTGCTGCGCAGCGGCACGCTGTCACTCGAATTCGACGGAATCGTGTTCGATCCCGACCGTCAGGCATAACAGGCGCGCTCAGGGAGACCGGATAACAACAAGAACGACAACACAAAAAAGCAGCGACGGGCTGGCTGGAGGGCCGTGCACGGGGTCGTCACCGACGACGCGAAGCCCGATCGCTTTTTCCGCCGGACAGGCATCCTGTCCGGCGGAATTTTCATTGGCGCTCCAAACATAACGACTGGTTATACGATTCGCGAAAAAAGGTCATTTTGCATAACTTTCCGGATTGGCTAAAGTCGTGCCATCCCTTCGCGAAATACCTATCAGGAGACGCCCGATGGATTCCCCCAAGATCCTCACGCCACGCGACTGGCCGTCGCATCCGGCCTATGTCCACCCCGAGTACCGCTCGTCCGTGAAGCGCGGCCCGACCCGCCCGCTGATCCCGCTGAAGGAGAAGCTCCGCGACCAGTACGCGCCCGTCTACGGCGCCGAAGATCTCGGCGCGCTCGACCATGACCTGACGAAGAACGCCGTGAAGAACGGCGAGCCGCTCGGCGAGCGCATGGTCGTCACGGGCCGCGTGCTCGACGAAGGCGGCAAGCCCGTGCGCAACACGCTCGTCGAGGTGTGGCAGGCGAACGCGGCCGGCCGCTACGTGCACAAGGTCGACCAGCACGACGCGCCGCTCGACCCGAACTTCCTCGGCGCGGGCCGCTGCCTGACCGACGACGAAGGCCGCTACCGCTTCCTGACGATCAAGCCCGGCGCGTATCCGTGGGGCAACCATCCGAACGCGTGGCGCCCGAATCACATCCATTTCTCGCTGTTCGGCGATTACTTCGGCTCGCGTCTCGTCACGCAGATGTACTTCCCCGGCGACCCGCTGCTCGCGTACGACCCGATCTTCCAGGGCACGCCCGAGGCCGCGCGCGATCGCCTGATCTCGCGCTTCTCGATGGACATTACCGAAGAAGGCTATGCGCTCGGCTACGAATTCGACATCGTGCTGCGCGGCCGCGACGCTACCCCGATGGAGCGCTGAACCATGACGACGCTGAAGCAAACCCCTTCGCAGACGGTCGGCCCGTACTTCGCGTACGGCCTGTGCCCGCAGCAATACGACTACGATCTGAAAAGCCTGTTCACGCCGACGATCGCCGCGGCACACGCCGAAGGCGAGCACGTGCTGTTGGTCGGCCAGGTGTTCGACGGCGATGGCAACGTCGTCGGCGACGCGGTGCTCGAATTCACGCAGGTGGACGGCGCGGGCCGCTACCCCGCGTCGCGCGACGACATCGCGAAATCCGGCTTCACGGGCTTCGCGCGAGTCGGCACCGGCACCGATGCGCAGCAGCGCTTCGTCGTCGAGACGGTGAAGCCGGGCCGCCTCGCCGCGGACGAAGCGCCGCACATCAACGTGACCGTGATGATGCGCGGGATCCTCACCCATGCGTTCACGCGCGTGTACTTCGACGACGAAGCCGCCGCGAACGCGGCCGACCCCGTGCTGAACGCGGTGCCGGCCGAGCGCCGCGCGACGCTCGTCGCGAAACGCGACGCGCAGCCGGGCCGCCCGGTCGTCTACCGCTTCGACATCCGCATGCAGGGGCCGGACGAAACCGTGTTCTTCGACGTGTGACGCGCGTGCCGGCGCACGCCGGCTTCGCCCGCTAACGTACCGCCGCGTGGCGCGATACCAACAGGCATCGCGCCACGCGGCGTTTTTCATGCTTCGGCGCACCATTCGATGCTGCGGCGCATCGCGCCAGGTTTCGAGCACCGGCGCCCATAGCCAGCGGCTTCCGCTCCTCCATCGAACGCACGATTGGAACGCGTGCTGCTGCAACCGCACATGAGTCGTGAGCCGCGCGGGATTTCGTTTGCGCGTTATGCGGCGTATTCTTCGCTATCCACAACGAGTCAACGAGATTGAATCGGAATAGGCAACAATTACGCATGTAATGCGCGACACCGCCCGGCAGGCCGTGCGCGCATTCTTTCTGACCGAGTGCCTTTAAACGCGTCTGACCGAAGTTGGCAGGCGCGTATTTTTTTGGCGGCAACCGGCGCACGGGCGTGGCGTGCGCCGATTTCTTCCGGTTAGCGCCGAATCTCCAGATAGCGGCTCGGCGTATCGCCCAGAATGCGGCGAAACGCGGACGTGAACGCGCTTGCGCTCGCGTACCCGAGATCGAGTGCGACGCGTGTCACCGGCTGCCCGTCGCTCAGGCGTGCGATCGCCGCGAGCATGCAGACCTGCTGGCGCCATGCGGCAAAACTCACGCCCGTCTGCGCGCGGAACTGCCGCGTGAACGTGCGGCGGCTCACGCCTGCGTCGGCGGCGACCTGGTCGAGATCGGCCGCGATCGACGGCGACGCGAGCAGGTGCCGGCACACCTTCGCCAGCCGTGCGTCGGCCGGCAGCGGTGCATGCAGCGACAGGCGCGGCATCGTCGCGATTTCCGCGACCAGCAGCGACATCAGCTTGCCCGCGCGCCCGTCGACGTCGTACAGCGCCGGCAGGTCGATCGCATCGTCGATCAGTTGCCGCAGCAGCGCCGATACGCCATACACGCCGCACTGCTCGGGCAGGCCCGCTTCCTGCGCGGCATCGCCGGACACGAACGTGTTCAGCATCGTGACCGGCCCGGTCATCGTCATTTCGTGGCGCACGCCGGCCGGCACCCAGCACGCACGCTGTGGCGGCACCAGCCAGCGCCCGTGCGGCGTCGACACGCTGATCGTGCCGCGCGACGCGAATGCGAATTGCCCGCGCCCGTGCGCGTGCTCCGGAAACGTCGTGCCCGCCGCATAGTCGTTGGCGGTCACCACAACACTTCGCGGAATGTTTTCGTAGGGATCTAGCAGCGTATTTCTCACGGCCCGAATTCCATCATCAATGACCCGATATCGAAGGCGGGTCTCCTTCGCTCGATTTACGATCCGCTCCACCCTTGCGCGACCTGACGGCCGCAAGACCCGTCGGCCTGATCGGCCGGATTACCACTGCATCGGAGCGGACATGCCGAATACGTTTCATCGCGTGGGGGACGGCCCCCATCCTGTTCTCGTACTGCCCGGCTGGTTCGGCGACGCCCACGCATTCGAACCCGTCGAAGCGTGGCTGTCGCGTGAGCACTTCAGCTATGTATTCATGGATTACCGAGGTTACGGCCGCCTGCGCGACGCAGCGGGCGACTACACGATCGACGAGATCGCCACCGACGCGCTTGCACTGGCCGACGCGCTCGGTTTCGCGACCTTCAGCGTCGTCGGCCACTCGATGGGCGCGATGGCGGCCGAGAAAATCGCCGTCATGGCGCCCGAGCGCGTGCGCGCGCTGGTGCCGATCACGCCCGTGCCGTGCGGCGGCCTGCCGTTCGACGCGGAGAAACGCGCGCTATTCGAACGCGCCGCCGACCATGTCGCCGATCGCCGGACCATCATCGATCGCAGCACCGGCGGCCGGCTGCCCGCCGCCTGGGTCGAGTGGAAAGCGGCGTATTCGGCAGCCCGTTCGTCGCCGCCGGCGTTCGGCGCGTACTTCCGCGCGTGGGCCGATACGGATTTCAGCGACGAGATCGCGGGCCTCCATCCGGTGAAAGTGCTGATCGGCGAGCACGATCCGGCGTTCGACGCGGCGCTGATGGCCCGCACGTACCTGCGGCGCTACCCGCTCGCCACCGTCGACGTGCTGCGCAATGCGGGCCACTACCCGATGAACGAGACGCCGCTCGCGCTGGTCGCGGCGATGGAAGCGTTCCTGCTCGCCGTGACCGCGAGCCCTGTTGCCGTCCGTTGACCGGCCGCACGCCTGCGGCATCGTCAAGGCATACATCACCGCAGCATGAACGACATTGCCGACAGGCTGTTCAGCGTGCGCACCGCATGCTCGACCGAAGGCCCGTCGAAGCGCAGCGTCACCGCATCGACGCGCT
>NZ_CAJNKE010000409.1 GCF_905232215.1 Burkholderia sp. LMG 13014
GAACTGGCCGACGAGCGCCTCGGCCTTGCTCGCGGTACGGTTCACGATCGTGATCGACAGCGGTGCGCGGTCGAGCAGCGGCAGCACGACGCCACGCGCCGCGCCACCCGCGCCGAGCAGCAGGATGCGTGCGCCCGCCAGCGACACGCCGAGATTCGCTTCGATGTCGCGCACGAGGCCGACACCGTCGGTGTTGTCGCCGTGGATGCGGCCGTCGGCGTCGATGCGCAGCGTATTCACCGCGCCCGCCGCTGCCGCACGCGGCGACAGCGTATCGGCGAGTGCATGCGCTTCGAGCTTGAACGGCACCGTCACGTTCGCGCCGCGCCCGCCTTCGGCGACGAATGCCCGCACGGCCGCCTCGAAACCGTCGACCGGCGCGAGCCGGTGCGCGTATTCGACCGGCTCGCCCGTCTGCGCGGCGAACTGCGAGTGGATGAACGGCGACTTGCTGTGCGCCACCGGGTTGCCGAAAACGACATAGCGGTCGGCGCCGCTCGTCGACGCAGCCGTGGTCATGATGCGCGCCCCTCTTCGCTGGCGTTGCCGCCCGCGGCTTCGCCGCCTTCACCGGCCGCCGCGCCGTCCGCTTCCGCCAGCGCTTCCGCCTCGGTTTCGGCCGTCGCGTCTTCGACGTCGATCAGCGTGTCGTCGCCGCCTTCGGCGTCATCCTCTTCCTCGGCCGCATCGCCGCTCGTCACGGTCGGCGCGTCGAGCACGTTCAGCAACCGCACCGACGCCTCGATCGTCAATTCGTCGAGTGACATCACGTCGAGCAGCACGCGCGTGCCGCGCGCATGCACGCCGAGCCCCGGCACGTGCAGCAGCAGCGGAATTTCCTCGAGGCGCACGAGGTCGCCCTTCACGACGCTCGCGACGACGTGCTTCTTCTGCTCCTGCGCGAGCCAGCGCAGGCACCAGAAATACTCCATCCGGCGCTGGTAGTCAGCGTAGGCCGTATAGGTGTCGTCGAAGCCCTGCACGACTGCGTACAGGTCGGCGTCCTTCGGCTTGAATGGTGCGGCGAGCTTCGCGGTGACGCCATGCTGCACGCACGCGAGCAGTTGCCACTGGTTCACGAGGTCGACGTAGCGGCGCAGCGGCGACGTGCTCCACGCGTACTGCGCCACACCGAGGCCTTCGTGCGGCGCGGCCGTCGTCTGCATCCGCGTGCGCTTCGGGCCCGGCGCGCCGAAGCCGCGCTGCGAGCGGTAGATGCCCGGCACCGTGTGGTCGTGCAGGAACGCGCCCCAGGTCGAGTTCGCGAGAATCGCGAGCTCCGACACGATCAGGTCGAGCGGCGACCCGCGGCGGCGCGGCGTGATCGACACGTGCTCGCCTTCGACGTAGAAGTTGTAGTCGGTGTTGCGCTGTACTTCGCGCTTCAGGCCGTAGCCCGCGCGCGCAACCTGGCGCTTCTCGAACAGCGCCTGCGCGAGCGGCCACAGCACGGCGATGTCGTCCTTGTGCGGATAGTCGCCGGTGCCGGCCGCGAGCGTCTCTTCGTTGACGAGCTCGTCGAGGTGGTTGTGCCGCAGGTTGTTCTTCACGAACACGAGCTCGGCGCGCGTCTCGTTCGCGACGATCTCCTGCGTTTCGCGGTTGACGATGATGTACAGCGACAGCGCCGGGCGGTAATCGCCCTCTTTCAGCGTGAACACGTCGACGACGTCGTCCGGCAGCATCGTGATCTTGTCGCCCGGCATGTAGACGGTCGACAGGCGGGTGCGCGCGATCGCATCGACCGCGTCGCCGCGCACGATGCCGAGCGCCGGCGCCGCGATGTGCACGCCGATCCGCACACGGCCGTCGGACAGGTGCTCGACCGAGAACGCGTCGTCGATTTCGGTCGTGGTGATGTCGTCGATCGAGAACGCCTGAACGTCCGCGCGCGGCAGGTCGTCCGGCAGCGCGCCGACCGAGACGGCCGGAAAGCCCGTGCCGTGCGGGAAGAACTCCGCGAGGAAGCGCGCCTCGTGCAGCGCACGCGGCGACGCGATGCCGCCGCAGTCGAGCATCAGCCGCGCCGGCGACACGCCGCGCGCGCCGGCCGCCGCTTCCATCGCCTTGTATTCGATCGCGTTCTTGTCCGGCCGCGTCAGCAGCCCGAGCACCTTGCCCGCGAATGCGTCCGGCAGCTTGCCGGCCTTCAGTTCCTCTTCATACTGCACCTGGACGAGCGCCTGCTGGCGCTTGCGCTCGAGCGACGCGAGCGCCATCTTGAGCTGCTCTTCCGGCGCGCGCTGGTACTGGCCGCGCCCCTTGCGGCGGAAGTAGACGGGCGAGCCGTGCAGTCGCAGCACCAGCGCCGCGCGCTCGACCGGGCCGTACGTCGCGCCGAAGTATTCCGCGGCCAGCGCCGTATACGCGAACTCGTCGGCCGGCGCGCATTCCCACAGGAAGTCCAGATCGATCTGCTGCGCGGCCGTGTCGGCCTCCTGCATCAGTTCGCCTGCGGCCGGCTTGTCGAATTCGATCAGCACGTCTTTCGCGCGCACCTTCGCCCGCCGCCCGCCGGGCAACTCGACCTGAAACGCGTCGCCCTGGCGCGACAGCACGCTGCCCGCCTTGAAACTGCCCGATTCCTCGAAGAAAACGTTCACTCAGTACTCTCGTTCAGACTGCCGGGCGCCGCGTCGGCGGCGCCGCATGATGATGGGAATTCGATCGGCACATGGCCGGTTTAAGACGTCTTTCCGTCGCAAAAGGCGAGAACGTCGTCGACATAGTCGGCAAATTCGCTGATCCCGTGATCGCTGCCTTCGATCACGCGCGTTTTAGCGCCCGGGTAATGGGCCAGCATCTCGCGGTAATCGAGCACTTCGTCACCGGTCGCCGCGAACAGATAGTAGCGTTCGGCTCGCGTGATCGCCGGCACGCGCAGCGCATCGAGCTCATGCAGGTGACGGCGCTCGACGACGATCGTGCCACCGCCGTGATACAGCGGCTGTTCGCCGAGGTGCTGCTCGAGATCGCGCTGCGGCACGATGGCCGGATTCAGCAGTACGGCCTTCCAGCCGTGCTTTTCGGCCAGCCAGGTGGCGTAATAGCCGCCAAGCGAGCTGCCGACGACGGTCACGTCGCGCGCGCCGGCCACTTCGGCCTCCGCGACCGCGATCGCTTCGAGCGGCGACACCGACAGCGACGGGCATCGCCACTCGTCGGTGCGGCCGAGCTCGGCCATGCGCGCGGCGAGCTGGCGCGACTTCTGCGATTCCGGCGACGACCGGAAGCCGTGCAGGTAGAGGATCACGTGCGGCTCCCGAGCGCATCGAGCAGCTTCTGGTGCACGCCGCCGAAGCCGCCGTTGCTCATCACGAGCACGTGGTCGCCCGGGCGGGCGGCTGCGACAACGGACTTCACCAGCAGGTGCAGATCATCGAACGCGTGCGCCTTGTCGCCGAGCGGCGCCAGCGCCTCGGCCAGATTCCAGCCGAGCGCGTCACGCCCGGTCGGCGCGCCATAGCCGAACACGAGATCGGCGTCGGCCAGGCTCGCCGGCAATTGCGACTTCATCACGCCGAGCTTCATCGTGTTCGAGCGCGGCTCGAGTACGGCGAGGATGCGGGCATTCTCGCTGCCGATGCGTGCACGAAGGCCGGCGATCGTGGTGTCGATCGCGGTCGGATGGTGCGCGAAGTCGTCGTAGACGGTCACGCCGTCCACGCTGCCGCGCACTTCCATGCGGCGCTTCACGTTGCGGAACGATGCGAGGGATTCGGCCGCCTGCGCGGGCGGCACACCCACATGGCGCGCGGCCGCGATCGCCGCAAGCGCGTTCATCCGGTTGTGATCGCCCTGCACCTGCCACGCGACTTCGCCGACGCGTTCCGCGTGCGAATACACCGCGAAGCGCTCGTCGACCGGCACGCCGTCCTCGGCCGGCAGCGCCTGCCAGCCGCCGTCGACGCCGAAGCGCTCGACCTCGCTCCAGCAGCCGCGCGCCAGCACGCGCTCGAGCGCGTCCGAGCGGCCGTTCGTGACGATCCGGCCAACCCCGGGCACGGTGCGCACGAGATGATGGAATTGCGTCTCGATCGCAGCGAGATCCGGGAAGATGTCGGCGTGATCGAATTCAAGGTTGTTCAGCACCGCGGTGCGCGGCCGGTAGTGGACGAACTTCGAGCGCTTGTCGAAGAACGCGGTGTCGTATTCGTCGGCCTCGATCACGAAGAAGCTCGAATCGGTGAGCCGCGCCGACACGCCGAAGTTCAGCGGCACGCCGCCGATCAGGAAGCCCGGATTCAGGCCCGAGTCTTCCAGCAGCCACGCAAGCATCGACGACGTGGTCGTCTTGCCGTGCGTGCCCGCGACCGCGAGCACCCACTTGCCGGCCAGCACGTGCTCGCCGAGCCACTGCGGGCCCGACACGTACGGCAGGCCGCGATCGAGGATCGCCTCCATCAGCGGGTTGCCGCGCGTGACGACGTTGCCGATCACGAACAGGTCCGGTTTCAGGTCGATCTGCTCTGCGCCGTAGCCCTCGATCAGCGTGATGCCCTGCGCCTCGAGCTGCGTGCTCATCGGCGGATAGACGCCCGCGTCGCAACCCGTCACCGTGTGGCCCGCCTCGCGCGCGAGTACGGCGAGACCGCCCATGAAGGTGCCGCAGATGCCAAGAATGTGGATGTGCATAGATGAATGCTTTCGCGCCGCCGGGCGCCGTCGATTCGGAAAGGATGTGTGTGCGGCGCACCGGACGGGCCGTGCGGCCGGCGCCCGGCCAACGGCCTTTGCCGCGACACAAAGATCACTATTGTAACTGACGGCCTGCCGTGCCCGGCGGCCCGAACGCTGCGCGCGAACGGCGCCGGTACGCCGTACGGCAGGCCGCCGCACCCGCGCTCGGGCCCTGCGGCGATCGAGTATGATTGCCGGATCATGTCTCGCAAAACCCTTCTCGACCCGCGGCGCGTCCGCGAGGAAATCGCCCAATCCGCCGCCCGCCTGATCGCGGAGGACGGCCTGGACTATGCCGGCGCGAAACGCAAGGCTGCGCGCCAGTTGCTGGGCGACACGCGCGTTGCCGGCGAATGGCTGCCGGATAACGATCAGATCGAGGAAGAACTGCACGAGTACCTCGCCCTGTTCCAGAGCGACACGCAGCCGGACGAACTGCGCCGCCTGCGCGAAGTCGCGCTCGACTGGATGCGCCGGCTCGCCGAGTTCCATCCTTATGTGACGGGTGCCGTGCTGAACGGCACCGCGAACGCGCATTCGGATATTCACTTGCAGGCATTCACCGACAACCCGAAGGACGTCGCGATCTACCTGCTGAACCAGAACGTCCAGTACGACGTATCCGAGACGCGGCACTTTGCAGGCCGCGCCGATGTCGAGACGCTCAGTTTCCTGTGGCGCCCGCGGCGCGACGTCGATGCAATCGGCATCCACCTCGCGCTCTATGCGAGCGACGACCTGCGCGGCGCGGTCAAGGCCGACGCGCGCGGCCGGGTCGCCCGTGCCGATGCCGCCGCGCTGCGCGCGCTCGTCGAAGCAGGCAAGGCCCCTTCCGAACCGGAATGATTCAACGAT